>JBDLRI010000001.1:0-13402 GCA_039800105.1 Pseudomonadota bacterium
CGCTCCTCCCGCAGCCGGATACATGAATGAACGCTCATTCAGGAGGGTGCGATGGAGATCCGGAAGGTCGCCGTTCTCGGCGCAGGAGTCATGGGGCAGGGCATCGCGGCCCACCTCGCCAACGCCGGCGTGCCGAGCCTCCTCTTCGACATCGCGCCGAAGGACGGCGGGGATCCGCGCCAGCTCGCGAAGAACGGCATCGCCAACATCACGAAGCTGAAGCCCGCCGCGCTGTTCTCTCCGGCCGCGCTCGGGCGCATCGCGCCGGCCGAGTACGAGGCGGACGCGTCTCGCCTTGCGGAGTGCGACCTGGTCATCGAGGTCGTCGCCGAGGTGATGGCCATCAAGCAGAAGGTCTTCGGGTGGGTCGAGACCAACCGCCGCCCCGGCACCATCGTGGCGAGCAACACCTCGGGCCTGTCCATCGCGGCGATGGGCGCCGGCATGTCCGAGGACATGCGCCGGCACCTGCTGGTGATGCATTTCTTCAACCCGGTGCGCTACATGCGTCTGCTCGAGCTGGTGCCGCATCCGGAGTGCGATCCCGCCGTGGTCGCGGCGGTCGCGGACTTCGGCGAGCGCAAGCTGGGCAAGGGCATCGTGTACGCCAAGGATACGAGCGCGTTCATCGCGAACCGTATCGGCACCTTCGGCATGGTCTCGATCTTCCGCCGCATGGCGGAGGCCGGGCTGTCCGTCGAGCAGGTCGACGCCATCTTCGGAAAGCCCATGGGCCGGCCGGACAGCGCCGTGTTCCGCACCGCCGATCTCGTGGGGCTGGACACGCTCGCGCACGTCATCGAGGGCATCCATGCCGGTGCGCCGGAGGACGCGAACCGCGACTGGTTCACCGTGCCGGCCTACGTGCGCGATCTCATCGGCAAGGGCGCCCTGGGCGACAAGTCGGGCGTCGGCTTCTACAAGAAGGTGAAGCCCGAGGGCGGCGGCAAGAGCGAGATCTTCGCGCTGGACCTCGCGACGATGGACTACAAGCCCGCCACGAAGGTCCGCATGGACTGCCTGGGCGCGGCCCGCTCCGCGGAGACCGCAGCCGAGCGGGCCCGGATCATCGTCAACAGCGCCGACGCGGGCGGGCAGTTCGCGTGGAAGGTCACCGCCGACGTGCTGCTCTACGCCGCCGAGCGGGTGGGCGAGATCGCCGACGACATCGTGAACATCGACAACGCGATGAAGTGGGGCTTCCGCTGGGAGCAGGGGCCGTTCGAGAGCTGGGATTCGCTCGGCGTGGCCGAGACCGTGGCGCGCATGGAGGCCGAGGGCCGTACCGTGCCGGCGTGGGTCAAGGCCATGCTCGCGAGCGGCCGCACCCACTTCTACGCCCGTGAGGACGCGACGCGCACCTACTGGGGCGGCGCGAGCACGCCGGTCCCGACCAACCCGTCGCACATCTTCCTCGACGATGTACGCGCCCGCGGCGGCGAGGTGGCACGCAACGTGTCCGCCTCGCTCCTGGACCTCGGCGACGGCGTGCTCTGCCTCGAGTTCCACTCGAAGATGAACGCGCTCGACGACCAGATCTTCCCGCTCTACCAGCAGGCGCTGGAGTGGCTGGACGCCGACCGCTACGACGCGCTCGTGGTCGGCAACGAAGGCGCTCCGGCGGGCATCGCCCCGGCCTTCTGCGCGGGCGCGAACCTGCTCATGGTGCTCATGTTCGCGATGCAGGGCGACTGGGCGGGGCTGGAGGGCGCCATCCGCGGGATGCAGGACGGGCTCATGGCCGCCAAGCACCACCGCAAGCCGGTCGTGACGGCCCCGCACGGGCTCGCGCTCGGCGGCGGCGTCGAGGTGACCATGCACTCCGCGGCGACCGTGGCCGGCGCGGAGCTCTACGCCGGCCTCGTGGAGCTCGGCGTGGGCGTCATCCCCGCGGGTGGCGGCTGCAAGGAGATGCTGGCGCGCTTCCTGGGCGACCAGCCGCCCGGCGTCGTGTTCGACTCCAACCCCTTCGTGCAGGAGGCCTTCAAGAACATCGCCACCGCGAAGGTCTCCGGCAGCGTCCGCGAGGCCCAGGCGATGGGGTACATCCGCCCGCACGACAAGGTCGTCATGGACCCCAGCCGCCTGCTGTGGGAGGCGAAGCGTACCGCCCTCGGTCTCGTGGCGGGCGGGTGGGAGCCGAGGGAGCGCACGAGCTTCAAGCTGCCCGGCGCGAGCGGCCGCGCAGCCATCGAGGCGTACCTGTTCCAGATGCACCAGGGCGGCTTCGTGACCGACCACGACGTGACGGTCGCGAAGAAGCTCGCCTACGTGCTCACGGGCGGTGACTGCGCCGGCGGCGCCGTGCGCACCGAGCAGGACATCCTCGACCTGGAGCGCGAGGCGTTCCTGTCGCTCTGCGGCACCCCCGAAACCCAGGCCCGGATCCAGCACATGCTGCAGACCGGCAAGCCGCTTCGCAACTAGCCCATCGGAGGAATGAGACATGCGTGACGTCGCCATCGTGTCCGCGGTTCGCACCGCGGTGGGCAAGAGCGGAAAGGGAGGCCTCAAGGACACCCGTCCCGACGAGATGCTCGGGCAGGTCATGGCCGGGTGCCTGGCGCGCGTGCCGGGGTTCGACGCGGCGGGCCTCGACGACGTGATCATCGGCACCGCCATGCCCGAGGCCGAGCAGGGCATGAACGTGGCGCGCATCGCCAGCTTCGTGGCGGGCCTCCCCGACACGGTGCCGGCGGCGACCGTCAACCGCTTCTGCAGCAGCGGTCTCCAGTCGCTCGCGCAGGCCGCAGCCGCCATCCAGGCGGGCTGGCAGGACGCGGCGCTCACGGGCGGCGTGGAGAGCATGAGCCAGGTGGCGATGGGCGGGCAGAAGCCGTCGCCGCACCCCGGCCTCGTCGCCACGCGCCCGGAGGCCTACACGCCGATGGGCATCACCGCGGAGCTCGTCGCCGACAAGTACGGAATCTCCCGCGCGGAGCAGGACGCCTTCGCGTTCGCCAGCCACCAGAAGGCGGTGGCCGCGATCGCCGCGGGCCGCTTCAAGGACGAGATCGTCCCGCTGAAGACGCGCGTGGCGCCCGACGGCGTGCACTGGAAGGACATCGTCTTCGACACCGACGAAGGGCCCCGCGCCGACACGACCCTCGAGGCGCTCGGCAAGCTGCGCGCCGCGTTCCGCAAGGACGGCTCGGTCACGGCGGGCAACAGCTCCCAGACCAGCGACGGCGCCGCCGCCACGCTGGTCATGGCCCGGGAGCGCGCGGAGGCGCTGGGCGTTCCGATCGTGGGCATCCTGCGCAGCTACCAGGTCGCGGGCGTGCCGCCCGAGATCATGGGCATCGGCCCGGTGGCGGCCATCCCGAAGGCGCTCGCCAAGGCGGGGCTCACCCTCGACGACATCGGTCTCATCGAGCTGAACGAGGCCTTCGCCGCGCAGTCGCTGGCGGTCATGAAGGAGCTGGGCATCGACCCTGCGCGGGTCAACGTGAACGGCGGCGCCATCGCGCTCGGTCACCCGCTCGGCTGCACCGGCGCCAAGCTCGTCGCGACGCTGGTGCACGAGATGGCCCGCCGCAACGTGCGCTACGGTCTCGTCAGCATGTGCATCGGCGGCGGCATGGGCGCCGCGGCGGTCATCGAGCGTCCCTGAGTCGCTCGGCGAGCACGCACACCAGCACGGCGCGCGTACCGGCCGCGTCCAGCCCACGAAGCTGCCGGAGCACGGCCTCGGCCGGCTCCTGCAGCCCGATGCGCGTCAGCGCGACGATGTCGAGCGGGGCTGCGATCTCCGCGCGGTGAAGCGCGCGCAGGATCGTGCGCAGCTGCGGGGTGGAGAGTGCGGTGAGGCCCATGGTGTCATCGCGCATGGGGCGGCGCCTATCCAGCTGGCTCCTGGGGCGGGGGGCCGGCTGCCCCCCGCAACGCCCCCCGCCGGGTGCGGCCCGCCGCGCAGGCCGTCACGACCGGGCAGCCCGGGCACACCTGCGGGTCGTGGTGGCCGCGGCAGCCGCCCGAGATGCCGAGGTGCGCCAGCGCGAAGTCCCAGCGCACCGGGTCGTCGGGATCGAGCGCGCGCAGCCGCGCCGTGACCTGCTCGGCCGCGGCCCAGTCGGCGTTGGGGCGCGTGGTGAGGCCGAGCAGCCGCGCGATGCGCCCGACGTGCGTGTCCAGCGGGATCACGAGGTCCCGCGGGTGCAGGTGCGGCCAGGCGCCCAGGTCCACGTCATCGCGTCGGACCATCCAGCGCAGGAGCATGAGCCAGCGCTTGCAGGCGCTGCCCTCGCGGGGGTGGGGGAGCCACGTGCGGAAGCTCCGGGGCGCGTCCGGGGGCGCCAGCGTGCGCAGCGCGTCGATGGCTTCGCCGAGTGATTCGGCTGCGGGGCGCTCCGCGGGAAACAGCGCGCCCAGGCTGCCGTGCCGCGCCCGTGCGGCGCGCAGCAGCGCCAGCAGCATGCGCAGGTCGGCGGGGGTGTTCCATCGGTAGGTCACGCCCGTCAGCGCCGCGAGGCCGCGCGGGTCGGGCGCGTCCACGAAGGCGGCGGGGCCGCCGTGGGCGTCGGCCACCGCCAGGATGCGGGCGACCACCGGCAGGAACAGGTCCACCCGACCGTAGGCGTACATCGCCGCGAGGACGGCGGCGACCTCGATGTCGGCCGGGTCCCGATAGGCCCGCGGGAACTGCACCGGGTCCCGCGCGATGCGGGCCGCGGCCGGCGTGGTGGCGTCGGCGGCCGCGAGGATCGCCGCGAGTTGCCGATCCGACGCGCGCCGACGGGGGCGTTGCGGGGGCGTGCCCCCGCCCCAGGAGGACGCACCCACGGACGCGTTCAGGGCCGTCGGCGGAGCCGGAGCAGGGCCGCCAGCGCGCCGAGCGTGAGCCAGGTCGCGCCGGGATGCGCGGGAACGTGCGCGCAGCCGGCATCCTCGGGCATCGGGAGCTCCTTCCAGGGCACCGCGATGGTCACCGTGTCCGGGGCGGAGTCCAGGCCCTCGGGGTCGGTGACGACGAGCTCGAAGCGCAGGGTCCCGGGGGCGGTCACGGCGAAGCGCGGGGTGTCGGTGTCGGCCTCGGTGAGGGTGACCTCCGGGCCGGCGACCTGCGTCCACGTCCACGTGAGCGCGCCGCCCTCGGGGTCGCTCGAGGCGCTGCCGTCGAGCTGCACGGTGTCGCCCACGTACGCCACGATGCCGCCGCCGGCCTCCGAGACGGGTGCCGCCGCCGCGGCAGGAGGGGCGAGCAGGGCGAGCAGGGCGTGGAGCAAGGCGCCTCCGGGACGAGGGTCCCTAACACGTGGGCCGTTCGCACGCGTTATGCGGGCGCGGTCCGGAGTCATCGCCATGAGCCTCTTCGCACGCCTCGCCAACTTCTTCCGCGGCCTGTTCAGCACGGGCGTGTCCTCGCTCGAGGCGAGCAACCCCGAAGCGGTCTACCAGGCCGCCATCGACGAGCGCATCAAGCGCCACGCGGAGCTGAAGAAGGCCGTGAGCGGCATCGTGTACCTCCGCAACAAGATCAGCACGGAGCTGGAGACCAAGGAGAAGGACCTGGCGCGGGTGAACACGGAGCTTCCGGTCGCGGTCCAGAGCGGCGACGACGACGTGGCCATCGTGCTCCTCCAGCAGAAGAACGAGCTCGACGCGGCCGTGGTGGACCTGCGCGCGCAGCTCGAGAAGGTGAACAAGCAGGCCGAGGACGCCAAGGACTCCCTCGTGTCGTTCCAGGGCGAGATCGAGAAGCTGCGCCGCGAGCGCGACGAGATGCTCGCCAGAAAGGCCACGGCCGAGGCGCGCATCAAGATCCAGGAGAGCCTGGACGGGCTGTCGACGGACGCCGACATTCAGGCCCTCGATGGCGTGCGCGAGCACATCGGCAAGCTGCAGGCGCAGGCCGACGTCGGCGCGGAGATCAAGGAGAACTCCCTCGACGCGCGGCTCGCCGCGGTGCGCGAGAAGGCCAAGGACGCCACGGCGCGCTCGCAGCTCGAGGAGCTGAAGCGCCAGATGGCCGCGCAGTCCGTGGGCGCCGACGGCTCGAAGAGCATCTGAGGCGACCGTGCCGGTGAGTCCCGCGCTGGAAGGTCCGCGCGCGCGCCTCGTCCGATGGCTCGCGGGGACCACGCCCGGGTACCGTCGGCAGCTCCAGGCCATGCTCGCCGGCGTGACGGTGCTCTACACCGCGCACACGCTCGCCTACGCCTGGCCGCAGCCGTGGTTCATCGAGGACAGCGCGATCTCCTTCGCCTACGCCCGGAACCTCGTCCAGGGCGACGGGCTCGTCGCGTTCGCGGGCGGCGAGCGCGTCGAGGGCTACAGCAACCCGACGTGGACGCTGCTCATCGCCCTGGCGTGGGCGCTCGGCGTGGACCCGTGGATCTCGGCCAAGGTGCTGGGCTGGGTGCTGGGCGTGGTGGCGCTGTTCGCCTGCTGGGGCCTCGTGCGCCGCGCGGTGCCCGAACACGCCGACCGTCCGTGGATCCTCGCGGCCCCGACGATGCTGGCGGCCAGCACCCAGTTCGTGATGTGGAACGCCTCCGGCCTGGAGAACAGCCTGTTCTGCGCGCTGCTCGGCGTCGGCATCCTCCGGCTCGCGTCGGAAGCGACGGAGGAGCGCCCGCGGCCGTGGAGCGCGCTGTGCTTCTTCCTGCTGTCGGCCACGCGCCCGGACGGGCTCGCCTACGTGGCGGTCGCGGTGTTCGCGCGGGTCGTGGCGAGCGCCCGCAGCGCCCGACAGGCCCGTCGCGAGGGGCGCGCGGTGGCGCCGGTCGCGCGCGACCTGCTCGCGTGGGGCCTCGTCCTCGTGGTGCCCTGGGCCGCCTACCAGGCCTGGCGGTGGTGGTACTTCGCGTGGCCGTGGCCCAACACGTACTACGCCAAGGAGAAGGCCTTCGCGCCGCTCAACTGGAACGGCGCGGGCTGGAAGTACGTCAAGGACTACGTGACGCGCACCCAGCTGGGATGGGCGCTCCCGGTCGTGGCACTCGGCGCGGCCGGCACGTCCGGTCGTCGCCGGGCGGGCGTGCTGGCGCTGACCGCGGCCTGTGCGCTCGTGACGCTCTGGGATGGCCGAAGCGGCCTTCCGGACGCCGTGCTCGGCCGCGGCACGCTGTGGCTGTCCGGCCACTGGGACGTGATCCGCATCGCCACGCTCGTCGGCGCCGCCGCGCTCGTGGGGCTGGTGAGCCTCACCGCGCCCGGGTGGCTCGTCCGCGGGAGCGCGTGGGCCAGCCTGTGCGCGGGGGTGTTCTTCGCGGTGTGGTCCGGCGGCGACTGGATGAAGGGCTACCGCTGGTTCTCGCTCACGAGCGTGCCGCTCTTCACCCTCCTCGGGGCGGGGCTCGTCGAGGGGGTCGCCGGCATCCCCTGGGCGGACGTTGCGCGGGCGCTGCGGGTCGGCGCGCGCGCGTGGACGCTGCGCGCCGGCACCGTGCTCGTCGTGGCGGCCGTGGCGGGCGTCGCGGCGCCGAACGCCGCCTGGACCCGCACGTACCTCGAGAAGCCCGAGACCCAGCCGCGGGACATCCGCAAGCGCGTCAACTACATGCGTTGGGTGCAGGCGCGCCTGGGCCTGGAGGACGTCACGCTGCTCGACGTCGACATGGGCGCGCACCTTTGGTACACCGACTGGCGAATCCTCGACATTGCAGGGCTGGTCGACGTTCCCGTGGCCCACCACACGTGGCAGCGTCCGTTCGCGACCGAATACGTCTTCGAGGAGGAGCGGCCGGACTTCGCGCACGTGCACGGCGCCTGGGCACGTACGAGCAAGCTCTCGGCCCACCCGCGCTGGCAGGACGCGTACGTCGAGATTCCGGGCTACCCCTCGGGCAAGACCAGCCTGCACGTCGGAAACCACGTGCGCCGCGATCTCCTCGTGGCACCGGGCTGGTCCGGGGATCCCGCGTCGGTGGTCCGCTTCGGCGACGATGCGCGGGGGGTGGAGATGCTCGGGCTCGCGCTGCCGGCGCCGGCGGTGGAGCCCGGCGGAGAGCTGGTGGTCGAGACGCATTGGCGCGTCGTGGGGCGTCGCGCCGGCTTCCGGGCGCTCGTGTTCCTGCACGATCCGGTGCGCGGCACCCTGCGCAGCTTCGAGGTCGCGCCGGCCTACGACTGGCTCCCCGTGGCGCGCTGGCGGACCGAGGAGGTCGGGCGCGGCCACTACGCGCTGCGTCTCCCGAAGGACCTCCCGAAGGGCACCTACGACGTCGGCGTGGTGGTGATCGGCGAGGATGGCGCGGTGCTTCCCTCCGTGCATGGGGCAGGGGGGGCTGCCGCCCCCCCCGCAACGCCCCCCCTGCCGGGGTCGGACACCGACGGCGCCGTGGCCGCCGTGGTCGCCCCGGCTTCCGGCCCCGCGCCCGCGGTGGCCCACGGGGAGTGGCGGCGCGCCGGCGCGGTGGAGATCGTCGACGGCGGCACGGCGCGTGCCCGCGCCGATGCGCGCCTGCAGGACGCGCGTGCCCGTGCCGACGCCGGGGACTGTGACGGCGTGGCGGATGCGTGGCGCGCAGCGCGCCAGCATGTGTCCGGGGACGCCGGCTGGGTCGAGGGGCACGCCGCGGAGGCGCGCGCGCTGCGCGTGGGCTGTTGGCTGGCGCGTGGCGCCGACGCGTCGGATCCGCTCGTGCGCGGCGCCGCCTGGGCCCGCGCGGTGCGGATCGATCCCCGCGACGCGCGGCTTCGCGACACGGCGCAGGCGCTGGCGGCGCAGCTCGACCGCGACGGGGACGCTCGCGCGTCGGCGTCCGACTTTCCCGGCGCCTACGAACGCTACGCGCTGGCCATGAAGCTCGACCCGCAGCGGTCCTGGACGCGGCGCAAGGCCGAGAAGGCCCGCGACGCCAAGCTGGGTCTCACCTCGCGCTAGCCGCGCCAGCTCGCCACGAACACGCCCGCCACGGCGAGGGCGCCGCCGGCCACGCGCTGCCAGCCGGGAGGCTGGTGCAGCACCGCCCAGTCCCACACGGCGCTCGCCACCACCTGGGCTGCGATCATGACCACGAAGGTGCGGAGGGCGCCGAGCTGCGCCATCGCCAGCGGTCCGCCGAGGGTCGCCAGGAAACCACACAGCCCCGGGAGCAGGTACCAGGGCTTCAGGCGGAGCGGCGTGGCGTCCGACGGGAGGGCGAGTCCCGGCGGAAGAAGGTCCCCGCGCCATCGCGCGACGGCCCAGAGGCACGACGCCGCCGTGAGGAACATGGAGGCGTTGATCAGCACCGCCACCGGGAGGCCGTGCCGGGTGCCCACCAGCCGGTTGATGCCCGCCTGCATCACCACCAGCGCCCCCACCGTGGCGGGCACGATCACGATGGGCTTCAACGGCGTACCGCTTCGACCGCGCCGAGCAGGCGTTCGGGCGTGGCCGGCAGGCCCAGCGTCACGGGCGTGCCCGGGCGCGGCGCGAACCCCGACACGGCGTGGCGCAACGCGCCGATGATGCCGATGGACAGCACGAACGGGGGCTCGCCCACGGCCTTGCTGCCGCCGATGGTGCCGGGCTGCGTGGCGTGGTCGAGGAGCGCCACGTGGAACGCTTCGGGTACGTCCCCGGCCGCCGGAATCTTGTAGGTGCTGGGTCCACGCGTGAGGACGGCACCGTCCGGCCGGAACAGCACCTCCTCGTTGGTGAGCCACCCGACGCCCTGCACCACGGCGCCCTCCACCTGTCCCACGTCGATGCTCGGGATCAGGCTGTCTCCCACGTCGTGCAGCACGTCCACGCGCCGGAGGACGTGCTCGCCCGTGAGCCCGTTGAGCTCGACCTCGAACACGGCGGCGCCCCAGGCGTAGTAGAAGAAGGGGGTTCCTCGGCCCGCCGCCTTGTCGTAGGCGATGCCGGGGGTGCGGTAGAAGCCGGTCGCCGCGAGCGACACCTGGCGCAGCCAGCAGGTCGACGCCAGCTCCGCGAAGGACATGGAACGCCCGGACGGCGCGTGCACGGCGTCCCCCGCGAAGCGGAGCTCCTCCGCCGCGCAGCCGAGAAGGTCCGCCGCGACCGGTGCCATGCGCTGCCGCAGCGTGACGCAGGCGTCCCGCACGGCCTGGCCGTTCAGATCGCTGCCGCTGCTGGCGGCCGTGGCGGAGGTGTTGGGCACCTTCTCCGTGCTGGTGTTCAGCACGCGGACGCGCGGAAGCGAGACACCCAGCGTGTCGCAGCACACGGCGAGCATCTTCGTGTGCAGGCCCTGGCCCATCTCGATGCCGCCATGGTTGAGCTGCACGGTCCCGTCGGCGTAGACGAGCACGAACGCGCCCGCCTGGTTGAGCGGTGCGTTGGTGAAGGAGATGCCGAACTTCACGGGCGCGAGGGCGATGCCGCGTCGGAGCCACCGTTGCGCCGGCGAGGCGGTCCCGGCGGCCAGGGCGGTGCGCGCGGCGGCGTGTTCGGCCTCGATGTCGCCACGGCGTGCGGCGTAGTCCGCGCGGGCGGCCAGGCCCTCGTGGATCGCCACGATGCGCGTGTCGGGAACGACCTGGCCGTAGGGCGTGACGCTGCGCGCGGGGCCGTCGTAGTAGCTGGCGCGACGCACGGCCGCGGGGTCCATGCCGAGGGCCGCGGCCGCGTCGTCCATCGCCGCTTCGACGACGAGCGCGCCCTGAGGGCCGCCGAACCCGCGGAACGCCGTGTTGGACGGCAGGTTCGTCCGGCAGCAGCGTCCTTCGAAGCGCAAGGCCTCGACGAAATAGGCGTTGTCGAGGTGGAACAGCGCCCGGTCCATGACGGCGGGCGAGAGATCCAGCGCGAAGCCCCCGTCGCTCCAAAGTTGGGCGACGAGGACGCGGATCCGTCCGTCCGCGTCGAATCCGGCGCGGTAGCGCGCCAGGAACGGGTGGCGCTTGCCGGTGGAGGCCATGTCGGTGGCCCGGTCCAGCCACACGCTGACGGGTCGGCCCGTGGCGTGCGCGCCGAGGGCCGCGAGCGCGGCCACGTTGGCGGCCTGGGATTCCTTGCCCCCGAACCCGCCACCGAGCCGCGGCACCTCGCAGCTCACCATGTGGGCGCCGATGCCGAGCACGCGCGCCACCATGCGTTGCACCTCGGTGGGGTGCTGGGTGCTGCTCCACACCTTCCACGCGCCGCCTTCCTCCGGGATGGCGCGGGCGCAGTGCGTCTCCAGGTAGAAGTGGTCCTGCCCGGGGGAGCGGACCTCTCCGCTCACGACGCAGGCGCTTGCCGCGAGCGCCGCCTCGGCATCGCCGCGGGCGATGACGTGGGGGTCATTGAGGTAGCTTCCGGCCTCGATGGCCGCGTCGATGGACAGGACGGCGGGCAGCGGCGCCCAGGTCAGACGCACCGCGTGGGCTGCGGCCTCGGCCTGCTCGCGCGTGTCGGCCACCACGAGCGCCACGGGCATCCCGACGTGGTGGACCTCGTCCTCGGCGAGCACCGGCTCGTCGTGCACGATCGGGCCGACCCGGTTGTCGCCCGGAACGGAGTCGTGGAACAGCACCGCGCGGACGCCCGGCATGGACCGCGCGGCGTCTCCGTCACGCTCCAGGATGCGGGCGTGCGCATGGGGGCTGGCGACGAAGACGGCGTGCAGCATCCCGGCGGGCGCGGGAAGGTCGTCCGTGTAGCGGGCCGTGCCGGTCACGTGGCGCAGGGCGCTCTCGTGCGGGGAGGACCGGTGGAGCGGGGAGGGGAGACCGCTCGGAAGGCGGACGGTGCCGTCGCTCATCGCGGGTCTCCGGCGGGGGAGGCGTCGAGCACCACGGTGCCGCAGTGCCCGGCAGGCAGCGCCCGGAACGAGGTCTCGCGGGTCTCCTCGCGGAAACCGAGCAGCAGGTTGCGCACGAGCAGGCGCCGGAAGTCCGCGGTGCCCCGGTGGTCCGACATCGGGCGGATGCTGGAAGCCGCGAGATCCGCGGCGCGCTCCGCCGTGGCGTCGCTCCACACGGCGTCGCGCAGCAGGGTCTCCACCTCCCCCAGTCGTACCGGGGTGGCGGCCACGCCGCCATAGGCCACCCGCGCCTCGAGGATGCGCTCCCCGTCGAGCTCAAGGCGGAAGGCGGCGCTCACCGCGCTGATGTCCATCTCGCGGCGGCGGCTGACCTTGTAGGCACCCGTGCGTGCGTCCGGGGACAGCGCGGGGACCTCGATCGCTACGAGGATCTCGCCGGGGGAGAGCGCCGTGCTGCGGTAGCCGGTGAAGAACGCGGACAGTGGCACGCGACGCTCCGTCGGGCCGGCCGTCGTGAGCGTCGCGATCACGGCGATCGCATCGAGGGCGAGCAGCACCGGGGGCGTGTCGCCGATGGGGCTGGCGTTGCAGAGGTTGCCGCCGAGGGTGGCGCGATGCTTGATCTGGCGGCTGCCGAAGTAGCGCAGCATGCGGTGGAGCATCGGAAGCGCAGTGGCGCTCCAGTCCTCCAGGGTGACGAGGTCGGTGGCCGCACCGATGCGCCAGCCCGTGGCGGTCGACGTGACCCCGCGCAGGCCCGGCAGGTGCTCGACGGACAACAGGCCCGCGAAGCGCTGGCCGCCCTTGGTGACGTGAAGGCCGAGGTCGGTCGCACCCGCGACGATCCGCGCGTCGGGGAAGGCGGCCAGGATCTCGAGGCCGTCCTGCAGGTTGCGCGGCGCGACGAAGTGGGCCCCCTCGGCCTGGTAGTGGAAGGTCTCGGTGCGGGCGGCCACGGGCGTCCGTGCCGCGGGAAGCGCCGACGCGGCGGTTCCGGCGGTGTCGGCGAGCGCCTGCTTGATGGGGCGGTAGCCCGTGCAACGGCAGAGGTTGCCGCACACCTGGTCGTCGAGCTTCCACGCCGCGTCGAGATCCTTGCGGTGGTGCGCCTCGAAGAGGCTCATCACGAATCCCGGCGTGCAGTAGCCGCACTGGCTGCCAAGGCGCTCCACCATCGCCTGCTGCACGGGATGGGGGGCGTCCGGCGTGCCGATGCCCTCGACCGTCCAGAGGCGACGACCATCCACCATGGGCAGCAGGAGGATGCAGGAGTTCACCGCGCGCAGGCGGGGCGCGCCGTCGGGCCCCGTGTCCTCGAGCGCCACGGTGCAGGCCCCGCAGTCTCCCTCGGCGCAGCCCTCCTTGGTTCCCACCTTGCCGTGGCTGCGCAGCCATTGGAGCAGGGTGCGGGTGGGAGGGGCGTCACCCACCGTGACGGGCTGGTCGTCGAGGACGAAGCGGATGGGTTCGGACATCGTCGGGAGTGTATCCGGCCCGAGAGGAAGCACGCGCGGGAAACCGGACGGACCGTGGCCGCCCGACTTGCACGCGCGGCGGGGCCGGGGCACGATGCGGGGGATGAGTCGTCGGTTGCCATCGCTCTTCCTGCTGATCGTCGGCGTGCTGCTGATGCTGCAGTCGGGCATCGGCCTGGCGGACGCGGCGCGGGCGCACGTGCGCTGCGACGTCCACGGCGACATGCTGCATACCGACGAGGCAGGCACCGGCGGGTCGCGCGACGAGGCGCCGGCGTGGCGTGC
>JBDLRI010000002.1:0-32134 GCA_039800105.1 Pseudomonadota bacterium
TGCGCGGAGCTGCTGCTGGACCCCGCGGCGCGGGCGCGCATGTCGACCGCAGCACGCCAGCTCGGCCGGACCGACACCGCCGAGCAGGTCGCCGACGCCTTGCTGGCGCGCTTTCCGGCACCCTGACGGGGGGCGTTGCGGGGGGATGCCCCCCCGCCCCAGGAGTCAGTCGGAAAGGCGCTCCGCGAAATACGACACGGTGCGCGCCACGCCCTCGTCGAACCCGACCTGCGGCGCCCAGCCGAGACCCTCGCGCGCGCGGCCGATGTCGGGCCGGCGCTGGGTCGGATCGTCCGTGGGCAGGGGCCGGAACACGATCCCGGCGGTGTTTCCGGTGGTGCGGTTGATCGCGTCGGCGAGCGCGAGCATCGTCATCTCGTGGGGGTTTCCGAGGTTGCACGGTCCGACGAGGTCCGACTCCATCAGGCGCACGATTCCGTCGACCAGGTCGGAGACATAGCAGAAGCTGCGGGTCTGGGTGCCGTCGCCGAACACGGTGAGCGGCTCGCCACGCAGCGCCTGGCTGCAGAAGGCGGGCATCACGCGGCCGTCGTCGAGCCGCATGCGGGGCCCGTAGGTGTTGAAGATGCGGACGATGCGCGTCGGCACCCCCCACGTGCGGTGGGCGGCCATGGTGAACGCCTCCGCGTAGCGCTTCGCCTCGTCGTACACTGAGCGCGGCCCGACGGGGTTCACGTTGCCCCAGTACCCTTCCACCTGCGGGTGCACCGTGGGATCGCCGTAGACCTCGCTGGTGCTCGCGAGCAGGAAACGCGCCCCGTCCGCGCGGGCACGCTCCAGCGCGAGCTTCGTCGCGTCGCTCCCCGCGAGGAGCGTCTCGAACGGCAGCTGCACGTAGTCGATGGGCGAGGCCGGCGAGGCCATGTGGTAGATGCGGTCGAAGCGACCCTCCACCGGCAGCTCCCGCGACACGTCGGCCACCACCAGCCGGAAACCGGGGTGGTCACCCAGGTGCGCCACGTTGCGGGCGCTCCCGGTCACGAAATTGTCGACCGCGACCACCTCGTGTCCGTGGGCGAGCAGCAGATCGCAGAGGTGGGAGGGAACGAACCCGGCGCCGCCGGTGACGAGGATGCGCATGCGCGCGGGTTAACCGACCCTCGCCGTGATCCGCCCCACCCACGCCCTCGTCGACCTCGCCGCGCTGCGCGCCAACCACGCGGCGATCCGCGCGCGCGTGGGTCCGCACGTGCGGATGCTCGCGCCGGTCAAGGGCGACGCCTACGGGCACGGCGCCCGCGACGTGGCCCGCACGCTGCAGGAGGACGGCTGCGACGCGTTCGGCGTCGCGCTGGTCGAGGAGGGCGCACAGCTGCGCGATGCGGGAATCACGGGCACGGTGCTGTGCCTCGGCGGTGTCGGGCGCTTCGGTGCCGAGGAGGCCGTGGCGCGGCACCTGACCCCCGCGCTCTACGACGAGGGGGACGCCGCACGCCTCGATGCCGCCGCGCGGGCCGCAGGACGCACGGTCGCGGTGCACCTCAAGGTCGACACGGGCATGGGCCGCCTCGGCGTGCCCCTGCCCGACTGGGAGCGGTTCCTGGACCGCCTTGCCCGCTACGAGCGCCTCGACGTCGAGGGGCTGATGACCCACTTCGCGGAGAGCGAGGCCGAGGACCCCACGTTCACCCGCGAGCAGATCCGTCGCTTTCGTACGGCGCTGGCGAGCCTGCGGGCCCGCGGCTGGAACCCCCGTACGGTCCACGCGTGCAACTCGGGCGGCGTGCTCACGCAGCCGTCCGCCCACGGCGATCTCGTGCGCCCCGGGATCCTGCTCTACGGCGTGGCGCCCGGGCCGGCGGTGTCGGACGCGCTGGCGCTGCGCCCGGTCATGTCCGTACGCACGCAGGTGCTGTTCGTGAAGGACCTTCCGGCCGGCGCCGGTGTCTCCTACGGGCGACGCTTCGTCACGACGCGTCCAAGCCGCATCGCCACGCTTCCGGTCGGCTACGCCGACGGCTATCCACGCGCGCTCGGCGGGCGCGCCGAGGTCCTCGTCGCGGGACGCCGGTGCCCCGTGGTGGGCGTCGTCTGCATGGATCTGTGCATGGTCGACGTGACCGACGTCCCCGTGCCGGTCGAGAGCGGCGACCCGGTCACGCTGCTCGGACGCGATGGCGACGAGACGGTGCGCGTGGAGGACCTGGCCGCCTGGGCGGGCACCATCCCCTACGAGATCCTGTGCGGCTTCAGCGAGCGCGTGCCGCGTCGACCGACGCCGCAGCCTCTCCGACCACGCACCACACCGGAAGCGGCTCCTCGCGACCGCGCACCTTGACCTCGGACACGCGGCGCCACGTCCATCGGTCGTCGCACGCGAGGCGCGCCGATTCGGACACGAGCAGGGGAATGTCGAACTGCTTGGTGAGTCCCTCGAGGCGCGAGGCCACGTTCACCGGGTCCCCGATCGCCGTGTACTCCTTGCGCTGCTCGCTGCCGACGTCGCCCACGACCACGCGGCCGTTGTGGATCCCGACCCCGATGCGCAGCGCGGCATCACCCCGCGCCTCCCGGCGCGCGTTGAGGCCGTCGAGCGCGCGGAGCATGTCGATGCCGCACGCCACGGCGCGGGCCGCGTGGTCGGACTGGTCCACCGGGGCGCCGAAGTACGCCATCATGCCGTCGCCGATGAACTTGTCGAGCGTGCCGCCGTGCCGGAAGACCACCGCCACCATGACCGCGTGGTACTCGTTGAGCATCTCGACGATCTGCGCGCCGCTCATGCGCTCGGAGAGCGAGGTGAAGCCGCGGATGTCGGAGAACAGGAGCGTCACGTCGCGGTCCTCGGCCTGCATCGCCGTCTCGCGCTGACCGAGGATCTCGGCGATGGCCGGCGAGAAGTACCGGCTCATGCGGGCCCGCGCCTCGCGCTCGGCGACGACGCTGCCCACGAGTCCGCGCACCTGCCCGACGAGGACGGCACCGAGGGCGCCGCACAGGGCGAGCACCAACGTGCCGATGGCCGCGTCCCCGACACCGTCCCCGCCGACGCGGGCCAGCAGCACGGGTGCGCCGATCGCGGCCATCGCACCGGACGCGAGGATGACGCGGATGTCGAGCGACAGCATGGACCCCAACACCATCAGGATCAGCCCCGCGATGCCGAAGTTCGTGATCTGCGCGACCCCCGAGGACACGCCGTCGAGCTGGAACCACTGCACGACCACGAACACCGGAATGTCGACGACGGGGATGAGCGCCGAGGACGGCACGCGGAGCGCACGCACGAAGCGCCGCGTGAGCGCGATGCAGACCGCGAGCAGCAGGTACCCGGCGATGAGGTCGTTGCGCGGTCGGTCGAAGGCGAGCCCCACTCCGAGCCAGGCGGCGATCCCGACGATGCGCACCCCGTCCAGGCGCCATTCGTTGCGGGCGCGCTCGCGGGCGAGCACGCGCTCGAGGACCGCACCGTCCGCGCCTGCCGTCACATGCGTTCCAGCGGCACGAGCCCCAGCAACTCCATTCCGTGACGCAGCGCGCGACGTCCCGCATCCACGAGTGCCAGCCGGTGCGCGCGGTCCTCCCCGCCCTGCAGCACCGGCAGCTCGTGGTAGAAGCGGTTCACGCGGTTCGCTACGTCATAGAGCGCGTCGGCGAGCAGGTTCGGCCGGCTTGAGCGCATCGCCGCCGCCACCGCCTCCGGGAGCCGCGCGATCGCGAGCAGCACGTCGCGCTCGAGCGGGTCGCGCGCCGCGAGCGCGGTCGGGTCCACCGGCTCGCCCGCCCGGGCCAGCAGGCTGCAACACCGCGCGTGGCTGTACATGAGGTACGGTGCCGTGTTGCCCTCCAGCGAGAGCATGCGGTCCCAGTCGAACGTCACGTTCGTCTGCGGATGCTGGCTCAGGTCGGCGTAGCGGATCGCGCCCACGCCCACGGCCTCCGCGATGGCGGCGCGCTCGGGTTCCGACAGGTGCGGCCCCTTGGCATCGACCACCGCCCGCGCGCGCTTGACCCCCTCGTCGAGGAGATCGACGAGCCGGATGACGTTGCCCTTGCGCGTGCTCATCGCGCCCTCGGGGAGCACCAGCATGCCGAACCAGGCATGCACCAGCTCGAAGCCGACGCCCATGGCGCGCGCCAGGCAGAACAGCTGCTGGAAATGAAGCTGCTGCCGCATGTCCGTCACGTACACGACGCGGGCCGGCGCCCAGCGCCGCGCGCGGTAGCGCACGCAGGCCAGGTCCGTCGTGGCGTAGTTCGCGGCGCCGTCCCGCTTCTGCACGATGAGGACCGTGCCGCCGGTGTGCGGCTCCAGCACCGGCCCCGGCCCGAAGCGCACGATCACGGCGCCCTGGTCGTCCTCGGCGATGCCGCGCTCCCGCAGCTCGGCCACCACGGCGTCGGTGTCGTTGGCGTAGGCGCTCTCGCCGAGCACCTCGTCGAAGCGGACGCCCATGCGGGCGTAGACCGCGTTGAACTCCGCCAGGCTCACATCGAGGAACATGCGCCAGAGCGCGGTGTTCTCCGGGTCGCCCTTCTGGAGCCGCGCGGTCTCGGCGCGCGCCGCGTCCTCCAGCGACGGGTCCTCCTTCGCCTTCTCGCGGAACAGCACGTAGAGGCGCTCCAGCTCCCCGATGGCGTCCTCGGCGAACGCCGCGTCGTCCCGCCAGGAGCGCCACGCGACCATCAGCATGCCGAACTGCGTGCCCCAGTCCCCGATGTGGTTGTCCGCCACCACGTTCCAGCCGGCGGCGCGGTGCATCCGGTCGAGCGCGTGCCCGATGTGGGTGCTGCGCATGTGCCCGATGTGCATGCGCTTCGCCACGTTCGGCGAGGAGTAGTCGATGACCACCGTGCGTCCCGCGCCCTCCTGCGGGATGCCGAGGGCGGGCGTGCGCACCTGCTCCGCGACGGTCCGGGCCAGCCAGGCGTCGTCGAGGCGCAGGTTGAGGAACCCCGGTCCGGCCACCTCCACCCGCGCGAAGGCCGGGTGCGCCATGGCGTCGGCGAGTTCCTGCGCGAGGGCGCGCGGGTTCGTGCCGAGCGCCTTCGCAGACTTGAGCGCCACGTTCCACTGGTAGTCGCCGTGCGCCGGGTTGCCCGCGGCAGCCAGCGGCTCGAGTTCGCCCTGCAGCCCGCGGGCGCGCGCGACCGTCACGAGGTGCGCATGGAGGAGTTCGGGAATCATGGGCCCCTCCTATTCCGTTCGCCCTCTCCCGGAAGCGCTGGGGCGGGGGGCTGGGCCCGCCCCCCGCAACGCCCCCGGGCCACGACGCGTTCCGCACGCCGGCGACGCCAGAACCACGGGAGCAGCCCGAGCGCCGCGCCCGATCCGCCGCCGCAGCCGCAGGGCACCCCGCGGTCCGGCGCGTCCGGCGCGGTGTCCGCGCGCCACTCGTCCAGGTTCGGGATGCCGTCCCCGTCGGGGTCATCGCCGGAATCGTCCGCCCCGGGGTCGAGGCCGTGCGCCGCCTCCCACGCGTCGCCCATGCCGTCGTGGTCCTCATCGCGCGCCACGACCAGGCGCACGCCCTCCTCGGAGGTCTCCGGCGCCAGGATTCGCGTGGCCGCATCCTCCGCGACGCGGGCGTCCGGCCACCAGGTCGCGGTGTAGCCGGCGTCGTCCGGGCACAGCGGACGGTGGCGCACCGCGAGCGTCCCCTCCCCCGCGGGGCGGCCGCCGATGCGCCACGTGCCGTCACGGGCCGTCACGGTCGGCGTGGTGATGTCCCGGGTGGAATCGCGCCACGCGACCTCCGCGCCGTGGACCGGCATCCCGTCCTCGTCGACCACCGTGCCGGACAGCGCCGATTCGCGCGGCCACCGCAGCACCAGGGGCGTCTCCCCGTCCACCTCCACGAGCGCCTCGGCGCCGTCGGCGTCGCGGAGCACGTCGCTCACGAGCCCGCCGGCGGCCCCCGACACCGACAGCCGGTACCGGCCGGGCCACAGCCCGCCGATCCGGAGGTGGCCGTCCGCGTCGACCCCACCCCCGCGCCCCACCGTGCCATCGGTGTTCAGGAGCAGCACCGACACGCGATCGCGCGCACCCTCCGCCTCCAGGCGCAGGTCCAGCGCGTGCTCCGCCGGCAGCTCCAGCGCGACACCGTCCACGTGCATGCCCTCGTCGGGCGCCGCGATCCGCTCGGACGTCGGCCGATCGGTCCCCGGCGTGTAGGTGGTCGCGCGCCCCGGCACCTCGGCCCACGCGAGCACCTCGCCCGGCGGAAGCCCGACGATCGACCAGCCCCCGTCGTCGTCCACGAGGCCCTCTCGCACCTGGGAGGTGCTGTAGGCGTAGACCTTGCCCTCCGTGAGCGGCAGGCCGTCGCCGGTCACGATGCCCGAGAGCGCGATCCCGTCGTGCAGCACCCAGTCCCCGAGGTCGCGGGCCCCGCCCCCGGGCACCGCGATGTCCTCGGCCTCCGACACGCGGTAGGGTCCGCCGAGGTACTGGTCCGGGCGCCCGGCCGCGCGCACGCCGACGGCCCACGGCTCGTCGCGGCCGGGATCCCCGTCGAGGCCGACGAGGACGAAGGTGCCGTCGGTGGCGGAGGTGGCACGGCGCACGATGCGGGACGTGCGTTCCGACCGACCGCTCGTCGCGACGATCGCGCCCGCGACGGGCTGGCCCTCGCGATCCAGCAGTCGACCGGTCAGCGTCGCCCCGATCGGCAACACGAAGTCCAGACCGTCGACGTCGGCGTCCTCCACGTCCACCGGTTCGCTGGCGCAGACCTCCCAGGCGTCCGGAAGGAACGAGTCGACGCGCGGGTCGGTCATCGCGGGCGTGGCGCGAAGCCGGTGACGGCCCGCGCCGAGGCCGGACATGCGCCAGGCCCCGTCGGCGTCGGTCCGTGCCGTCGTCGTCGCCAGCGCAGGGTCGTAGGCCGTCACCACGGCACCCGCCACCGGGTCGCCGTGCGCGTCGAGCACGACGCCGGAGAGCGAGGCGGCGTGCCCCGTCCCCGTGCCCGCCGCGGACACGAGGAGCACGCCACCCGTGCGCCACGCCACCGACCGCCGACGCCGCATGCCCACCTCCGCGGCGCGCCCTTGCGCGCCTGCCGCCCCTCCCGTATCCTGCCCGGCGATGCCCTCCCTCCCCGCGCGTGCCGCGCCTGGACGCCCGGCGTGACCCTCGCCGCCGTGGTCGTGCTGCTGGCACACGACGCCCGGGCCACGCCGCGCGACCTGTTCGGCATGGGGGCGCGCCCGATCGCCCGCGCCGGGGCCGGCGTGGCGCAGTCCGAGGGCGTGGACTCCGTGCTCACCAACCCCGCGGGCCTGGCGACCGCCGCCGGTGGAACGACCACCCTCGGCGCGCTCGGCACCGGTGCGTGGTTCGAGGACCTGCCCGGGGTGGCGTGGGACACCAACCGCGACGGCCGCATCGACGCGCAGGATCCCGCGCTCGTCGTCGACCCGGACGAGGGGGCCATGGGCGGGATCGTCCTCGGCGCCACCCGACCGCTCGGCGCGCGCGCGTTCGTGGGCGCCGTCGCCTACCTGCCCGGGCGGCTCGCGCGCGTCGCGACCTTCGAGCCGTCACTGCCCGCGTATCCGCTGATCGCGAACCGTCTCGGACGCTACGAGGCGGCCGTCGGCGGGTGCTGGACGCCCGGCGCAGGCGTGTCGCTCGGCGTGGCCGCGCGCATCCTGCCGCGCGCGGAGGTCCGGATCGACGGGACGCTCTCGGCGCTCGTGGAGGACCCGTCGGGCGGGACGGAACCCTCCGACGCGCTCTCGCTCGCGATGGACCTGCACCGTGTCCAGCTCGACATCGTGCCCTCGGCCGTGCCGGTGTTCGGCGTGCGCTGGGACGCCGGCGCTGCGGTGCCCGCCCTGGACGGCCTGGCGATCGGCGCGGCGTGGCAGGGTGCGGGCGGGCTGGCCGTCGACGGCACCATCGATCTGCAGGTGGACGCCGGCACCGGCGCGCTGGGAGACCTGAGCGGGCTGCGCGTGCCGCTCGCCGCGACCCTTCCGCTGTCCCTCACCGACCACTACGTGCCCGCGCAGTGGAACGTGGGCGCGCGCTGGCGCATCGCGCGCACCCTCGACGTCATGGCCGAGGTCCGGCACACCGCGTGGAGTGCCCTGCGACCGTCGGTCGCGCACGTCTCCGGCGGGCAGCTCCGGACGCTGGGCGCCACCGTGGACGACGACGCCCTCGCCGACGGAAACCTCCTCGCGGCGCGCTTTCGCGACACGATCGCGCCGCGCGTGGCGGTCGACCTGCGCCTGCCCAGGCTCCCCTCCACCCGGCTCGGCACGCTGCGTCCGACCGTGTCCGGGGGGTTCGGCCTCGAACCCGGGGCACTCGAGGCCCAGTCCGACGATACGGTGCTCCTCGACGGCACCCGGCGGGTCTACGCGCTCGGCGCGGGGCTGGAGCGCCGCCGCGGCGACTCCCGCACGCGCTGGGACGCCTTCGTGCAGCTCCAGTCGCTGCGGGGCGACCCGCGCGCACGCCCGGACCCCGGCGCGCCCACCGCGGGTTACCCGACGGACGGAAGCCCCCTCCCGGTCGGCGGAACCCTCGTCGCGGGCGGCCTCCAGTGGAGCACCGCGACCCCGTGAGCGTCGACACCCTGCTCGCCGCCGTCGCCGTGACGCGCCCCGCGGACCTGGGCGCCGCCCGCTTGCGCGAGGCCCGCGCCCGCCTGCTCGCGGCCCTCGCCCACGGCCGGGGGCGGGGCGTCGGCACGCCCGAGGCCGCGCGTCACGCGTGGGTGGACGTCGACGACCCGGTGCCCGGCGCCCGCACGGGCCTCGTGGTGCCGCACATCGGCCTGCGCGCCCACGACCGGCCCGTGTCGCTGGACGACGCCGCCACGGCGTGCGACCTCTGCGACCGGGTCGCCGTCGCGCTGGCCCGGAGTCTGCGCGGGCACGCCCCGCGCGAGCGCGCCCGCGCGCTCGCCCTCGTCGGAGGCGCCGCGGCCGCGGGCGCGTGGCTCCGCCGCGCCGATGCCCCGACGCTCCGGCGGACGGTCGCCGGTGCCCTGCGGGCGTGCCCGGCCATGCCGCACGGCGACGCCGCGCTCTCGGACGCCGCGGTGGACGCCCTTGACGCCGCGCCCGACGGAACCGACGCGGACGCGGCCCTGGACGCGCTGGTGCCCGGCGCGGCCGCCCGGGTGCCGGCCGACCCCGGCGCGCTCGACGCGCGTCCGTGGTTTCGCACCTACCCGGGACCGCTCGCGGCGGGCACGGCGCTCGAGGCCCTCGCCACCGTCCTGCAACGGCACCTGCGCGCCGCCGACAAGCGGCTTCGCGCCGACCAGGTGGAGCGGATCGACGTGCACCTCGCGTGGCCCGCGTGGGAGGAGCTTCGCGACGACCCTGCTCTGCCCGCGCTGCTCGGCACGCTCGTCGCGACGCACGCGCTCGACGCCGGCTGGCGGGATCGCCCGGCTGACGGCGCGGACGCCGTCGCGCAGCGCGTGGTCGTACGCCACGACTGGCGCCTGAGCGCGCGCCTGCGTCCGGCGACCGCGACGGCAGGCGCCGCGGCCCTCCGCCTGGCGTTGGCGGAGGTCTGGCGGACGCGCGCCGTGCCGCCGCTCCTCGCCGGGGACCTGCGCGACCTCGCGGGCGCGGCGGCACCGTGGCGGCGGGGGGGCGTTGCGGGGGGGGCCGCGTCCCCCCCCGCCCAAGGACCCTGGACCAATCCGGCACGCGTCGAGCTGTGGACCACCCGCGGGGGCCGCTGGCCCGTCCTGCTGGACGTCCCGGCGCTGCCCGGCGCCATGGACGCCGCGCGTGCCCGCCACCCGGACGCCGACGCGCTCCTGTCGGTCGACGGCGGCACCGAGGCGCGCTCCTGGGCACAGGCGGTGCTGGCGTGATGACCGAGGTGCTCGCGCGGACGGCCGAGACCATCCACGGCGGCACGCTCGCGTGTTTCGCGGTGACGTGGGCGGGCATGCGGCTGCTGCGGCAGACCTCCTCGCGTGACCTCGCCCGCCTGTGGCGCGCCGCCGGCGCGACGCTCGGCCCCACGCTGGGAATCGTGGTGGCGCTGCACGCCGCGCGCTGGGCGCGCGTGCTGCACCCGGGACGCGGCTGGCCCGACGCCTTCGCGGGCACCGACGACGGGCCGACCCAGGCGCGGCTCGCGCTGCTCGTGGCCTACCTCGTCAGCTACACCGTCCTCGAGATCTGGACGAACGAGCCGCTGCGCCTGCTCGACCGCGACGGGGTCACGACGCCCCCGGACGCCGAGGACGCCTGGCG
This sequence comes from Pseudomonadota bacterium, assembly GCA_039800105.1. Lineage (GTDB taxonomy): Bacteria > Myxococcota_A > UBA796 > UBA796 > SXON01 > CAMAXZ01. The sequence continues at coordinate 10,204 of JBDLRI010000002.1, forward strand.
GACGGCCGTGGGACGCGTGCGCGCGCACGTCGCGCTCAACGCGGCGCTGTTCCTGGCGTACGTGGCGGTGGCACCGCTCGCGCGCGTCTGACGGCGCGTTAGTCTTGCCGCGTCAAGGGAGACACCGATGCTTCTCGCGCTCCTGCTCGCCTGTGCCGAGGCGGACCCTGCCCCCGCGCTGCGCTTCCTCGCGCCGACCGACGACACCGAGGTCGACGCGTCGAGCCCGGTCGCCATCTCGCTGCTCGTGGAGAACTTCACCGTGGGCGACGCCGGCGCGAAGCACAACGAGGACGACGAGTCCGGCATCATCGAGCTGACCATCGCGCCGACGACCGGCGAGACGCCGAGCGTCAGCCGCCTCACCACCACCACCACCACGGTCGACCTGGTGGAAGGCGCCCACGTCCTCACCGCGCGGCTGCTCCATGCCGACGGCCACGCGCTCGAGCCCGAGGTCTCCGACAGCGTCCAGGTGATGGCGCGCGACGCGGACACGGCGGCGCGCTAGAGCCTCGGGGCAACCCGGAGCCCCCTTGCTCGCCTCCCTCGCCTTCGCGCTGATCGCGTGCGCTCCGCACGTGAGCTTCCAGTACACCGTTCCCGCCACGTACACCCTGCCCGACCGGATCGACACGGTGGCGGTGGTGGACCTGCCCGACACCTCGGTGTCCGACGGGGCTGCGGATTCGATGGTGGAGGCGCTCACGGAGTCTCCGCGGCTGCGGGTGGTCGCGTCCGCCGGGGCGCGCCAGTCGCTCGCGGGGGTGTCCGTCAAGCGCGGCGAGCCCCTCCCCGCGGACACGGTCCGCAAGATCGCCCAGGCCTCCAAGGTCAGCGGCGTGCTGGCGCTCGACCGCGTCGAGCAGGCCGAGGACCTCGCGTTCGAGCACGCCGTCGAGACGACCACCCGCATCGAGCGCACGCGGCCCGCGGACTGCCCGAACTGCAAGCCCAGGGAGACGGAGGTGCAGGTGGACCAGCCGGTCGTCGTGGCGCACCGCACGGTCACGGTGAACACGGGCTGGCAGATCTATGCGGCCGACGGGTCGCTCGTCACCAGCTGGACGAGCGACGCGACCGCCGCGGCCGACGGCAAGGGCGGGGACGAGAGCGAAGCCCGCACCAACGCCGGGTCCCCGGAGGCACTGGGCCGGGACGCCGCCGAGGCGGCCGGCTTCGCCGCCGCGCGCCACATTTCGCCGTGGGAGACCACCGCCACCCGCCGTTACTTCCGTTGCGGCAACGGCGACATCCGTGCCGGCCACAAGCTCGCGCGGCAGGGAGACTGGAAGGGTGCCGCGAAGCTCTGGCGGGCGGCCCGCAAGACCGGCAGCGCGCGGGCCAAGGCGCGGGCCACGCTCAACCTCGCGGTGGCCGCCGAGAAGCGCGGTGACGTCGCGCGCGCGAGCGAGTTGGCCAGCGAGGCGGCCCGCCTGCTCGAGAAGGGCTGGGTCAAGAAGTACGCCAAGCAGATGAAGAAGCGCAAGAAGGCCTCGGAGCGCCTCGCGAAGCAGCTCGACGACGCGGACGACGACGCCGACCGCCACCAGGGCCCCCCTGCCCGGGCCGACAAGAAGTAGCCACCGGACACGGTCGGGTTAGCGCGGCCGCATGCCTCGCTACACCGATGCCGACGGGCGGATCGACATCAAGAGCCTGACCCTCGAGGAGCTCGAGGAGGAACTCCGGGGGTTGGGTTCCGAGCGCTTCCGGGCGCTGCAGATCTACAAGTGGATCTGGCAGCGTCACGCGCGCAGCTTCGACGTCATGACGAACGTCGCGAAGTCCGTGCGCGCCACGCTCGCGGAGCGCTTCTTCATCTCCTTCCTCACGCCGGTCGGCGTGCTGCGCAGCACCGACGGAACCACGAAGTTCCTGTGGAAGACCCACGACGGCTGGCAGATCGAAAGCGTCCTCATCCCGGACGAGGATCGCCTCACGCTGTGCGTGTCCAGCCAGGTCGGCTGCGCGATGGCGTGCAGCTTCTGCCTCACCGGGGACCTGGGTCTCAAGCGTCACCTGCGCCCGAGCGAGATCGCCAACCAACCGCTGCAGATCCGCGCCGGTCTCGCGGAGGACACGCGCATCACCAACGTCGTGATGATGGGCATGGGCGAGCCGCTCCACAACTACGACAACCTCGTGCCCGCCCTGCGGACCTACCTCGCCGAGGACGGACTGGGCTTCAGCCACCGCAAGATCACCGTGAGCACCGTGGGCCTCGTCCCGGCGATGCAGAAGCTCGCGGACGCGCTGCCCGTCAACCTCGCGGTGTCGCTCAACGCCACCACCGAGGAACAGCGCCGCATCGTCATGCCCATCACCCGCAAGTACTCCATGGCGACCCTCCTGGAGACCTGCCGTACGCTGCCCATCCCGCACCACAAGCGCATCACCTTCGAGTACGTGATGATGGCGGGCTTCAACGACAGCCTCGAGGACGCCGCGCGGCTCGTGAAGCTCATGCGCGGCATCAAGTCGAAGGTCAACCTCATCCCCTACAACGAGAACCCCGACCGGGACATCAAGCGCCCGAGCGACGAGCGCGTGCGGGCCTTCCAGCACCACCTCGTCACGCGCGGCGTCCAATGCTCCGTGCGCACGACGCGCGGCATCGACATCTCCGCCGCCTGCGGCCAGCTCGGAAAGGCCGACGCCGCCAGCGTGGAGGCCTTCTTCGGGGCGCCCGCGGCGCCCGGGTGCGTCACGACGTGATGCGCCTCGATCTTGGGCGGGGGGGCCTCCCCCCCGCAACGCCCCCCCCTGCGTTAGACGTCGGGAGGCGAGCGGGACACGGGAGGGGGCATGCGCATCGGGGTCATCGGCGGCAGCGGGGTCTACCAGGTCGAGGGCCTGGAGGACGTGCGGGAGTCGCGCGTCGACACGCCGTTCGGTGCCCCCTCGGACGTGCTCGTCCACGGACGGCTCGGCGCCGCGGAGCTGGTGTTCCTGCCCCGCCACGGCCGCGGGCACCGCCTCAACCCGAGCGAGGTCAACTACCGCGCGAACGTCTGGGCCATGCGACAGGCCGACGTGCACTGGCTCATCTCCGTCAGCGCGGTCGGCTCGCTGCAGGAGCACATCGCGCCCGGGGACGTCGTCCTCGTCGACCAGTTCATCGACCGCACGTTCCGCCGCGCCGCCACCTACTGCGAGGACGGCCTCGTCGCCCACGTGCCCTTCGCCGACCCGGTGTGCCGCACCCTTCGAGGGTGGCTGCTGGAGAGCGCGCGCGCCTGCGGCGCCAACACCCACGACGGCGGCACCTACGTCTGCATGGAGGGTCCGCAGTTCTCCACGAAGGCGGAGAGCGCGTTGCACCGTGCCTGGGGGGCCGCCGTGGTCGGCATGACCAACATGCCGGAGGCCAAGCTCGCGCGCGAGGCCGGCATGTCCTACGCCAGCCTCGCCATGGCGACGGACTACGATTGCTGGCACCCGCACCACGACGCCGTCACCATCGAGCAGGTGCTCTCCGTCGCACACGCCAACGCCGCCCTCGCGAAGCGGATCCTCCGGGACGTGGCGCCGCGCATCGCAGCCCACGGCCTGCCGTCCCCCATGCGTGGCGTGCTGGGGCGCTCGATCCTGACCGCCCCGGAACGGATTCCCGACGCCGCCCGCGCGCGGCTCTCCCTGCTGCTGGAGGGCTGAACCGATGCGTCGTGCCCTCCTTGCCCTGACCCTCCTCCTCGCCGGCTGCGTGAGCGCCCATGACCGTGCGCGTGCCCTCGCCCGCACGGAACTCGGCATCGCCTACTACAAGGAAGGAAACACCGAGAGCGCCCTCGCCACCCTGCGGGACGCCACGGACCTGGACCCCGCGGCGTGGAAGGCCTGGAACGCCCTCGCGGTCGCCTACATCGCCAAGGGTGAGCACGGCCTGGCCGAGAAGGCCTTCGCGCGCGCCCTGCGTGCGGCCCCCGAAGAGGGGGAGATCCACGTCACCCGCGGCGCCTACTACGTGCGCACCGGGCGGCTGTCCGAGGCGGAGGCCGACTTCCGCGCGGCGCTGGCGGATCTCGACTACCGCAACCCCGCGGTGGCGTTGAGCAATCTCTCCTACGCGCTCGTGCTCGCCGGCAAGCCCGCCGAGGGCGTGGAGGTCGCGCGCGAGGCGGTGCGGCGCGCACCGAAGCTCTGCGAGGCACGCTACAACCTCGGGCTCGCGCTCGAGGCGCGCAAGGACGACCTCTCCGCCATCGAGGCGTACACCGAGCAGACGCGGGTCTGCCCCGAGGAGTCGGCCGGTGCGCGGCTGCGCCTGGGATGCATCCAGGTCCGGATCGGCATGGTGGACGAGGGCCGCGCGCTGCTGGACGCGCTGGCCGCCGAGCTTCCGATGACCCGCATGGCCGACGAGGCACGGGCGTGCCGCACCCGGACGACGCCGTGACCGTGGGGGCACCGCCGACCGGCTCCGGTGCGGAGCTTCGCGCGGCGCGCGAGGCCCGCGGCTGGACGCTGGACCACGTGTCCCGGGAGCTCCACGTCGACCCGAAGTTCCTCGACGCGATCGAGCGGGACGATGACGATGCCCTGCCGCGCGGCCCCTACGCCCAGGGGTGGCGCGATCGGTACCGCTCGCTGCTCGGGCTCGCGGCGGCACCCGCCCCGCGCCCCACGCCCACGACCTCCGAGGTCACCATCACCGAGACGACGGGTGCGGTGAGCCGACGCTGGGCGCGCGTGCCCCTGGGAGTCGGGGTGGCGCTCGGGATCGTCCTTGCCATCACCGCCAGCTGGCGTGCGACGCAGCCGAAGCCGGTGGGCTACGACCCCCCCGACATGCACCTGTCCATCGCGGTGGAGGACATCGTCGCCGTGCGTGTGGTGGCCGACGGCCGCGAGACGTTCCGCGGCATGCTCGGACCGGCGTCCCGCCAGGTCTTCCACGCGCGTGACCGCCTCGAGCTGGAGCTCCCCCGGCTGGAGGGTGTCAACCTCGGCTGGAAGACCGGCTCCTACGACGGCAAGCCCCTTCCGGTCCTGGCACCGCTCGGGTCGCAGGGGCGGCCGCGCACGCTCGTCTTCATCGACGACGGAGCCCCGTGAGCCATGGCCGAGTCGGTCCTTCAGCGCCGCGTGGACACGATCCGACGCCTCGCGCGGCGCGGTGCCTCGTCGCCGCTCGCACGGGTGGTGGCGACGACCCGCCCGGAGGACCTGGCCGCCGCCATCGATCACCTGGCCGCGCACGAGAAGCGGCTCGTCTTCGCCCAGCTCAAGGATGACGCGATCGCGGCGGACGTGCTGTCCCGGGTGCATGCCGAGGACGTGCCCGCGCTCGTGGAGAACGAGCCGGTGGATCGCCTCACGCGCATGTTCCGCGAGCTCGAGGCGGATGACCAGACCGACCTCATCGAGCAGCTCCCCGACGACGCCCGCGAGGCCGTCCTGCAGGCCATGCACGGCGAGGAGCGCGCCCAGATGGAGCAGCTCCTCACGTACCCGCCGGACACGGCGGGCGGCATCATGTCGCCGCTGGCGTTCCGGCTTCGGGACGACACCACCTGCCGCGACGCGATCGCCGCCGTCCAGGCTGCCTCCGACCAGGAGCTCGTGTACTACGCTTACGTCGAGAACGCCCAAGGCCAGCTGGTCGGCGTCACGTCGCTCCGGAACCTGCTGACGCATCCGCCGAGCACGCGCCTCGGCGCGGTCATGACGACCGACGTGATCGCCGTCGCGGCCACCACCGACCAGGAGGAGGTCGCCCGGGTGGCAAGCCGCTACGATCTGCTGGCGGTGCCGGTCGTGGACGACCAGCGCCGCCTGCTCGGCATCGTCACCATCGATGACGTGATCGACGTGCTCAAGGAAGAGGCGGCCGAGGACCTCCTGCTCATGGCCGGCGTCGGCGAGCAGGCCGCCGATCCGACCCGCAGCCACGCCGCAGCCGCGCTCGGGCGCCTTCCGTGGCTCCTCGTGACGCTCGTCGGCGGACTCATCATCTCCGAGATCATCGGCCGGCACGCCCGCGTTCTCGGCGCGGACCTGGTGCTCGCCGGGTTCATCCCCATGCTGACCGGGATGGCGGGCAACGTCGGAATCCAGTCCGCCACGCTCACCGTGCGCAACATCGCCATGGGCAAGCTCGACGCCGGCGTGCGGGCTGCCGTGGCGCTCGAGGCGGCCACCGGCTTCTTCCTCGGGCTCGTCTTCGCGGTGTGCATCGCGGGGTACTGCATGCTCCGGTACCACAACGTGCCCGCAGCATGGAGCGTCGGGTTCGCCATCACGTGCAACTGCACCTCCGCCGCGCTGATGGGGTCGCTCGTCCCGCTCACGCTCCGGCGTCTCGGCGTGGATCCCGCCATCGCCACCGGCCCCTTCGTCACCACCGCCATGGACGGCGTGGGCGTGACCATCTACCTCGCCATCGCCACCGTGCTGCTGGAGCGCTTCGCGTGAGCCGGCACCCGGCGCCGCTGCGTCGAGAGGGCATCGTCGTGGGGCGGCAGGACCTCGGCGAGAGCGACCGCATCCTGCGGCTGCTCACGCCCGACGCCGGCCGGGTGTCGGTGGTCGCCCGCGGTGCCCGCACGGCGCGCAGCCGGTGGGCCGAGCTCGACGTCGGGACCCGCGCCACCGTCCACCTTCGCCCGGGCCGCGGGGACCTGGAGGTGCTCGTGTCCGCGGACGTGGCCGACGCGCGCGTCCGCCTGCGCGGCACGCTGGAGAACCTCACGCTCGCCCTGCACGCCTGCGAGCTCATCGGCGGGCTGGCGCGCACCGCCCAGCCGGAGCCCCGCCTCTATGGGCTGCTGGAGATGGCGTTGACGCTGCTCGACGCCATGGACGGCCCGACGGGCGACGCCTTCCGCGCGGGACTGGAGACGAAGGCGCTGAGCTTCGCCGGGTTCGCGCCGGTGTTGGACGCCTGCGTCGTCTGCCGTGGCCCGCTGGAGCCGACCATGCTCCTCCTGGTGACGTCGGCCAGCGCCCGCCACGCCGCATGCGCCCGCCCCGACGAGGGCCAGGCCGTCCCCGTCACCGGCGCGTACTGCGCGGCGCTTGAGGCCGCGCGCCGCGCCCCGCTGCGCGACCTGGTCGACACGATGCTTCCCGCGGGCCCGCGGGATGCGGTGGCGCGCGGCGTGGAGCACCAGCTGGGCCACGCGCTCCACGCGCGCATCGTGCTCGACGCCGTGGTCGGGGGTGCCGCATGACGCTGGGCGTGCTCCTGGCCTGCCTCGACCCGGCCGCGTTCGGCGGCAGCGAGCGCGATGTGCGTCCCGCCGGCGAATCCGTGCGCTGGTCGGGGTACGTCCTGCGCAGCGGCGACGAGGACGCCCTGCCGCTCACGGACGGACACGTGGTCTTCATGGCGTCCGAGGACGGGTCCGCCCACGAAGCGGCACAGCCCTCCCCGACGGACTACCCCGGCTACTGGAGCGCGGACCTGCCGGCGGACGTGCCCGTGACCGTGCGCATCGACGGGCCGGGCCTGCGGACGGCGGCATGGCCGCTGCGCACGCCGCGCGAGACCGCGAACTGGAGCGCGGGGACCCTGTTCGCCGCGGACACGGCGTGGATCGACGCACGGTTCGAACGGGCGGCGCGGGAGGCGGGCCTCGACGCGCCGGCGTGGCGCGACGACCGCGTGCGCGCCTGGGGTTTCTGGCGGGACGGCGCGACCGGGGACTGCGCGACGACCTCGCTCGGCGACGCGCGCGTGGTGTGCCTGGCCACCGATGCCGCGGGCGTGCTGGAGGCCGTCACGGAGGGTCCCTACGACAGCTGGTACGCATGGGACCTCGCGCCTGGACCGCTGGTGTTCGCGGCGATCGGAGACTCCGGCACGACCACGCGCGTGGCCCTGCAGGCCGAGGCGGGCGACGTCGCGACCTTCGCGTGGCTGGTGCCGGCGCCATGACGGCCCTCGTCCTCCTGGCGTGCACCGACGTCCCGGACACGGTCACCCTGCGGGGGGTCGTCCGGGACGCCCCGGGAACGGACGCCACGCCCGTCGTCGCGGAGGTCCGGACCTTCGGCGAGGATCTGCTCCCGGTCGACACCACCACGAGCGCGTCCGACGGCACCTTCGACATCCGTATCCCCACGATGTCGACCTTCCACGTCCACCTCGGCGGTGACGGGTGGGCCACGACCGTGTTCTCCGGCACCTCCGCCGTCACCGACGTCGACGCGGGAGCGGGCGTGCCCTGGGTGGCCACGCCCGCGTGGATCGACGGCACCCGGACCGCCCACGGCGCGTGCGCACGATCGGCGGACGCCGGAGGCATCGTGGCGGGCGAGGTACGGACCTGGCTGCCGTCGACGCCCCTCCTCGAACTCCCACTCACGGACGACGCCCAGGTGGCCGTCCTGGACCGAGACGCCGTGCGGCACGAGGCCTGCTACCTCGACGACACGGGCGCCTCGGATCCCGACGCGACGATGACCGGCGCGACCGGACGATTCGCCGTCTTCGGCATTCCCGCGGGCCCCTTGGTCGTCGGCGTGTCCTGGCCCACCCCGGGCGGGGAACGGACCGCTGCGGAGTTCCTGTACCTGATGGCGGAGGACGGCGTGGTCTACATGCTTCCCGCGCTCACCGGAGCGCCGTGATGCACGCGTTCGGAACGGTGCGCGACCCCGTGGCGTGGATCCTTCGCGGCTGGGTCGAGGGCCAGGTGCCCGAGCTTCCGGCCGGCAGCGGCGAGCCGGGCGCGTGGGGCGCGTGGGAGACGGACATCACGGGACGCGTGGCGTTCCGGGTGCGCGCGGCCGAGTGGGACGACGAGCGCGCCTACGCGGTCCACCGGGTCGTCGATGCGGCGGGCCGTGCCGAGGTGCTGGTGCTCTGCGCGGATTCGCTGTTCCGGCACGGCTTTCCCGAGCTGCCGCTGGAGACCCTCGGTGCGCGCATCCTCGCGCACGTCCGCCACCATGACGCCGCGTTCGCGGCGTGGCGCGCCCAGGGTGGCGAGCTCTCCCCCGCGGAGCGCGCCAGCGTCGGCGACGCGCGCGGCGCGCTCCCGCCGGACCCGGGTCTCGTCGCGTTCCTGGGTTGGTTGCGAGGCCAGCGTCTCACCCTCGCCCATGGTCCCCAGGCGGGTTGGTGGGCCGGCCCGTCCGCCGTGACCCAGGCGTGGGGCGGCATCCGTGCCGGCGCGGGCGTGGACCGCGCCTACCAACTGCGCCCTGCCGAGGCCGATCTCCCCCACAACCGCGCCTACGCCGGCGACGTGCAGCGCGTCGGACGCATCCTCCAGGTCGTCGGCATCGTCACGGTGCTGCTCGCCATCGCCGGATCCGGCTACCTCGGCCTCTGGTCCCTGCGGGCGCTCCGCGTGGGCATGGCGACCCGGCCGATTCTCACCACCGCCGGCCTGCTCGGCTTCGTGCAGGGAGGCGTACAGGCACTGGCCGGCACGTGGATGCGCGCGCTGCGCCGCCGCGCGTGGCTGCCTGCGCTGGCGCTCGTCGGCGGTGTGCCGTGGAGCGTGGCAGGGCTGCTCACGTTCCCGGCAGGCGTGTACGCGTGGTGGGTGCTGCGTGACCCCCGCGCGGACGTCGTCCTCTCGCGCGACTAGCGGCGCGGGGCGCGTGCCACGCCATCCCCGCCGCGCGCGGGCAGCGGGTGCTCCGACAACGCGGGAACCGCTCCCGCGCGGCCGTGACGAACCCGCACCCACTCCGCCGCGATGCTGACCGCGATCTCCGCGGGCGTCTCCGCACCGAGATCGAGCCCTACCGGTGTGCTGACCCTGGAGAACAGCCCCTCGTCGACCCCCGCGGCACGAAGCCGCAGGAAGAACTTCGCCGCCTTGGCGCGACTTCCCACGAGCCCCAGCCACGCGAAGGGACGCGCGAGCAGGATCTCGAGCAGGTCCTGATCAAGCGCGTGATCGTGCGTCGCCACGAGGATCCACGTGCGTGGATCGACTTCGAGGGCGCGGGCGTGCGCGCGCGGGTCACCCTCCACGCGCTGCATCCCGGGAAAGCGCCCCTCGGTGTTCCAGTCGTCCCGCGCATCCACCACGGTGACGTCGAAACCCAGATCGACGGCGATGGCCGCGCTCGGGCGGGCCACGTGCCCCGCGCCGTACACCACGAGACGCTCACGCGGCCGGATCGGCTCCATGTACACCTCCATCGCCCCACCGCAGCACATGCCCAGGTCCCGCGTGAGATGCACGTCCACACGACGTGGGACGCCGGTGCGGAGCACCTCGGGGACGAGTCCGAGGACCACGTGCTCCAGCCGCCCTCCCCCGATGGTGCCGACGATCCGGCCGTCCGGCCACGCCACCATGCGGGCTCCGGCGTGCCGCGGGGCGCTGCCGTCGACGCCCACGACCGTGCACAGGACGACGGAAACCCCCTCCTCGGAGGCCCGCAGCAGGGCGTGCCACGTGGTTTCCATGCGCCCGCGCCTAGCACGGTTGACACGCACCGGCCCACGCTCTACGTGACCGGGACGATGCTCGCCCTCCTGCTCGCGCTGACCCTCGCCGCCCGCGCGGACGACCCGGACGCGCCGCCGGACGAGGACGGCGCCGCGCCGGGTGCGGCCCCGGACGCGCGCGATCAGGTCGGCGCCACGCTCGCCGCGACGATGGCGTGGGAGCACCGCGGCACCTTCCGCCAGCGGGGACCGGTGACGGGGCTGGCCGTGGCGGCCGCCCGGGGCAGCGCCGTGCCGACGTGGCTCGCCATCGACACCGGTGGGTGGATCTGGCGCTCCGAGGACCGCGGCAGCACCTGGATGGTCGCGATGCGCGGCGAGGAGGCCGCGGAGGGCGCCGACGAGGAGCGGCTGCTCATGAACGCCGAGGCGCTCCGCGACGACGAGCTTCGCAGCGTGGAGGAGGCACCGGTGGACGGGGTCCAGGCCGCCCCGGACCCCTCGGTCGTCCAGGACGTCGTCAGCCGCGCCAACGACGACGCCGCGGCCGTGATCGTCGCCGACCGCAACGGCGCCGAGGCCACCCCGCGCGTGTGGTTCCATCCGACCGACCCGGAGCTGGCGCTCGTCGGTCGCGCCGATGGAACGTGGCGCAGCCTCGATGGGGGCTTCAGCTGGGAATGGGTGGACTCGGCCGCGATCACCGACGTAGAGGTCGTCGGCGACCTGCTCGTCGCGGGGACGCAGGACGGTGTCCGCTGGTCCACGGACGAGGGACGCACCTGGATCGATGTGGACGACTCCACCGGGGGGGCCCCGGTTCGCGATCTCGAGGTGGCGGGGCGATGGATCTACGCGGCCACGAGCCGGGGCCTGTACCGAAGCGCCGACGGTCTCCGCTGGGCGATCGTGCCGGCGCTGGCAGGCCTCTCCGTGGTGGACGTGACGGCCGACCCCAGCTGGCAGGGCGGCGCGTGGGTCATCACGGCGACCTCCCTGATCCGTACGGACGATGACGGCGCGACCTTCTACGACACCGAGCGCGCCTCGCTCAAGGACGTGCGCGAAGTCATCCCGCTGCGTGGCGCGGGGCACCTGATCGCCATCACCGGGGACGGTCCCTGGGAGACGATCGACGGCGGCTTGCGGTGGGTCCCGCTGGCACGCCTGCTCACCGAGCCCGACGTGCGGGACGTCGCGCTCGACGCCGGCCTTCCCGTGATCGCGACCCGAAGCGGCATCTACGCCCTGGCGGTGCCCGTGGAGCTCGCGGAGCGGCCGCGCGCGCTGCCGCTGCCCCAGCTTTACACGATGGTCGACATCGCCCAGAACCGGCGCGGGCTCGACTCCGACATGCTCTCGCTCTCGCGACGCCGCCTCCTCGCCGCCGCGACGCCCCGCGTCGACCTGGACTGGCAGTGGGATCGGCGCCGCGGGCGCGACGCGGATCACGCGGCCCTCGCCAACAGCGCGTACGACGACACCGCCTGGTCCTTTCTGGCGCGGGCGTGCTGGGGCAACTGCGCGGCGAGCGCCTCCGGCTACGTGTCGGATCCAGCCGACGCGGCGTTCGACGACACGTTGTTCGTCGTGGGCGAGGAGGTCTACGACGACGGCAACGCCATCGCCGCCGCGGCCAACGTCGCCCAGGGCATCCGGGACTACCGTCGCAACGCGGCCGCCGTGGTGACGGAAGCCTGGATGCGTCGCCAGCGGCTGAACCAGGAGCAGGCGGTGGTCGACCTGCTTCCCCTTCGTGACCGCGTGATGCACGCCCTTGACGTGGCGGAGGCCGACGCGCGCCTCGACGCCTGGACCGAGGGCGCCTTCACGCGGGACCTCGCACGCCTCAACGCCCCTTCCCCGGAGACTCCATGATTCCGTTCCTCGTCGCACTCACCCTCGCGGCGGAGCCTGTCCACGCCGGCGAGTTCCGGAGCGTGGACGACGTCCTCGCGCGCTTCGACGGCGAACCCGGCATCGGTGACGTGCAGCGCATGGTCCTCGAGACGACGAAGACGGACCCGAGCTACGTCGACAAGTGGCTCGCGGCCAGCGTCAACGCCGCGTGGCTGCCCGAGTTCACCTTCACCTGGGACCACGACAGCCGGTACAACCGCGACTATGACTACATCGCGTCGACCACCCCCGACGGCGAACCCACGTCGCAGATCGACCAGTCCGCGGTCGACACGGCCGACGGCCTGCAGCTGCGCGCGAAGTGGAACCTCGACAAGCTGGTCATGTCCTCCGAGCGCATCCGCGTCATCAGCGAAGCGCAGGACGTCGTGAAGCTGCGCGACAAGGTGCTCGAGGAGGTCACGCGCCTCTACTTCGACCGTCGCCGCCTCCAGGTCGAGATGCTCATGGGCAACGGCGACCTGAAGGCCCAGCTCAAGAACGAGCTGCGCCTGCAGGAGCTCACGGCGCAGCTGGACGCGTACACCGGTGGCCGCTTCACGGCCGCCCTGGGCGCCCAGACGTCCCGCTAGGCCATGCCCGGCACGCGCGTCCTCGTCCTCGACTTCGGCTCGCAGACGACCCAGCTCATCGCGCGGCGCGTCCGCGCCATGGGGGTCTACTGCGAAATCCTGCCGTGCGACGCGCCCGTGCGTCCCTCCGAGGACCTCGGTGGGCTCGTGCTCAGCGGGGGTCCGGCGAGCGTCTACGACGCCGACGCGCCGCGGTTCGACCCCGCGTGGCTCGACGTGGGTGTTCCCATCCTCGGGATCTGCTACGGCATGCAGCTCCTGGTCCAGCTCGGCGGAGGCCGCGTGGAGCCCGCCGCCCGGCGCGAGTTCGGCGCGGCGACGCTGCGCGTGGTCGCCGGCAACGACCCTCTGGTCGCCGGCATTCCCGTCCGCTCGACGGCGTGGATGAGTCACGGCGATCATGCCGTGGACCTTCCGCACGGCGCCGACACGCTCGTATCCACGGAGTCCTGTCCGGTGGCCGGGTTCGCCGATCGGACGCGGCGTCGCTGGGGCATCCAGTTCCACCCCGAGGTGACGCACTCCGAACATGGAACCACGCTCCTGCGCAACTTCGTGCAGGGCGTGTGCGGCGTGCACGGCGACTGGTCGATGGACGGTTTCCTCGACACCCAGGTCGCGGCCATGCGCGCCGCCGTCGGGGACGAAGGCCGCGTGATCTGCGCGCTCTCCGGCGGCGTGGACAGCAGCGTCACCGCGGCGTTGCTGCACCGCGCGATCGGCGAGCGGCTGCACTGCATCTTCGTCGACAACGGCCTGCTGCGCCAGGGCGAGCGGGAGTCCGTGGAACGTGAGTTCGCGGACCTGGACGTGCGCGTGGTCGATGCCTCCGAGCGTTTTCTCGCGGGCCTCGCCGGCGTCGAGGACCCGGAGGCCAAGCGCCGGGTGATCGGGGAGATCTTCGTGCGCGTGTTCGAGGAGCAGGCCCGCGCGGTCCCGAACGCCCGCTGGCTCGCGCAGGGGACGCTGTACCCCGACGTCATCGAGTCCACGAGCGTACGGGGTCCGGCGTCGCGCATCAAGAGCCACCACAACGTCGGCGGGCTTCCCGCGGACATGCAGCTCGCGCTGCTGGAGCCGCTTCGTGACCTGTTCAAGGACGAGGTCCGCGCGCTCGGACGCGTGCTGGGTCTCTCCGCCGCCCGAATCGACCGCCCCCCCTTCCCGGGCCCTGGGCTGGCCGTGCGCTGCCCGGGCGTGGTGACCCGCGCCCGGCTGGAGGTGCTGCGGGCCGCCGACGCCATCGTGGAGTCGGAGATCCGCGCCGCCAATTGCGACCGGGACCTCTGGCAGTATTTCGCGGTGCTCCTGCCCGTGCGCTCCGTCGGTGTCATGGGCGATCACAGGACCTACGAGGAGACCTGCGTGGTGCGCGCCGTGCACAGCACCGACGGCATGACGGCCGACGTGGCCGAGCTTCCGTGGGCCGTGCTGCACCGGATCGCCGCGCGCATCATCAACGAGGTCCGCGGCATCAACCGCGTGGCCTACGATCTGAGCACGAAGCCGCCCGCCACGATCGAGTGGGAGTGACGTGGCGCTCCTGGTCGCCGCGGGTGCCCCGGGCCTGGCGTGGTACCTCGGCGTCGCGCTGCTCGCGGTCGGACTGCTCGCCCACGCCGTTCCCCACCGCGCCTGGAGCGCCCTCGCGGTCGCGCTGGCACTGCTGGGGGCGCTCGACGGCTGGGGTTGGGCGTGGGCCGTCCCGTGCGTCGGCGCGTGGGCGTCCCGCGCCGCGCGCCTTCCGCGCCGCGCGTCGACCGACCCGCACGTGCTCCTCGAGACAGTGCTGCACGGCCCCGACCCGATCGCCGCGAACCTCGGCACGTGGCTCGCGGTCACCTTCGCCGGGACCGCGATCCTGGTGCTGCCGCAAGCCCTCGGCCCGGCCGCCCCGGGAGACGGCTGGGTCCTGCCCACGCTGGCGCGCGCCACCGCGGCCGCCATGGGCGGCGTCGCCGCCGCGGAGCGTCTCCCGGTCCGCTGGAACCGCGCGTGGATGCACGCGGCGGCCGGCCTCCTCCCGCTGGTGCGCCTCGCCATCGCGCTGAGCCTCCCCGGGGAGGCGCGGGTGCACGCCGCCGCGCGACTGCAGGCGGTCCCGGTGGTCTACGACGCCTTGGCGCGGCGCGCGGACCCGGCGATCCTGACCGCCCTGGTACGCGCCGTCCCCGATCGGGACGAGGCGGCCCTCGGGCTCGGCTGGTCCGCCGCGCTCGCCGCAGGCTGGAAACCCCGGCACGCACGCGGCGTCGAGCTTCCCGTCGCGCGGGCGCTGGCGGCAGGCGGCCGAGAGGACGAGGCGATGCGCATCCTCGCGGGGGTCCCGCGTACCGGCGAGACCGACTGGCTGCTGGCCCTGCTCGAACGCGCCGCAGGCCGCCCGGACGGCTGGCGGGGCGGGCGTGGTCCCGGGTTCGTCGTGCCGGGACGGGTCGACGTGGACGTACCCCTGCCCGCGGCCGGGCGGGGGCGCGTGGAGTTCACGGCCCTCGCCCCGCTCACACGCCTCGTGCTGCACGCGCGCCCACCGGAGTGCGATCTGCGCGTCACCCTCGATGCGCATCCGCCGGTCCCGTGGACCACCGCGCGGCCCCTCGAACTCGGCCCTGTCGGCGCGGGCCCCCACCGCATCGACGTGGTCGACTCCGTGGCATCCGGGGGCGGAGGGGGACCCGCCCCCCTCCGCAACGCCTCCCCCGGCGTCTCGTGCGGTGCCGTGACGCAGGTGCACGGGGTCGCCGCGTCGGAGCCACCGTGACGACGCTGCTCCTGGGCTGGCTGGCGGCCTGCGCGCCGGTGCGCGACGCGGACACGGGACGGGACGGCCCGTCCGCGCCCCGTGCCGAACCGCTCGACGCGACGCGTGCCTGGAGCGTCACGGGGCCCGCCAGCTCGGCCGTCGGCAGCACCGTCGCGTTCGGATACGACGATGACGGCGACGGACGCACGCCCTGGTGGATCGGCGCCCCGTTCTCCGGCCGCACGTGCCGCTTCGACGGGCCGCCCGCGGCGGGCCTTCACACCCTCGAGGACGCGGACGCCTGCTGGGAGCCCGAGGGCCCGCGCGACTACGCGGGGTACGCGGTGGCCGCGGACGGGGACCTCGACGGGGACGGCTCCGGCGACCTCGTCGTGGGGGCCATGACGCACGCCGGGGCAGGGACGAACGCCGGACGGGTCTACGTGATCCGCGGACCCCTCGGGCGCGGCGCGCAGGCGCTCGGTGACGCCGAGGTGCGCTGGGACGGAGAGGCCGCCGGCGACTACGCGGGCGTGCTCGTCGCGTACGTGCCCGACATGGACGGCGACGGCGACGACGAGCTGGTGGTGGGCGCGCTCGGCAACACGCGCGGCGGTCCGGGCGCCGGCGCCACGTACCTGATCCTCGGCCCGGCGGACGCGCCGTCGCTGTCCGGTGCGCACGCCGTGTTCCTCGGACAGGGCGCCACCGGTTCCACCGCAGCGGGTCCCGGCGCGCCCCCACCGCCACACGGTGCCCCCGCCGAGGGGGACGGGGTCGGTGCCGTGGCGGGCTCGGCCGGGGACCGCGACGGCGACGGACGGGGTGACGTGGTGATCGCCGCGAACGGCAATGACCTGGCGGGACCCGACGCCGGTCTCGCCGCGGTGTGGTTCGGACCCGTGACCC
Source organism: Pseudomonadota bacterium (assembly GCA_039800105.1). Taxonomy (GTDB): domain Bacteria; phylum Myxococcota_A; class UBA796; order UBA796; family SXON01; genus CAMAXZ01. The sequence goes on from JBDLRI010000002.1 coordinate 26,708, forward strand.
CGGGCGTCCACACCCTCGAACAGGCCGATCAACGCTACACCGGACCCGCTGCCGCCACGTACGCGGGCGATCAGGCCGCCAACGCCGGGGACCTCGACGGCGACGGGTACGATGACCTCCTCGTGGCGGGCCAGGGAGACTCTCCCGGCGTGGTCTGGGTGCTCTACGGACCCGGGGAGCCCGGGCTGCGTTCCGTCGCGCGCGCGGCGCGCACCACGGTGCATGGCATCACCGTCCAGGACCAGTTCGGCGCGAGCCTCGCCGGCGCCGGCGACCATGACGGTGACGGCCACCGTGACCTCGTCATCGGCGCCTACGGGAGCGATCGCGCGGCGTCGGACGCCGGGGAGGCGTGGCTCGTCCGTGGGCCGCTGCCCGAGGGCAGCTACGACGTGGGCGCGTTGGGGCACGCGTGGGAGGGAAACGCCGAGGGCGACAACGCCGGGCGTGCCGTGGCCGGGGGGGCCGACGCCGATGGCGACGGGCGCGCCGACATCCTCGTCGGTGCCCTCTACGCCGATGTCGGCGGACCCTTCTCGGGACAGGCCTGGCTGCTCCGGGCCCCGGATCCCGTCGCGCGATAGGGCCCGTGCGTGCCTGACCGCATCCTGCTCGTCGAGGATGACTCCGCCATCGCGCGCGGGCTCGCCTTGAACCTCGGCCTGGAGGGCTACGAGGTGCGCGTCGCGCCGGATGCCTCGACCGGCGTGGCCGAGGCCATGGCGTGGCGCCCGTCGCTGATCGTCCTGGACCGGATGCTGCCGGGTGGCGACGGTCTGGACGCCTGCCGCACGCTGCGCGCACGCGGCCTTCGCGTGCCGATCCTCGTTCTCAGCGCACGCGCCACCGAGCGTGACAAGGTCGAGGGGTTGAATGGCGGCGCCGACGACTACCTGGCCAAACCGTTCGGACTCGACGAGCTGCTCGCGCGCGTGAAGGCGCTGCTGCGTCGGAGCCGGGACGACCATCCGAGCCGCCACCTCGCCTTCGGCGACGTGACCATCGACCTCGACGCCGGTACCGCGGTCCGCGCCGGCCGACCGGTGGACTTGACCTCGCGCGAGGTCCAACTGCTCGCGTTCCTCGCCGCGCGCGAGGGGCGGGTGGTCACCCGCCAGGCCATCCTCGACGGCGTGTGGGGCTCCGACTACTTCGGCACCGAGCGCACCGTGGACAACTTCATCACGCGGCTGCGCCAGAAGCTGGACCATCCGGAGCAACCCGTGCACTTCCTCACGGCGCGCGGCCTCGGCTACCGCTTCAGCCTCGCGGACGCTCAGAAGTCCCGAAACACGTAGACCGCGCCCGCGTCGACCTCCGCGCCATCGGCGCGCTCCGCCGCGATCGCCACCGCGGGTCCGCCGGCCACCGTGAACCCACCGGCGCCGTTCACCCCGAACCAATCCGATGCGGCCCCTCCGGTGAACCGGATCGACGGCGTGTACGGCGCGGTCGACCAGGATTCCGAATCGCCGCCCCGACAGAGCGAAGCCACCCCGTGCTGCGGCACCGCCCCCGTGCCGCCGAGCGGTGCACCGATCAGGAAGTCTCCCCGGCCATCCGCGTCCAGGTCGCCGAGGGCGGTCGCGAACGTGCCGAGCAACGCCCCGGCGGCGTCCCCGCGAAACACCGTCGGGACCTGCGACACGTCGAGGGTCCGCGGGACGCCGTGCTCCCCGTAGACCAGCCAGGCCGCGCCGGCATCCGCACCCATGGTGTCGTCGAGCTTGGCACCGATGACGATGTCGTCATGGCCGTCGCCATCCACGTCTCCGACGCCGGCCAGCTCGGCACCCGCCTGCTGGCCCGCCACGGCCCCCCGCACGGTCAGGAACGCGAGCTCCGTCCACGGCACCACCCCGCCGAGCCGCGCGCCGGAAAGCACCACGCCGGCGCCTGCGTCCGTCGCGACATCGTCCGCCAGCAGAATCCCCGCGCCGAGGTCGGTGTACCCGTCCCCGTCGACGTCTCCGACGACGTCGAGCGCCCACCCCAGCTCCTCGCCGGCGGTGACCCCCGTCACAATCGCATCGGCGGACGACAGGCGCCGGACCCCGGTGCGCAGGGGTGATCCGCCGAGCATCACCACCAGCGCGCCGGCGCGGTTTCCACCGAGGTCGTTGTACGGAGACGACGCGATCACGTCGGCGAGATCGTCGCCGTTCACGTCCTCGACCGCGAGACGGGTGCCGAGCCAGTCCCCCGCCGCGCCGCGCAGCCGGACGCTCGCGACCGACGTGACATCCACGTCCGTCCCCCACGCCGTGCCGCCCGGCACGACCAGAACCTCGCCCGCGTCCAGCGCACCCGCGTCGGCGAGCACGCTGGCGGCCACGAGGTCCACGAGGCCGTCCCCATCCACGTCGCCGCCCGAGGCGAGGCCGCGCGCGCCGCCGAGCGAATCGCCCGCGGCCGACCCCACGAAGCTCCACGAGGCCTCGGAATCCGCGATCACGCCCCCCGACGCGATCCGCGCACCACTGAACACGTAGAGCTTGCCCGCGCCGCTTCCGTCGCCGTTGGGAGCGGACACGACGAGCTCGTCCGCGCCGTCCTGATCGACGTCACCCAGGCGGCGGACCACCTTGCCGAACAGCCCGCCCGACGTCCCGCCCACCAGCGTCGCCGAAGCCGAGGACGCCGGGCGCACGTCCGGGGGATACGACGTGAGCACGACGGTGGCGCTCGAGGAGGGCCCGCGGACGAACCCGTCGTCCGTCGTCGCGGTGCAGGTCACGGACTGACCCGCCAGCAGACCCGTGGTGCCGAGCGTCGCGCCGACCTCCGGTCGGGCCACGCCGTCGACGCTCCACGCCCACACCACCGAAAGCACGTCACCATCGGCGTCCGTGGCGGCCACGCTCACGCGGCACCCGGCGTCCTCCCCGGGTGCGACCGTCGTGAACACGGACTGCACGGTGAGGCGGGACGGGGCGCTGTTGCCGATCTCCATCGGCGCGGACAACCCGGACGCGCCCTCCTCGTCTCCATCGTCCGGCACGGCCTCGCACTCCACCACCGAACCACGGCGCGCCCGACCCGCCGGGAGGCGCGGCCCGTCCGCCACGTAGGCGCCGTCGATCCACCAGCGGTACGTGACCTCCACCGCATCGCCGTCCGGATCCGCGACCCCTTCGGCCGCGCAGGTGAACGCGTCGATCACGAAGGCGCGACCGGGAGCCTCCGCACCCCGCTCCGTACGCAGCCGCGCGGCCGAGACCGAGGGCAGGCCGTTGTCGAGTTGCACCGGATCGGACTCCTGCGTCGCAGGCACGCCGTCATCCGCCACGAGCACGCAGCGCACCGCCGCACCACGCGGCACGTCGGCGGTGTCGAGGGTCGCGGAGTCGGCCACGACCTCCACGCCGTCCACCTGCCACGCGATCCGCAGCGTGAACGGATCGCCCTCGGGATCCACGGGCTGCGCATGGGCGCACGTGAGCACATCCCCCCGCCGCGGGTTGCTCGGCAACACCGCGACCGACGCCGCCACCGGCGGGCCGTTGGCCACGATGACCTCGTGCGACGCGACGAGGCTCGTGGCACCGTCACTCGACGCGGTGGCCTCCACGCGCCACACCTGACCGGCGTGCACGCGGAACCCGGACACCTCCGGCCCGTCGACACGGCCGTCCACCCCATCGACCGACCAATGCCACGCGATCACCGGCTCCGCGCCCGTCGACGTGACGGGCGGAACCCGCACCTCCGCCGTGAGACCCTGGCCCGTCCACGGGGCCTCCGGGACGATCCGGATGACGGGCGTCGAGGGCGCGAGCAGGTCCCGGACGCGCACGGACACGGCCTGCGCACCGACGAGACCCTCGGGGTCCGTGGCGGAGACCCGCAGCCGGTGGACCCCCGGCACGAGGTCGAGCTCCGTGGACACAGCCCCGTCGGCGGTGGGCACCAGCTCCGCGAGCGCGCCCTGGAGGTCGCTCTCGACACGCACGGCGAGCGACGTGACGGGATCGTCCGCGTCCGCCACGACCGCCCGAAGCGAAAGTACCCCGTCCACGAGATCCCCGGTGACCGGTACCTCGAGCGACACGGTCGGCGCCGCCGTCGGCTCCGGCGCAGCGCTGTCGACCGCGACGCGTCGACCGTCCGCCGGCCCCGTGCACGCCACGAGCCACGCGACGCCCGCACCTGCCACGATCCGCCAGCCGCGCACGTGCATCCCCCGCATGTCCCCAAGGTAGCACGCGACGCCGACGCAGGCGTCAGCTACATGCGGACCGATGATCACCTGGACCCCCGCCGGCGCCATCGAACGCCCCCGAACGCTGCAGGTGCGGCTGCAACGTTCCTACCCTGGCCGTGTGCGTGCCGGCGCCCCTGTACCGACCCGCAGCATGCCCACGGAGGAGGTCGAGGCCAACCTCGCGTGGTTCACCACGGCCGGACCGCGCGGGTTGCCCTGCGACTCGGTGGTGTTCTCGGGCGTCGGCGCGGCCTCGCGCCCCGACCTTCCGGGCCTGTGCGCCTCGGCCCGCGCGCGCGGCATGACCCGCATCACCCTTCATGCGGGTGTGGAGGATCTCGACGGCATCCTCCCGGAATCTCTCCCGATCGACCTCCTCGTGCTGCCGCTCCAGCCGGGGGAGTCCGGGGCCAGCCTGACCGCCGGGGCCCGCGCGCTCGCTGCGGCCCGCCACGCCGGAATCCGCGTCGCAGCGAGCGTGACGCTGTCCCCGTCCGCGCTCCCGATGCTGCCCGCCATCGCGCGCGCCGCGATCTCCGGCGGAGCCGCGAGCCTCACGTTCACGTTCCCCTTCCCGGTCGACGGCGCCCACACCGCCGACGTGGTGCCCGCACCCCGCGCGATCCGCGCCGCAGCGCCGCTCGTGCCCGCGCTGGAGGACGCGGGGGTCCGCGTCGCGATCAAGGGCCTGCCGGCGTGCTACCTCGGCGGACTCGCCAGCCGCGTCGGCCGCACGGCGAACCGCTGGTACGTCGACGCCGACCACCAGCGGGACAAGGCGCTGCTGTTCTTCCCCGACGTGGTGGCGTTCCACAAGGGCGAGGCGTGCCGCTTCTGCGCCGCAGACTCTCGCTGCGACGGCTTTTTCGCCACCTACCTGCGTCGCCCGGGGTTCCCGGCGCTGGCACCCGTCGAGGCACCGGCGCCGGGCTGACGGCGCGTCACACGTGGACGCGCTTCAGACGGCCCACGGCTTCGATGCGTTCCTCCGCGACGCGGTTGGCGGCGATGGCCGTGGTGAGCCCGTCGGCCTGGGCGCGGTTGATGACGCGCTTGGTCGTGTTGAAGATGTTGGCGGCGTCCGACATCGCCTTGTCGCGGCCGTATCCCTTGAGCTCGCTGTACACGTTGATGAGCCCGCCGGCGTTGACCACGTAGTCCGGCGCGTAGGTGATGTGGCGCGCCGCGAGGGCCTCGCCGTCGCGGGTCTCGTCGTCGAGCTG
>JBDLRI010000003.1:0-13309 GCA_039800105.1 Pseudomonadota bacterium
TCCAGGTTGCCGACGAGCTCCGCCGTCGCGGCCTGCGGCTTGTCCTGCGCGCTCGAGTCGTCGCAGTCCGTTCCCGCCACGAGCGTCGTGCCCGGCGTGAGCGTGAGGCGCGCGAGCGCCCCGGTCGCCGCCGCCGTGTCGCGGGAGGGCTTGCCGAGGTCGTCGTCCCCGAAGCCGTCGCCGTCGGCGTCCATCTTGCACGCCACGGCATCCTCGGCCTCGGCCGCGCCCGGGAAGGTGCGCGCCGCGTCGGGGTGCACGCTCGTGCGGTCCAGGCAGTCGACCACGGGGGTGCCAAACGTCCAGGTGCCGTTCGCGTCGGTGTCGGTGAAGTCCTCGGCGGGGTTGCGCTCGCCGTTGAAGTCGAGGTCCTCGAAGGGCTCGCCGAACTCGTATGCGCCGCTGCCGTCCGCGTCGGTGTAGGGCTCGCCGTCGTCCCAGCGGTGGTTGCCGTTGGCGTCGACGTAGGCCTCCGCCCCGATCCAGCGCGCGCTGGCCACGCCCAGGTCCGCGGTGCAATCGAGCGTGCTGCCCGCGACGGTCGCGTTCGTGCCGAATCCGTCGTTGTCGGTGTCCACGAAGCACAGGTCGGTGCCGTCCGGCAGGCCGTCCCCGTTCGTGTCCGCGGTGTTGCGGGACACGTCGCAGTCTTCATCGTCCCCGTTCGCCGCGATCTCGGTCGCGCCGGGGAAGTCCCCCGCGTCCGCGTCGTCGCAGTCGGTGCCCTCGACGGCCTCGAAGCCAGTCTCGAGGAAGCTGACGGGCGCCACGCGGTCGCCCCACAGGTCGCCGTCGCGGTCCATCATGCAGTCCACGGCGCTGTCCTGGGGCGCCGCACCCGGGTACGCGTAGCGGGCGTTGGTCCCCACGTCGCGGCAGTCGCCGTCAACCTTTGCGAGGCGGTCGTCCTCGGTGCAGTCCAGCGAGAGGCCGCGGCGGACCACGGCGGTGCCGAAGCCGTCATTGTCACGGTCGACGAAGCAGTCGTCCACGTTCGCCTGCTCGGAGGGGTCGAGCGTGCCGCTCGTGTCCTCGTCCCGCGCGATGTTGCAGTCCTGGTCGATGCCGTCGCCGACCACCTCGGGATTGCCGGGGAATCGGTCGGCCGCCACCGGGCCGGTGTCGTCGCAGTCGAACAGGTCGATGCGGCCGTTGCCGTTCGCGTCGACGTACGGCTCGCCCACGTCCCAGGCGCGGTTCGAGACGGGGTCGGTGTCCACCGCGTCCGGAACCGGCACGGTGTCCGTGTAGAGCTCCTCGGTCGCGAAGTAGGGGACGTCGTAGATGTCCTCCGCGATGCAGGTCAGGCGGGACTCGGCGGGGTCGCCGTAGCCGTCCCGGTCCGCGTCCGCGTAGAAGCGCTGGGCGCCCTCGGCGTTGACGTCGTTCGTGCTGCCGTCGCAGTCGTCGTCGAAGTCGGTGGCGCAGAGCTCGTTGGGCTCGGCGGGGTTCGCGTGATCGTTCTGGTCATCGCAGTCGCCGCCCGGCAGGCTGCCGGTGCCGGCCGCGTACGTGGTGACGAGGCCGACGTAGGCGTCGGGCACGTGACGGTCGCGGTCCTGATCGTAGTCGTCGTTGCCCTCGCAGTCGGTGTCGACGCCGTCGTACCACATCTCCGCGAGCGAGCCCTCGAACACGATGGCGTCGGAGTCGTCGCAGTCCGGACCCTGCGCGAAGGCGCGGGTGAGGTAGTCGCGCGTGTCCTGACCGTCCCCATCGGCGTCGAAGTCGCTGTCGCCCGCGCAGTCCTGGTCGACGTCGTCGTAGGGCGTGTCCTCCTGGACGCCGGGGTTCACCTCGGCGGCGGCAGGCTGGGGAAGGCCGTTGATCGCGGTGTACACGGTGGGACGGCTCTCCGGCGTGTCCCAGCAGTCTCCGGCCTGGAAGTTGTCGGTCCCGTCGCCATCGGGGTCGAGCGCGGACGCGGACGCGTTCGCCGGGTCGACCCGGTAGAACGCGGCACCGGGCTCGGTGTAGGCGGCGTCGACGTAGCCGTCGCCGTCCTGATCGCCGTCGTTCAGGTCGCAGTTCTCGTCGATGCCGTTGTACCAGACCTCGGGAATCGCCGGGTTCGGGTAGATCATCGCGTTGGCGTCGTCGCATTCCTCGCAGAACGGGAAGCTGTCGCCGTCCACGTCGAACTCCACGATGGAGAGGTCGGCGGAGCAGTCCTGATCGATGCCGTCGAGCGGCGAGGACTCGGTGGCCTCCGGGTTCACGTCGGCGGCGGTCAGCAGCCCCGCGGTGCCGTCCGCGCCGCATGTCGCCACACTCGGCGCGTCCTCGTCGTCGGCGTCCCAGCAGTCGCTGCCCAGGCTGCCGTCGCGCTGCGGCCACCTGCCCGCGTCGAAGCCGTCCCCGTCCTTGTCGAAGTCGCTGTCGCCCGCGCAGTCCTGGTCGATCCCGTCGTAGAAGGTGTCGGCGGCGGCGCCGGGGTACACGTCCGCGGCAGCCAGCTGCGGCAGGCCGTTGAGGGCGACGAAGGCGTCCGGCACGATGTCCGGGTCGTCCCAGCAGTCCGTACCCCCGAACTCCGTCGACGCGATGCCGTCCCCGTCCTTGTCGTTCTCGTCGTCGTTGCCGTTGCAGTTCTGGTCGACGCCGTCGTAGTGGATCTCGGCCTGGTCCGGGCCGATCGACGCACCCGTGGTGGGAGACTCGTCGCAGTCGCCCTCGGCGATGCTGACACCGTCGCCATCGCCACCGTCGACGGGCGTCCAGGTCGCGCCACAGGCAGAGAGCGCGAGCGCCAGCACGGGGGCGGACGCGGCGGGAAGGAGGCGACGCAGATCCATGGGGACGGTCCTCGGGACATCGCATCATAGAACGTCACGCGGTGTCCCGGCAAGGCACGCCGACCCCGTCCGTCCCGCGCTCAGGACATGCTTTCGTCCGTGACCGGGACACCTGCGCCGGCAAGCCCATAATCGTCCGCGCATCGCTGTTGACACGGCAAGACCCCACCCCCGGACGCACGCGGCCCCCGCGCATGGCGGGGGCCGTGGCCCGGGGGCGTTGCGGGGGGTGGGCAGCCCCCCGCCCCAGGATCAGTCGTCGTCGCGCTCGGTGCGGACCACGCTGCGCATGTTGCCGGCGAGCACCTTCTTGCGGAGACGGATGCTCTTCGGGGTGATCTCGACCAGCTCGTCGTCGCTGATGTACTCGAGCGCCTTCTCGAGCGTGATCTGGACCGGCGGCGTGAGGATGAGCTTCTCGTCCGCGCCCGAGGACCGGATGTTGGTGAGCTGCTTGGCGCGGCACACGTTCACGTTGATGTCGTTCTCACGGCTGTTCTCACCGACGATCATGCCCTCGTACGTCGCGGTCTGGGTGCCGATGAACAGGCGCCCGCGCGGCTGGAGGTGGTAGAGCGCGTAGGCCGTGGCCTCGCCGGTGCGGTCGGACACGAGGCTGCCGTTCACGCGGGACTGGATGAAGCCCGCGTGCTCGTCGTAGCCGTCGAAGAGCGTGTTGAGCAGGCCCTGGCCGCGCGTGTCGTTGAGGTACTCGCCGCGGAAGCCGATGAGCCCGCGGCTGGGGATGCGGAAGAACAGGCGGGTGCGGCCCGAGCCGTCCATCTTCATCTCGACCATGCGCCCCTTCCGGAGCGCCATCTTCTGGGTGATGACGCCCATGAAGGTCTCGGGGAAGTCGAGCTGGGCGATCTCGTAGGGCTCGGTCTTCTGGCCGTCCACCTCGACGACGCGCACCTCGGGCTTGCTGACGCTCAGCTCGAAGCCCTCGCGGCGCATCTGCTCGATGAGGATGGCGAGCTGGAGCTCCCCGCGGCCGAACACGCGCATGCTCTCCGAGCTGCCCGTGTCCTCCATGCGGAGGGCCACGTTCGTCATCATCTCCTTCTCGAGGCGCTCGCGGATCTGTCGGGCCGTGACGTACTTGCCCTCCTTGCCGGAGAACGGGCTCGTGTTCGCCGAGAAGGTCATGCCGATGGTGGGCTCGTCCACCTTGAGGCGCGGGAGCGGGTTGGGGCGCTCCAGCGACGTGATGGAGTCGCCGATGTTGATGTCGGTGATGCCGGCGATGGCGCAGATGTCACCGGGCTGGACGTCGACGGCCGGCACGCGCTTCATGCCGTCGAACGTGAAGAGCTGCGCGACGCGGACCTTGCGGGGGTTGGCGTCCTCGCCGACGTACGCCACGTCGGTCTTCTCGCGCAGCACGCCGTTGAAGTTGCGCGCGATCGCGAGGCGACCGACGTACGGGTCGTAGTCCAGCTGCGTCACGAGGAGCTGCAGATCCTCCTCGGCCTTGGCCTTCGGCGGCTGGATGCGCTCCACGATGGTGTCGAACATGGGGCGAAGGTTCTCGCCCTTCACGTCCGGGTCGGTGCTGCACCAGCCGTCACGCGCCACGGCGTAGAGGATCGGGAAGTCGATCTGCTGGTCGTTGGCACCCAGGTCGATGAACAGGTCGTAGACCTCGTTCACGACCTCCTGGATGCGGGCGTCGGGGCGGTCGATCTTGTTGACGCACACCATCAGGCTCAGGCCAGCCTCCAGCGCCTTGCGGAGCACGAAGCGGGTCTGCGGGAGCGGGCCTTCGCTCGCGTCGACGAGGAGCATGGCCCCATCGACCATCTTCAGCGTGCGCTCCACCTCGCCGCCGAAGTCCGCGTGGCCCGGGGTGTCGACGATGTTGATCTTCGTGTCGCCGTAGGTCACCGAGGCGACCTTCGCCATGATGGTGATCCCGCGCTCGCGCTCGAGGTCCATGCTGTCCATCACCCGCTCGGCGACCGCCTCGTTGGAGCGGAAGGTGCCGGCCTGCTTGAGCAGCCCGTCGACCAGCGTGGTCTTGCCGTGGTCGACGTGGGCGATGATGGCGATGTTGCGGATCCTGGACATGAGCGGCACCCGTGGATGGCGGCCCACATGTCCCGTCCCGGGGCGCGGGTCAAGCCGCGCCGTGCGATCAGCGCGTGACGAACGGGTAGGTCATCTTCACCGGCTCCCCGTCGAAGGGCGGGAAGGCAATGCCGCGCACGGCGTCGGACACGCAGCCGTCGAAGTCGGTGCCCGCCCAGTCGCCGCCGGTCAGGCCCGCGCTCGTGACGCGGCCCGTGGGCTGGATGACGATCTTGACCTTCACGCCGCTCGGAAGCTCGCCGCTGGCGCGCTTCTCCTCGAGGAAGCAGCTCTTGACGCCCTTGTTGGACTTGATCATCGTGTCGATGACCGCGAGCGGCAGCGTCGCGGGGGCCGCCGCGGGGGCGGACGGCGCGGCGGCAGCCGACGTGGTGGGGCGTGCGGCGACCCGCGGGGGCGGCGCCATGTCGTCCATGTCATCGTCGTCCGGGGACGGCGCGGCCGGACGCGCCACGGGCGCGCTGCGCGCCGCGGTGGTGCTGCTGCGGGACGCGGCCGGGGCGCTCGGGGCAGGCCCGCGGGAGGCGGGCGCCGACACCGCCCGCGGGGCGGGGCGGGCCTCGGCGACGGGCGGCTCGACGGGTGGAGCGGCCTCGGCCACCGCAGGCGCGACCGGCGCGGGGGGCTCCACGGGCACGGACGGCTCCGGGGCCGCCGCGACCTCCGCGACCGGCGCCGGCTCGGCAGGCGCGGGCGGTTCCGCGGGGGCCTCGGGCGCGGGGGCGGGCTCCACCACCGCGGCGGCGAGGTCCTCCGACGCCTCCCGCGGCGCGCGGGCGGCCACGACCGCCGACACCCCGCCGCCGGCGAGGGCGAACAGGAAGGCGCCGCCGATGCTTCCGGCCCAGTTGGCCGGACGCGCGCCGCGATCGCCCGTGACGAGCACGAACAGCGACACGAGGGCGCCGAGCAGCGCGAGGAACGTCGCGGACGCCGCGAGCATGCCGTCGCCACGGGCCACCACGCCGGTGGCGATTCCCAGGATCGCGAGCACGCTGCCGAACAGCGCGAGGCCGAGGTCGGCGAGGGCATCCCCGCCGAGGCCCGCCATCGGCAGCGGCGCGTTCGGGACGGGCGGCACGTCCGGCACCGCGGGACCGAGCGCCATCGGCTCCCAGCGCGGCGGCGGCACGGCGCCCACGTCCGGCGCCACCGTGCGCATGGGGCGGGACGGAGGCGGGGGCGGAGGCACGTCCCGCGGGATGGTGCTCTCCCCGGCGTCGACCCCGACGTCGGCCACCGGGTGCGCGGGCATGTCCCACGCCGGTGCCGGCGGATGCGTGATGACCGTGCTCTCCTCGGCGGAGGCGGGGGTATGGGCGCCGGAGGGCTTGGACAGGTCGAGCATGTCCGGCCCGGGCGCGGCGGCACGGCGGATGTACATGGCGTGCCCACACTTCTTGCAGGTGGCCTTGTTGACCTCCTTGGTGAGCCGCGTGTCCGGGATCTTGTAGGATGCGCCGCAGTTGTCGCACGCCACGCGCATGATGCCTCCGCCTTGGAACGCGGGCGGCTATCGCAGGATGCCGCGCGGGCAAGTCAAGGTTCTGTCGAGACTCCGGTCTCCACGCGCACGCTCGCCACGTCGGGCATGCGGGTCACGACGGGTTCCGGCACGTGCAGGGCGATCGCGGCCGCCACGGTCCCGCCGCCGAGGAGCACGGCGAGTCCCGCCCAGGCCAGCGCGCGGCCCCGCCCCGGGGGCGACGGGCGACGCCCGGACGACGGCGCGGCAGCCACGTCGGCCTCCTTGGCCGAACCGGCCTCCACGACATCGACCTTGGCGCGACGACGGGCCTCCTGCTTGTCCTTGGCACCCGGACGGACCTCGACCCGCGTCACCTTCGCGCCACGCGCAGGCGCGTCACGCGGGGCGTTCCGGGCTTCCTTCCGTGGGGCGGTGGGGGGCCTGCCCCCCTCCGCAACGCCTCCCCCCTGCGCGTCCGCGGCCGTCCCGTCCGAAAGGGCGGCGGGATGCTCCGCGCCCTCGGGCACCCCGTCCGACGGCCCGGGGGGCGGCGCGGGGTCCTCCGCCGGCGGAGCGACCGGGGCGGGCGCCGCCGTCGAGACCCCCGACAGCAGCGCGGCGGCCTGGCGTGCCAGCGCGGCCCAGCCGGGGTCCGAGGCCACGGGCGGCCACGACTGGAGGCTTCCCTGCATGGACCCCACCTGCGCGCCGTCATCCCAGGCGTGCAGGATCACCGTCCCGTCGCCGAGGATCGCGCCGGCCAGGAGGGCGTCGGCCCCCGTGACGGCCTCCACCTCGCGCAGCGTCTCGGCGGGCCAGGTGCGGCGGGCGCCCGCGCGCAGGGCGGCCTCGGCACGCGCGAGCGCCTCGGTGAGCGCCGGCGAACGCTCCGCGGCCCGGGCCTCCGCGTAGCCCGGGTACCACAGGGCGATCTCCAGCAGCAGCCCGTTGACCTCCTCGGTGCGGTTCCCCCGGGAGAGGGCGATGGCCAACCACCACGCCGCGTCCGCGATCTCCCCGCGCCGCGCCACCTCGGAGCGGGCGTCCCGGTGCGCCCGCAGCGCGTCCCGGAAGGCGGGGATCGCGGCGGACACGTTGCCGGTGCCGAGCAGCGAGCGCCCGGTGGCGAGCCGTGCGCGCGCCTGCGCCAGCTCCGCGGCGTGCGCCGCGCCCAGCCGCTCGGCGAGCTCCGACGCACCGAGCGCCTCCACGCCGGCCTCGAACAGCAGCGCGTCGCGCAGCGCGTCGGAGGCCTCGGAGGCCTCAGTGGCGCTGGCGCCGTAGCCGTCGAGGTCCACGAGCACCACGGACCCGGCCAGGGCCTGCGCCGCGAGGAGGACGAGGGACCACCACATGCTGGAAACGGGTATATCGTGCTCCCCCCGCCGCGCCCCGGAGGCCGCCGTGACCGCCCTGCTCCTCGCCACCCTGGCCCTCGCGCGCCCCGTCCCGACGGAGGCGGAGCTGGCAGCGCTGTCACGGCGGGAGATCGTGCTGCGCACGCCGCCCCCGCGGACCCCCGGGGCGCACCGCGTGGAGGCCTTCCTCGACGTGCGCGCCGCGCCGGCGCGGGCCTTCGCCGCGCTCATGGACGCCGAGGCGCGGGTGCGCGGCTCCAGCGTGCTGAAGGGCTACGAGGTCTACCGCCGCGACCCCGTGCGCCCGTGCATGCGCTGGTACGGCTCGCGACTCGGATTCTCGCTGAACGTGCACACCTGCTACGTCGTGGACGAGTCCCGATGGCAGCTGGACTTCGCGCTGGATCCCACGCGCCCGAGCGACATCACCACGAACGTGGGCGGCTACACGATGGAGCCCGTCGTCGGCGGCACGCGCGTGACGTTCGAGGCCGAGACCGCCTTCGGCGGCTCGCTGCCGGGCTTCCTGCAGCAGTGGCTCACGACGCAGGGCGCACGCGACTATCTGACCGGACTGCGCGCGCGGGCCGAGGCGCCCTGACCGGGGAGGGCGTTGCGGGAGGGGGCGGGCCCCCTCCCGCCCCATGAAACGGGTCCCTCAGGCCTCGGGGATCACGACGGCATCGACCGTGGCGGCGTAGGCGGGGTCGGAGCGCATGTGGGCCACGAAGGCGCGCTTGAGCGCCGGGGACAGGCCGCACTCCTCGACGATGCGCTTGTTGGCCTGGCGGGTGAGGCGCGCCTGCAGGGCGTGGAGGCCCCGAAGGTTCGCGCGCAACCGCGCTTCCAGGTGGTGGTAGAGCGCGGCGCGCTCGGGCGCGGGGATGTCGGCGTAGATCGTGCTCTCGTCGAGCACCCGCCGCCAATAGCCCAGGCGGTAGTCCGCCGACCGTCCGCGCGGAAAGGCGGCCTCGCACGCGAGCTTGAAGAGGAGCAGGTTGTCCTTCGGCAGCGTGTCGAGCACCGCGGTGGAGAGCCGCGCCAGGTGCAGGCTGGTCGCCATGTGGCGGCTTTCGTCGAGGCGGTGCAGGTGGGAGATGGTCTTCATCGCCGGGTGGACCGAATCCGCCGTGGTGATGGCGTTCTCGAAGGGCTTGAAGCCGTGGGTCTTCATGCCGCGCGCCAGGAAGTACAGCGTGGGGAAGTTCGACCCGAGCAGGCGCTTGCCGAGCGTGCCGATGAGCGCGCGGATGCGGCGGTTCACCGCGTCCGACCCGATCCCCGAGGCGGGAATGCTCCAGAGGGCCTCGCGACGCCCGCGGAAGTAGCGGTCGCGGCAGGCGTCGATGACCATGGCGAAGGCCGCGATGTGGTCGGTCTCCTCGAAGCTCTCGCGTTCCTCCAGCTCGCACACCGCCGGGACGAGGTGCGCGTAGTCCGCGGCCGCGTAGCGGTTGAGCACGATGATCTGCCGCTCCCCCTGGGCCACCGCCGAGTAGTCGAGGCACCACTGGAGGTGGTTCCACGCGAGCTTCTGCTCCCGCGAGAAGCGGTGCCACACCGGCGAGGTGCGCGCCTCGCAGATGTCGAAGTCCTCCGGCACCCAGGCCTCGTCCCACACGTCGGGCCGGGAGAACGCCTGCGCCGCCTTGGCGTGCAGGGTGCCGTGCTTGTCGTACTGGTCGTAGGAATGGCGTACGGCCATGCGGGCGTAGTCGTCCAGCTCGCGCAGCGCCGAGGGGGTGGTGGCCATGGAACCTCCCGTGCGGAAGGTATCGCGCATGCGACGCAGGGGCCGCACGCGGCCGCCTCGCCGGGGACGTCAGCGCGGCGCGGGGGGCGCGGGCGACGGGGGCGGCGGACCCTTTCCCCCCTTCGGCCCGCCGTGAAGCGGTGGCAGGGCGTGCGGGTTGTACGTCGGCAGCAAGGGGTTCGTGATGTCGGGCAGGATGGCGCCCGACTGCGCCTGCGGGTCCTGTTGGAAGTGGTCCTCGCGCGTCGCGAAGTACGAGGCGTTCCACCCGCGCCCCAGCGGATCCGCACGCTCGACGACGCGCGCCGAGTCGTCGTAGACGCTTCCCTCGGGCACGCGCCCGAGGGACTGGAGCCCGGCGAACACCTGTCCGGCGAGCGCCACCGCACCCCGCGCCGAGGGATGCACGGGATCCGTGAACAGCAGCCGCGAGGCATCGAGGGAGTCATCGCGGCCGTACAAGGAGTCCTCGGTGTGCACGTACGGCGCTCCGCAGGCGCGCGCGACCTCCTCGAGCACCTTCCGATGACCCGCGGTCACGCGGGATCGGGCGGGGTCGAGCTCCCGTCCGCGCCGCAGATGCTCGAGCGCGGCGATGCGCTCCCCGCGCGCGGCACGCACCCGGCCGAGCAGGACCCAGGCCGGCGCGACCTCGGGATGCGCCGAGGCCACCGCCCACCCGTCCTCGTCCGCCCGGGCGAGGTCGCCGTCGTAGAGGGCCTGGAAGCCCCGAAGCAGTTGCTCCTTGACCCGTCCGTCCGGATCCGAGTTCGTGGAGAGGTGCCCGGGCGCGAGGAGGTTGGAGGCCGGCTCCACGAACGCGAACGTCCGACCGGTGGCCGCACGGCACATGGCGTCCAGATGGGTCCCGAAGCGGCGGGCGACGTCCGGCCACGGCGGGAAGGCCACCGCATCCCACTCCTCTTTCGGGGACCAGACCGACGGTGCGGCCGGAATCTCGCGCCCGAGCACGCGCCCCAGGAGGCGTCCCCACCCCGCGTTGCGGATCCTGCTCTTCCACGCGCGCCACGCGAAGGGCTCCGCCGACATCGGGTTGATGGCGGCCTCGATCCACTCGTTGTGCCCGACGTAGAGCAACAGCAGATCCGGGCTTTGCCGGAGGGCGTCCTGCCAGAGGATGCGGACGCGATCGGACGCCGCCCCGGGCATGCCGTAGTTGAGCACCTCCACCGTGCGGCCGGGCACCCGCAAGCCGGCGGCGAGGGCCTCGGTCAGCTGCCCGAACACGGTGGAGTCGCCCACCACGATGACCCGGTAGGTGCCGGCGGGCTTGCGCGAGGACCACACCTGCGGGCGGAGGTTCGACGGGTTTCGCGCGAACCGCACCTGGCCGGCCGCGTCGCGGACCGTGACGGGCGCGAGCGGATCGTAGCCGAAGGCGAGCCCGCGGCGACGGTCCGTGCTCTCGAGGACCCGGGGGTCCGGCAGCATCGCGCGCAGCGCGACCTCCCCGAGAAGCAGCACCGACGCCGTGACGACCAGTGCGTACGCCACCCGCCGTGCACGGCCGCGGCGAAGACCCGGGGCCATGCGCATGCGCTACGCGTCCTTCCGCTCGATCCATCCGCGCAGGGCGAGCACCCCGAGCGGACCGGCCAGCGTCGAGACGCCGATGATGGCCCAGAGCACCCCGGGCGCACGGTCCCCGTGATCGGGGACGAAGGTCGCCAGCAGGTAGCCCGAGGTGGGTCCCACGAGGAACTTGGCGAAGAAGTACGGGAGCGCCGACAGGCTCACGTAGGTCGCCTCCCGCCCGCGCGGAGCGATGGAGACGTTGTACTCGTAGAGGCGCGGCGACCACAGCGCCTCGCCGATCGTGAGCACGAGGATCATGCCGAGCTGGTACGGCAGGGACGAGCCGAAGCACAGCACGAACGGGCTGAGCGCGGAGATGAACGCGCCGAGCAGCACCACGTCGAGCGGGCGTCGACCGCGGGTGAGGGCGGTGCCGAGCGGCGCCAGCACGATGATGAGGAGCGCGTTCACGGACCACACGGTGCCGACGGGAAACCCCTCCCCCTCCATGCGCGTGACGTACTTGGGCCAGGTGAAGTGCATGTGCTGGAACATCATGCGCACGAGGGACAGCAGCGCGAGGAGCGTGAGGAAGCGCCAGAACGCCGAGTCGGCGAGCACCTCCCGCATGGCACGCAGCGGATCCTGACGGCGCGGCGCGGCGGGTGCCTCGCCGGCGTGCTCGAAGTCGCGACGCAGGAAGAGGACCACCACGGCGGCGATCGCCGCGGAGACGAATCCGAGCGCCAGGATCGCGGCATGCGCCGACACCGCACGCTCCCCGATCAGCGGGAGGTCGAGGGTGCGCGGCAGCAGCCGCGGCTGGTCGGGGTGGGCCGGGTCCGCCACCAGGAACGCCGCGCGGACGGCGTCAATGACCGGCCCGACGACGGCGCCTGCCACGTTGAAGCTCACGTACCACAGGGAGAACGCGAAGGCGCGGGTCCGGGAGGTGGACACGCGCTGCACCGCCGTCTGCAGCACGGGGGACGTGGTCGCATAGGCGACGCCGAACGCGAGGAGGGCCGCGATGGCGGTGAGGCGCGTCGGCGCCACGGACATGGCCAGCCGGGTCACCGCCGCGAGCGCGAAGGACGCGATGAGGGTGCGCCGCACGCCGAAGCTGTCGGCAAGCCCACCCACGAGGAACACGAAGAGCGTGACCAGGGTCGAGAAGGTCGCCGCCCACCATCCGGCGGTCGCGTCGTCCATGCCGAAGTCGCCCGAAAGCCAGAGGGGCAGCGTCTGCAGGAAGGAAAAGATGCCCAGGTACTCGAAGAACGTCGCAAGGTAGATGAGCCACAGCTCACGCGGAGACTCGCGCAGGGCGCGGAGATCCTCGGCGAGCGTCGTCTTCGGGGTGTCGACGGATTGCATGGGCGCAGTCTAGCAGGCTGCGGAACGGGGCGTGGCTACTGCAGCCAGGGGGCCAGCACGGCGAGCAGATCGGCCTCCAGGGTGTCGCCGGCCACGCCGAGGCTCTCGATGCGACCCTCCGCGTCGATCACCACGGTGAACGGCCAAGCGGGTACGCCATAGCGGGACTGCACGATCCCGAAGCCGTCGCGGAGCACCGGGAAGCCGACCTTCTTGCCTTCGACCCACCCGGAGGCCGAGGCGAGATCCGCCTCCCCGCACAGGATGGCGAGGACGCGGATGCCCTTGCGACCGACCTTGCGATGGACGCGCTCCAGCGCCCCGAGCGTGGCTTCACCCTCGTCACGGCGTAGGAAGGTGAGCACCACACCCCGCGCGGGCACGCCGGGCTCGACCCCGACGAAGTCGGTGAGGGCGATGTCACCCCGCTTCACCACCTTGTTGGCCACGCCGGCGTTGAGCGCCGGAAGCACGAACTGCAACGCGGGCTGGCCCACCGAGACCTGAGGCGCGGGAACGGCACGCGGCGCAGCGAGGGCGAACCCGAGGAACAGCGCGGACAAGCTCATGCGTCGACGCTAACGCGGGACGGGCCCGCCTGACGAAGGCCCTCGACGCACGCAGTCGCGCCCCCGTCGCAAATGGTGATCCCAAGGGGAATTGAACCCCTGTTACCGGGATGAAAACCCGGAGTCCTGACCTCTAGACGATGGGATCTTGGGATGTTCGGAAGGGCCGAGGAGTGGGCCGCGCGGGACTTGAACCCGCGACCCACGGATTAAAAGTCCGGTGCTCTACCACCTGAGCTAGCGGCCCAACCGCCTGAAGAGTATCGCGATACCCGGAACCGTCAAGCGGCTCAGCGGGCCTCCGGCGCCAGCCGCACGGCGATGTGCTCGCCCGCCGGCAGAGACAGGACTTCCTGGTGCGA
>JBDLRI010000004.1:0-23578 GCA_039800105.1 Pseudomonadota bacterium
CGCGGCGCGGGGGGTGCGGGTCGTCATCGTGTCGCACGACGCGCGGGATGGCGAGGGGTTGGCCGATGAGCACTGGCGGTGCGTCGAAGGGTGTTTCACCCGGCTGTGAAGGGTGGGTTCAGCGTGCGCCTGCCTGCGGTCGCGGTGCCGGAAGGGCGGCCAGGTGCGCGACACCGTCCATGCAGGCCTCGACGCCGAGGAGCGTCCCCACGACCGCCAAGCTCGTCGCGGGCCACCCGGCCAGCACGGCCACCGCGAGCACCAGGCCGAGGACGCCGCTCGCCGCCATCGCCCCCCATCCCGCGGCCGGCCTCCATGTCACCGCGAGCGCGAGCCGCGCCGCACCCGAGGCCGCGAAGTACACGCCCATCGCGAGTGCCAGCCCCACCACCCCGGCGATGGGGTCGGCCAGCAGCAGGACGCCCGTCAGCACCGCCACGGCGCCGCGCACCACCGCCCATCCCCAGCCCATGCCGCGTCCCGCGACCGCCGACGCCGCGATCACGCCGCCCACGACCAGAAGCGTGGCGCCCACCACCGTGCCGGCGGCCATCGCCGCGAGGGCGGGGGCCCACAGGAACACCAGCCCCGCCGCAAGCTGGCACGCGCCGGCGACCATCATCCATCCGCGGTTCGGTGCCCGCATCACCCTCACCTGGCCCATGGTGCCTCCTGTGAACGAGCTAGCCACGGTCCGGCTCCCCACCAACGCGTGGTCAAGTGCGTCTTGTCTGGGTGGACATGTCGCGCTAGAGGCCGGTGCGATGGCCTATTCCGTCAAGGAAGTGTTCCTGACGCTCCAGGGCGAGGGTGCCCAGGCGGGACGCGCCGCCGTGTTCTGCCGGTTCACCGGGTGCAACCTCTGGTCGGGCCTCGAGAAGGACCGCGCCACGGCGGCCTGCCGCTTCTGCGACACGGATTTTCGTGGGACCGACGGGCCGGGCGGGGGGCGCTTTCGGGATGCGCACGCCTTGGCGGACCATGTGGACGCGACCTGGCGGGCGGAAGCGCGGGGCGGGCGTCCCTACGTGGTGTTCACCGGCGGGGAGCCGACTCTGCAGCTCGACGCGGCGCTCGTGGAGGCCTGCCATGCGCGCGGGTTCGAGGTCGCGCTCGAGACGAACGGCACGCGTCCGTTGCCCCCGGGCGTGGACTGGGTCTGCGTGAGCCCGAAGCCGCGCTCCGAGCTGGTCGTGCGCGGCGGCGACGAGCTCAAGCTCGTCCATCCTCAGGACGAGCTGCCGCCGTC
Organism: Pseudomonadota bacterium; assembly: GCA_039800105.1. GTDB lineage: Bacteria > Myxococcota_A > UBA796 > UBA796 > SXON01 > CAMAXZ01. The sequence goes on from JBDLRI010000004.1 coordinate 1,250, forward strand.
GATGTTCGAGGACCTCTCGTTCGATCATTTCTTCCTGCAGCCGATGGACGGCCCGTCGCGCGAGGCGAACACCGCCGCGGCCGTGGCGTGGTGCCGACGCAACCCGCGCTGGCGACTGTCGTTGCAGACCCACAAGCTCCTGGGGATCCCATGACCGCGACGCCGAACCCGCTGCCCGATCACGCCGCCGAGCACGACCACCGCGCCCTCGCCATCGACAAGGTGGGCATCAAGGATCTGTCGTACCCCATCCAGGTGTGGGATCGCAGCAACAAGGTCCAGCACACGGTGGCGCGGTTCAACCTGACCGTCGGCTTGCCGCACCAGTTCAAGGGCACGCACATGAGCCGCTTCATCGAGGTGCTCAACGCCCGGCGCGGGGAAGTGACGCTGCGCAACATGCCCCTCATCCTCGGGGACATCCAGTCGCGCCTGGAAGCCGAGGACGCGCACCTGGAGGTGGTTTTCCCGTACTTCATCTCCAAGCGCGCCCCCGTGAGCGGGGTGGAGTCGCTCATGGAGTACGTGTGCACCTTCAAGGCGTCGCGCCGCGGATCGCACCTGGACTTCGTGCTCGGGGTCCGGGTGCCCGTGAAGAGCCTCTGCCCGTGCTCCAAGGCCATCAGCGAGCGTGGTGCCCACAACCAGCGCAGCATCGTGGACGTGGAGGTGCGCAGCGAGACCTTCGTGTGGATCGAGGACGTGGTGGCCGCCATCGAGCGGTGCGGCTCGGCGCCGTTGTTCGCCCTCTTGAAGCGGGAGGACGAGAAATACGTCACCGAGCTGGCCTACGACAACCCGAAGTTCGTCGAGGATCTCGTGAGGGACGCGATCCTCGCCGTGCGGCAGCTGGACGGCGTCCGGTGGGTCCGCGTGGCGGCGGAGAACCACGAATCCATCCACAACCACGCAGCCTACGCGGAGATCGAGTGGTCTGCGGAGGAAGCGGACGCCGCACGCGCCTCGGCACCCGCCGTCCCGGCCGCCGCGGTCGCCCCGGCGCCCGCCTTCGGGCCCTGGCTGCGGCAGATGCGTCAGGCCCGGGGGCTGCGCCAGCAGGAGCTGGCCGATCACCTCGGCGTCTCGGCGGCGCACCTGAGCCGCGTGGAGTCCGGCGAGAAGCGGCTGTCGGAGGAGGCGCTGGCGCGGGTGGCGGGCATGCTCGGGATGGATCCCGACGAGGTGGCACTGCGCGCCGGTGTGGTGCCGCCGTCGCTGAGGGAGCTGATCGTCCAGCGGCCGGAGGCCTTCCGGGCGTGGGCGGCGCGCGAGCTGCGCGGCTAGTCTCCCCGGATGCAGACCTCCCCCACGCCCGCCGGGGCCGACGCGCCGACGCCTGCGTCCGACGCCCGCTCCGCCTGGCGCACCCGGGTCTTCGTCGCGACGTGGCTGAGCTACGTGGGGTTCTACTTCTGCCGCAAGCCCTGGAGCGTGGCGAAGTCGGCGCTGGGGCGCGAGGCGGGGTTCGACGCGGCCACGCTCGGTGCCATCGGGGCGGTGTACCTGGTGGCCTACGCGGCGGGGCAGTTCCTTGCCGGCGCGGTCGGCACGCGCTTCGGGCCGCGCGTCAGCGTCCTGGCGGGCATGACGCTCTCCGTGGTGGTGACCCTCGCGTTCGGGCTCACGCTGGACGCGCCGACGCTCATGGTGCTGATGGCGCTCAACGGGCTGGCGCAGGCCACCGGCTGGTCCGGCAACGTGGGCACGATGGCGGCATGGTTCCACAAGCACGAGCGCGGCCGCGTGATGGGGCTGTGGTCCACCAACTTCACGGTCGGGTCGCTCCTGTCCACGTGGGTCCTGTCGTGGGTCCTGGGGCACGACGCCTGGCGTGCCACGTTCCTGGCGGGCGCGGCGGCGCTGGCCGCGGTGGTGGTCCAGTTCTGGTTCTTCCAGCGTGATCGCCCGGAGGACGTGGGTCTGACGCCCATCGAGGAGCCTGACGTGCCGGTGCCGTCCGTCATCGGGGAGGCCGGGGCGTTGCGGGGGCGGCCCGAGCCCCCGCCCCAGGGCCTGTTCGGGCTGGATCGCGACGCCTGGATCAACCTCCTCCTGGTGTCGGGGTTCTACTTCTTCGTGAAGCTCGTGCGCTACGCGATCTGGTCGTGGGTGCCGTTCTTCCTCGAGCGCAACCACGGGCTGTCCGGTGAGGCCGCCGGCTACTACTCCACCGTGTTCGACCTTGCGGGCCTGCCCGGGGTGTGGGTGGCCGGCTGGGTGTCCGATCGCTTCTTCGGCAGCCGTCGCGCGGAGGTGGCGCTGGGCATGATGCTCGCCATGACGGCAGCCTGCGGCGCGCTGATGGCGTTCGGCCACGCGGGCGTGGGCGTGTTCGCGGTGCTGCTCGGGCTGGTGGGGTTCGCGCTCTACGGGCCGGATGCGCTGCTCACGGGCGCGGGCGCCATGGACATCGGCAGCCGTCGGGCGGCCACGCTCGCCGCGGCGATCATCTCCGGCTTCGGCAGCCTCGGTCCGATCGTGCAGGAGCTCGTCATCGGGCGACTCTACGACGCGCGGGGAGGGGACCTCGGCCCGGTGTTCCAGCTGTTCTTCGTGAGCGCCGCCGGGGCGGCGGTGTTCTGCGCCGGGCTCGCATGGCGCAACCGCGCGGGCGGGCGCGGCGTGTGAGCCGGTGCCGGCGTGACGAATCGCGCAGGCCGGCTACGTTGCGGCCGTGAACCTCTCGGCCACCATCCGCGGCGTCGTCTACCGCTTCGGCTCCGTCAAGGAGGTCCTCGCGAAGGCCAACGCGCCGAAGTCCGGCGATGACCTTGCGGGCGTGAGCGCGCGGGACGCGGTGGAGCGTGTCGCGGCGCGGGCGGTGCTCTCGGAGCTCACGCTGGCCGACCTCCGCGCCAATCCCGCGGTGCCGTACGAAGCCGACGAGATCACGCGCATCGTGGAGGATTCGCTCGACGAGAGCGCCTACGACGCGGTGAAACATCTCACCGTGGGTCAGTTCCGGGAGTGGCTCCTGGAGACGGGGACGACGGGACCGGTGATCCGCTCGGTGTCCGCCGGTCTGACGCCGGAGATGGCGGCGGCCACGTGCAAGCTGATGACGAACATGGATCTCATGGTCGTCGGCGCGAAGTGCCAGGTCGTGGTGCGCGCCAACGCCACGCTGGGTCTGCCGGGTCGCATGTCCTCCCGGCTGCAGCCCAATCACCCCACCGACGACCTGCAGGGCATCCTCTACTCCGCGCGCGAGGGGCTGGTGTATGGGTGCGGGGACGCAGTGATTGGCGTGAATCCCGCCACCGACACCCCGGAGTCCACCGCGGAGATCCTCTCGCGTCTCCACGAGCTGCGCGTGCGAAACGGGATCCCGACGCAGCACTGCGTCCTGTCGCACGTCACGGTGCAGATGAAGGCGCTGGAGCTGGGCTGCCCGATGGATCTCATGTTCCAGAGCTTCGCCGGGAGCGAGAAGGCCAACCGTGCGTTCGGCATCTCCGTGGCGCTCATGGACGAGGCGTACGCGATGATGAAGGCGCGCACGACCAACCGCGGGCCGAACGTGATGTACTTCGAGACGGGGCAGGGGAGTGCCTTGTCCTCCGATGCCCACCACGGCGCCGACCAGGTGACGATGGAGGCGCGCTGCTACGGTTTCGCGCGGCGATACAAGCCGTTTCTCGTCAACACGGTCGTGGGGTTCATCGGCCCGGAGTACCTCGAGGACGGGCCGCAGATCACGCGTGCCGGCCTCGAGGACCATTTCATGGGGAAGCTGCTCGGTCTCCCCATGGGATGCGACGCATGTTTCACGTATCACGCGCGCATGAGCCAGGACGAGCTCGAAAGCCTCAAGGTGCTGCTCGGCGCCGCGGGGTGCAGCTACCTCATGTCGTTGCCCGTCGGCGATGACATCATGCTCAACTACCAGTCCACCAGCTTCCACGACATCCCCTCGGTCCGCGGCCTGCTCGGCACGCGCCCGACGCCGGAGTTCGACGCATGGCTCTCCGAGAAGGGGATCCTCGACGGGCACGTGCCCGGCGAGCGCTTCGGCGATCCGACGGTGCTCGCGTGAGCCGTATCGGGATGTGTCGTTCGGGTGTCGCGTGAGCGGCACGCGCGCGCGCATCGCGGCGCTGCGGGAGCGACTGGCGGGGTCCGACCCGCTGCCGCCTCCGCTCCCGGCGCCGGACATCCCGCTCCCTCCCGCGCGGATCTTCCCCGGGCCGCGGCGTCGCAGCCGTTTCGCGGAGGCCGCCGCGCAGCACACCACCGCGCTGGTCGGCATCGGGTCGGTCGGCACCCGTTACGCCACCGACGTGGTGCTGCAGTTCCAGGCGGAGCTGGCCGTGGCGCACGGCGCCGTCTACACCGAGCTGCCCGCCGACTGGGCGGAGCAGCAGGGGCTGATGCCGCTGCAGTCGCGCGTGTCCTCGCATCGCGAGTACCTGCTTCGCCCCGACCTGGGGCGCAGGCTGGACGAGGCGTCGCTCGGCCGTCTTCGCGCGGAGGCGCGCAAGGGCGTCGACATCCAGCCCATCCTGGCCGACGGGCTCTCGGCGGTGGCCTGCATGGGCGCCGGCATGGCCCTGCTGCGCGCGTTCGTCGCGGCGTGCGAGGCGAGCGGCTACAGCGTGGGTACTCCGGTCTGCGCGCGGTACGCCCGCGTGTGGCTGGAGGACGAGATCGGCGAGACCGTCGGCGCGAAGGTGTCCGCCATCCTGCTCGGCGAGCGGCCCGGTCTCGGCACCGGGGACGGGCTCTCGGCGTACCTGGTCTACGATCCGCGCGTCGGCCGGCACGACGGGGATCGCAACATGATGTCCAACATCCACGCGCGGGGAGCGCCGCCGGAGCAAGCCGGCAAGCGGTTGGCCGTGCTGGCGGGCGCGATGCTCGCGCAGCGCACCTCGGGCGTGGCGCTCGATCTGGCGCCGGTCCGCGACGCGCTCGGGGACGCCGTCGGGACCGGGTACCGCGCCCCGGAGCCACGGGTGCGACTGGTGGACGTGGGTCCGCCCAGGGAGGGACGATGATCCTCGAGCCGATCCTTCCGCGGATCCTGTCGCTGCGCCGCTTGCCGGGCGCCGACCCCGCGGTGCTGCGGGCCTACGGGGCGGACCCGGAGCGTCACCGTGCGCTGGGACTGGTCACCTGCGATCAGGACGATCCCACCTACGTCGCGCTGGACGAGGCGACGAAGCACGCCAACGTGGACGTGGTGTTCGCGAAGTCCTTCTACGCCGGCGCGGCCCACGCGTCGGGGCGCCTCTCCGGCGAGATCCTCGGCGTGATCGCGGGCGCGGACCCCGACGAGGTGGATGAGGGCCTTGCCGCACTCGTGCGCTGCCTCGAACATGACGCGTGCTTCTACAAGGCCGACGCCAAGGGTACCATCGCGGTCTTTCCGCACGTGATCGCCTCCGTCGGTCGCTACCTGGCGCGGGAGTCCGGCCTCGCGCCGGGCGATCCGATGGCGTACCTGGTGGCACCGCCGATGGAGGCCACCCTCGCGCTCGACGCGGCGCTCAAGGCGGCTGACGTGCGCGCGCTCCGGATCATGACCCCGCCGACCGAGACGAACTTCGCCGCCGCATGGCTGGGCGGGGACCTGCACGCCTGCGAGGCCGCTGCGGACGCCTACGCGCGCGCCGTGGTCGAGGTGGGGATGTTCCCGCGCTAGCCCTGGACGTGCGCGGGGTTCATCCAGAACGGCTCCCAGGTGTGGCCGTCGGGGTCCTCGAAGCCCCACGCGTACATGAAACCGTGGTCCTGCGGCTCCTTGTAGCGGGTTCCGCCGTGCGCGAACGCCGTCTCGCACAGGGCGCGCACGTCATCGGGCGACTCGCGCGTGATCGCGATCAGGGCGGCCGACGTCGCGCGGGTGTCCGCGATCGCCTTCGGCGTGAACCCCTGGTAGGTCTCGGGGTCGAGCACCATGACGTAGTGGTCCTCCGAGAGCACGAGGCACGCGGCGTGGGCGTTGGTGAACTGCGGGTTCACGCGGAAGCCGAGCGCCTCGTAGAACGCGATGCTGCGCGCGACGTCACGCACCGGAAGGTTCACGAACATCTTCATCGACATGGATGCGCCTCCGCGATGGCCGTAACCGCGCGCGTGGCGGCGAACGGTCAAAACCGCTCCCGTTCCGTCGCGCGATGCGGTACGATCGCCCGGTCTCCCGGAGCACCCGTGTCGTCCCAGATCGTCCGTTGCGGCCTCATCCAGCTTTCCAACCCGGTCAACGACGAGACGAAGCCCGTCTCGGAGATCGTGGAGGCGATGTTCCAGAAGCATCTCCCCTACATCGAGGAGGCGGGTCGTCGCGGGGTGCAGATCCTGGGCCTGCAGGAGGTCTTCAACGGCCCGTACTTCTGTCCCTCGCAGGACCCGCGCTGGTACGAGGCCGCCGAGCCCGTGCCCGGCCCGACCGTCGAGCGCCTCCAGCCCATCGCGAAGAAGTACGGCATGGTCATGGTGGTACCGGTCTACGAGCGCGCGATGCGCGGCCTGTACTACAACACCGCCGCCGTCATCGACGCCGACGGCACGTACCTCGGCAAGTACCGCAAGCAGCACATCCCGCAGGTGGCCGGCTTCTGGGAGAAGTTCTTCTTCACCCCCGGCGACGGCGGCTACCCGGTGTTCAAGACCCGCTACGCCACCATCGGCGTCTACATCTGCTACGACCGCCACTTCCCCGAGGGATGGCGCGCGCTCGGCCTCAACGGCGCGGAGATCGTGTTCAACCCGAGCGCCACCGTGGCCGGCCTCTCCCAGTACATCTGGAAGGTCGAGCAGCCCGCCGCAGCCGTCGCGAACGGCTACTTCGTCGCGGCCAGCAACCGCGTCGGCACCGAGGCGCCGTGGGGAATCGGGAAGTTCTACGGCTCCAGCTACTTCGTGAACCCGCGCGGGGAGTTCGAGGCGATGGGCAGCGAGGACAACGACGAGCTCGTCGTCGCGGACCTCGACCTCTCCAAGATCGACCAGGTCCGCAACACCTGGCAGTTCTTCCGCGATCGCCGCCCGGACGCCTACGGGGATCTCGTCCGGAAGTGAGTTCCCTGGGGCGGTGGGGGAGACCCCCTCCGCAACGCCTCCCCCCTGTGCCTGCGGCGCCCGCCGCGTCCGGAGCGTGACATGTCCAAGCCCCTCCTGCTGCGCGGTGGCACCGTCGTCACCGCCGAATCCGAAGCCCGCGCGGACGTGCTCGTCGTCGGGGAGACCGTGGCGGCCGTCGGGCCCGATCTGGACGCACCCGCCGGCGCCGAGGTGGTCGACTGCGGCGGCGCCTACGTCCTGCCGGGCGGCATCGACCCGCACACGCACATGGAGCTCCCGTTCATGGGCACGGTGGCGTCGGAGGACTTCTTCTCCGGGACGAGCGCCGCGGCCGCGGGCGGGACGACGATGATCCTCGACTTCGTCATCCCGAGCCCGAAGCAGCGGCTGCTGGACGCCTACCACACCTGGCGCGGCTGGGCTGAGAAAGCCGCCGCCGACTACTCGTTCCACGTCGCCGTGACGTGGTGGGACGACACCGTCCACGCCGACATGGGCACGCTCTGCCGCGACCACGGCGTCAACAGCTTCAAGCACTTCATGGCCTACAAGGGCGCCATCATGTGCGACGACGAGGTGCTGGTGAACTCGTTCACCCGCGCCCGTGAGTTGGGCGCGCTCTGCACCGTGCACGCCGAGAACGGCGAGCTGGTGTGGCGTCTCCAGAAGGAGATCTACGAGCGCGGCTTCCGCGGCCCCGAGGGGCACCCGCTGAGCCGCCCGCCGGAGGTCGAGGGCGAGGCCGCCAACCGCGCCATCCGCATCGCGGAGGTCCTCGGCGTGCCGCTCTACCTCGTGCACACGAGCTGCATCGACGCGCTGGAGGCCATCACCCGCGCGCGGCTGGAGGGGCAGCGCGTGTTCGGTGAGGTGCTCGCGCAGCACCTCGTCATCGACGACAGCGTGTATCGCCACCCGGACTGGAACACCGCGGCGCACTACGTCATGAGCCCGCCCTTCCGCAGCCGGGAGCATCAGGCGGCGCTCTGGCGGGGTCTGCAGTCCGGGATGCTGCACACGACGGCCACCGACCACTGCTGCTTCTGCACGCCGCAGAAGCAGGCGGGCCTGGAGGACTTCCGCAAGATCCCCAACGGTACCGGCGGCGTCGAGGACCGCATGGCCATCCTGTGGCACCACGGCGTGCGCACCGGGCGGCTCACGCCGAGCGAGTTCGTCGCCGTGACCTCCACGAACACGGCGCGCATCTTCAATCTCCACCCGAAGAAGGGCACCATCGCGCCGGGCTCCGACGCGGACCTCGTCGTGTGGGACCCGGCGAAGACGCGCGTCATCTCGGCGACGTCGCACCACCAGAACATCGACTTCAACATCTACGAGGGGATGGAGGTCGTGGGGAACCCCGCGCGCACCTACGTCCGCGGCACGCTCGCGTGGGACGGCTCGTCCCTCCACACGCGGCGGGGATTCGGTCGCCACGTCGATCGGCCCTGCCACAGCGTGTTCTTCGAGAACCAGATGCGTCGCAACCAGCAGGACCTGCCGACGCCCGTCTCCCGCGTGCTTCCGCAGCGCGCCTGACCCCGCCGTCTCCCGCTCCCGGAGTTCTCCATGTCCAGGCCCTTTCCCGCGCGCAGCTACGCCTTCACCGAGCAGGGCGACGCCCTGAACTGGATCGGCGGCACGTTCGTGCCCGCTGCCGGCGGCGGCACGTTGGCCGTCGAAAACCCGCGCCACGCGCGCATCATGGGCCACGTCACGCTTTCGGGCGCCGCGGACGTGGACGCCGCGGTGAAGGCTGCGGCGGCCGCGCAGAAGGCGTGGGCGCGTGTGCCGGTGCGCGAGCGCGCGGACGTGTTCTACCGGTTGAAGACGCTGCTCCAGCGCGATCTGGAGGAGCTGGCGTGGCTCGTCTCGCACGAGAACGGGAAGACCTACGCGGAGGGTCGCGCCAGCGTCGAGAAGACCATCGAGTGCGTCGAGTTCGGCTGCTCGCTCGGCAACATGGGCGCCGGCGAGCAGCTCGACGTGTCGCGCGGCGTGAACTGCCGCGTGGACCACGAGCCGCTCGGGGTCGTGGCGGGTGTCGCGCCGTTCAACTTCCCGCTCATGGTCGCGATGTGGATGCTTCCGCAGGCGCTGGTGGGCGGCAACGCCTTCGTGCTCAAGCCCTCGGAGCTGGTCCCGTACAGCTCCGGGCGTCTCGCGCTGCTCTTCCGCGAGGCCGGTCTGCCCGACGGCCTCTTCAACATCGTCAACGGCGGCGCCGACGCGGTGAACGCGCTGGCCGACCACCCGGACATCAAGGCCATCGGCTTCGTCGGCAGCACCCGCGTCGGGAAGATGGTGTACGCGCGCGGCGCGGCCACCGGAAAGACCATGCTGTGCCTGGGCGGCGCGAAGAACCACCTCATGATCGTGCCGGACGCGGATCGCGCGCTCACGGCGCCGAACGTCGTGGCGAGCTTCACGGGGTGCGCGGGACAGCGCTGCATGGCGGCCAGCGTCCTGCTGGCCGTCGGGGACGTGGAGCCGATCCTCTCCGACATCGTGGCGGGCGCGCGGGGCATCCGTCTCGGCGAGGACATGGGCGCCATCATCAGCAAGGCCGCCATGGACCGCATCACCGGCTACATCGACGACGCCGAGCGTCGCGGGGCGAAGGTCGTGCTCGACGGTCGCGGCGCCCAGGGGCCCGACGGCGGCTACTGGATCGGCCCGACGATCCTCGACCATTGCACCCTGGACATGCCATGCGCCACCGAGGAGATCTTCGGCCCGGTGATCAGCATCGTGCGCGTGAAGACGCTGGATGAGGCCATCGCCATCGAGAACGCCAACCCCTACGGCAATGCCGCGTGCATCTACACGACGTCGGGTGCGGTGGCGAACCACGTGACGTCCCGCGTGGAGGCCGGCATGGTGGGCGTGAACGTCGGCGTTCCGGTTCCGCGCGAGCCGTTCGGGTTCGGCGGATGGAACCTCAGCAAGTTCGGAGCCGGGAACATCACCGGCTACGACGGATGGCGTTTCTGGACCCGCCCGCGCAAGGTCACCACGAAGTGGGCGCTGCAGACCGACACCACGTGGATGGGGTGAGACGATGGCCATGGATTCCCGCGAGATGATCGACCTGTGCAAGAAGCACACCCTCTACACGTGGGCCGTGCAGGACCAGGTCGACCCCTGGCCGATCGCGCGCGCCGAGGGCATCTACTTCTGGACGCCCGAGGGCAAGCGCTACATCGACTTCAACAGCACGCTGATGAGCGTGCTCGTGGGGCACAGCCACCCGAAGGTGGTCGCCGCGATGAAGGAGGCGCTCGACGGCCTCATCTTCGCGTACCCGCAGTCCGCGACGGAGGCGCGGGCGCGCCTGGGACGCACCCTCGCGGAGCTGACCCCGGGTGACATCGACACCTTCTTCTTCACGACCGGCGGTGCCGAGGCGAACGAGAACGCCATCAAGATCGCCCGCACCGCGACGGGCCGCTTCAAGATCCTGAGCCGCTACCGCAGCTACCACGGCGCCACGAACGCCACGATGCAGCTCACGGGCGACCCGCGTCGCTGGGCCAACGAGCCCGGCGCGCCCGGCTTCATCCGGGTGATGGACCCCGTGCCGATGAACTTCTCCTTCGGCACCACCGACGAGGAGATCACGCACAACCACCTGACCTACCTCGAGGAGCTCATCCAGTACGAGAACCCGAAGGACATCGCGGCGATCTTCGTCGAGAGCGTCACCGGGACCAACGGGGTGCTGATCCCGCCGAAGGGCTGGATGAAGGGACTGCGCGCGCTCACCGAGAAATACGGCATCCTGCTCGTCTGCGACGAGGTCATGGCCGGCTTCGGGCGCACCGGGAAGATGTTCGCCTTCGAGCACGGCGACATCGTCCCCGACATCGTCACGATGGCGAAGGGCCTGACGAGCTCCTACATGCCGCTCGGCGCCGTGGGCGTGCGGCAGCACGTCGTGGAGAAGCTGCGCAGCAAGTACTTCGCGGGCGGGCTGACCTACAACAGCCACAACCTCGCGCTGGCGACGGCACTCGCCGTGCTGGAGGTCACCGTCGAGGAGAACCTCGTGGGCCGGGCGGCCGCCCTCGAGTCCGTCATGCGTCGCGAGATGGACGCCCTGAAGGCGAAGCATCCCTCCTTCAAGGAGGGCCGTGTCATCGGGCTCTTCGGCATGATGGACATCCAGCGCAACGCGCGCGGCGACCTCATCGCGCCGTACAACGGCGCCCATCCCGCCATGGGCAAGCTGGCCGCGTTCTTCCGCGAGGAGGGACTGTTCACGTTCTCCCGGTGGTCGAGCTTCTCGGCCATCCCGCCGCTCACGATCACCGAGGCCCAGATCCGGGACGCCTTCGCCATCATCGACCGCGGCCTGGACATCACCGACGCGGCCTTCGAGGGCTGAGCCCGCGCAGGGAGGGAAGGACGCGATGCACGATCCGAAGCTGCTCGAGGAGGCCGTCGCCGGGTTGCCCGACGACGTGGTCCGTAGCCCGCTGTTCAACGCGGACCTTGCGCCGGTGCCGGAAGGCCGTCGCGACTGGACCGCCTACAACTTCGCGGCGCTGTGGATCTCCATGGCGCACTGCATCCCGACCTATACGCTCGCGGGCGGGCTCATGGCCGCCGGCATGAACTGGTGGCAGGCGCTCCTCACCATCGGCCTGGGCAACATCATCGTGCTCGTGCCCATCCTGCTCAACGCGCACCCCGGCACCAAGTACGGGGTGAGCTTCCCCGTGCTGGCCCGCGCGAGCTTCGGCACGACCGGCGCCAACGTCCCCGCGCTCCTGCGCGCCTTCGTGGCGTGCGGCTGGTTCGGGATCAACGTGTACATCGGTGGCGAGGCGCTGAAGACCTTCCTGTGCAGCTTCTGGCCCGCCTTCGCCAGCGTCGGTGGCGGGGTCACGATCGCGGGCCTCGGCGTGCCGAGCGCCCTGACGTTTCTCGTGTTCTGGGCGATGAACATCCTCATCGTCTACCGGGGCATGAACGCCATCCGCGTGTTCGAGAACTGGGCCGCCCCGATCGTGCTGGTGCTCGCGGCCGTGCTCCTCGGCTGGGTCATGAACCGCGCGGACGGCGTAGGGCCGTTGCTCGCGCAGCCCTCTCGGTTCCCGACGCTCGGCGCGTTCTGGCCGGTCTTCGTCCCGTCCCTTACCGCGATGATCGGCTTCTGGAGCACGCTGTCGCTGAACATCCCCGACTTCACGCGGTACGGGCGCGGTCAGCGGGAGCAGGCGATCGGCCAGGCCCTCGGTCTGCCGACGACGATGATCGCGTTCAGCGCCATGGCGGTGGTCATCACGAGCGCCTCGGCGGCGATCCTGCCCGGCGCGAAGGTGGCCGACCTGTGGAACCCCGAGCACCTGCTCGGCATCATGACGTCCGGCGCGGTGCCCGAGGGCCTCTCCGCGCCGCTGCTGCCCGATCCGGCGGTGCGCGCGGTCGTGGCGGTCGTGGCGGTGATGGGCATCCTCCTCGCCACGCTCTCCGTGAACATCGCGGCGAACGTCGTCAGCCCCGCCCAGGACTTCGCGAACGTGGCACCCCGGCACGTGTCGTTCCAGACCGGTGGCCTGCTGACCGGCATCTTCGGCATCCTCTGCATGCCCTGGAAGCTGATGGCGGATCCGGCGACCTACCTCGACGGGTGGCTCGGCGGCGTGGGCGCGCTGCTCGGGCCCGTCGCGGGGATCATGATCGCCGACTACTGGCTCGTGCGGCGCCGCACGCTGGACGTGCACGCGCTGTTCCGTCCCGACGGCCCGCACGCCGGCACGAACCCGGTCGCGGTCGTCGCGCTGCTCGTGGGCGTGGCGCCGAACCTGCCTGGCTTCCTCGGACGCATCGGCGTGCTCGACGCCGTGCCCGCCGCGTTCCAGGCGCTCTACCCCTATGCGTGGTTCACGGGAGTCGCGCTCGCCGGAATCGCCTACACCCTCGGCATGCGGGCGCGCGCTGCGTCCGTGGCGCCGTCCAGCCCCTGAACCCCGCCGCCCCGGAGTCCCGATGGCATCCCTCCGACCCGACCGCGCCGAAGCCACCTTCGTGGACTTCAAGGCGCCCTATGACGCCGATCAGGCCGTCGCCGAGGCGAACCGCTGCATCACCTGCCACGACGCGCCGTGCATGCACGCGTGCCCGACGCACATCGACATCGCCGGGTTCATCCGCAAGATCGCCACCGACAACGTGCGCGGCTCCGCCCGCACCATCCTGGACGCGAACATCCTCGGGCACAGCTGCGCGCGGGTGTGTCCCGTGGAGGTGCTGTGCGTCGGGGCGTGCGTCCACAACCACCACGACCACCCGCCGATCCAGATCGGGAGGCTCCAGCGCTACGCCACCGACACGGCGATCCGGAACGGGTGGCGCTTCTTCACCGCCGGGCCGGACAGCGGCCGTCGCGTCGCCATCGTCGGCGGAGGGCCCGCCGGGCTCGCGGCGGCCCACGAGCTGCGCATCCTGGGGCACGCGGTCACGATCCTCGAGCGCGCGGAGGTGCTCGGGGGCCTGAACGTCACCGGCGTGGCGCCCTACAAGCTGCGGACCGACGCGGCGCTGGAGGAGGTCGACTACATCCTCGGCATCGGCGGGATCGAGGTGCGGACCGGCGTGGAGGTCGACGCGGCGGCACTCGACGCCCTCGTCGCGGAGCATGACGCGGTCTTCGTCGCCGTCGGCCTCGGGCCGGACAGCACCCTCGGGGTTGCCGGGGAGACGCTCGCCGGCGTGCACGGCGCGGTGCGCTGGATCGAGGCGATGAAGGCGGCTCCGCTCGACCTTTCGGCCGTGCGGGACGCGGTGGTGATCGGCGGCGGCAACACCGCCATCGACGCCGTGCGCGAGCTCAAGGGCCTGGACGTGCCGCGGGTGACGCTGGTCTACCGGGGCGACGAGGCGGGCATGAGCGGCTACGCCCACGAGTGGGAGAACGCCGTGCTCGAGGGCGTCGGCGCGGTCTGGAACGCCCAGCCGGTGGGGTTCGAGGGGACCGGCGCCGTGACCGGCGTGCGCTGCCTTCGCACCGGGGCCGACAAGAAGCCCCTGGCCGGCACGGAGTTCACCGTTCCCGCGCAGCTCGTGCTCGTCGCGACGGGCCAGGCCCGCATCGGGCAGCTGCTCGGCGGGCTCCCGGGCGTGCAGCTCGAGCGCGGGCGCGTGGTCGCCGATGCGCAGGGGCGTACCGGTCACCCGAAGGTCTTTGTCGGTGGCGACTGCGCCAACGGCGGCAAGGAGGTCGTCAACGCGGCGGCCGAGGGCAAGAACGCCGCGCGCGCCATCCACGCCGCGCTCTCCGGAGGCTCCCATGGCTGATCTGACCACGAACTGCGCGGGCATCCGCTCCCCGAACCCGTTCTGGCTCGCGTCCGCGCCGCCGGCGAACTCCGGGGACCAGATCATGCGCGCCTTCGACGCCGGCTGGGGGGGTGCGGTCTGGAAGACGCTCGGCCAGCCGATCCAGAACGTGTCGAGCCGCTTCGGCGGGCTGAACTACCGTGGCACGCGGGCCATCGGCTTCAACAACATCGAGCTCATCACGGACCGTCCGCTGGAGACGAACTTCCGGGAGATCTACGAGGTCAAGAAGCGCTTCCCGAACCACGCGGTCATCACCAGCCTCATGGTCGAGACCGAGGCCGAGTGGAAGGAGATGATCCAGCGCGCCACCGACGCCGGCAGCGACGGCCTGGAGCTGAACTTCGGCTGCCCGCACGGCATGTGCGAGCGCGGCATGGGCTCGGCGGTCGGCCAGGAGCCGCGCGTGAACGAGCGCATCACCGGGTGGGTGAAGGCCTACTCCACGATCCCGGTGCTGGTGAAGCTCACGCCGAACGTGAGCGACATCGTGCCGCACGGGCTGGCCGCGAAGCGCGGCGGGGCCGACGGCGTCTCGCTCATCAACACCATCAAGAGCATCATCGGCGTGGACATCGACCGCATGGTGCCCGTCCCGCGCGTCGGCGACGCCTCCACGAACGGCGGCTACTGCGGCGCCGCCGTCAAGCCCATCGCGTTGCACATGGTGGCGCAGCTCGCGCGCAGCCGGGAGTTCGGGCTGCCCATCTCGGGCATCGGCGGCATCACGAACTGGCGGGACGCGGTGGAGTTCATCCTGCTCGGCAGCTCGAGCGTGCAGGTGTGCACCGAGGTCATGCTGCGCGGCTACCGCATCGTGGAGGACATGATCGAGGGCCTGTCCACCTACATGGACGACAAGGGCTTTGCCTCCCTCGACCAGATGGTCGGCCGCGCCGTGCCGGCCTACTCCGACTGGGGCAACCTCGATCTGAACTACGACATCGTCGCGAAGATCGACGCCTCCACCTGCATCGGCTGCCAGCTGTGCGTGGTGGCCTGCCACGACGGGGCGCACCAGTGCATCCACCCCGATCCGAGCGGTGCCACCCGCGTGCCGGTCGTGGACGAGAGCGAGTGCGTGGGCTGCAACCTCTGCCAGATCGTCTGCCCCGTTCCGGGCGTCATCACGATGCAGGAGGTCGCCAACCGCCTGCCGCCCGCGACGTGGAACCAGCACATCACCGACGGGGCGGAGCTTCGCCCGAAGAAGGGCGTGCACTGATGCCCGTGCGCGTGGGGCGGGGGGACATCCCCCCGCAACGCCCCCCGTTCCGTGCGAGGGCGCTCCTGGTGCTCCCGCTGCTCGCGGCGTGTTCCGCGGGCGGCGCCTCCGTCCGCGACACCGCCCCGTCCGTGGCGATCGACGACACGGGGGCGGAGGGCGCGTCCCGCTGCGGCGCCGCGCTGCGGGACGACGTCGCGGCCATCGTCGGCGACGACCTCTGGTACGTCTCGGAGACCGACTCCCTCGTCGAGCCCGTGTGGCTCCCCGTGCCCGGTGGCGCCTCGGTGCCGCTCGATCCTGCGGTGGTCCGGGAGGCGGCGGGCATCGATGCGTCCAAGGCCCCCGACGTACGTTCGCTCGACGCATGGTTCACGCATCTCGTGGAAGGATGGGACGGCATGGACGCGGCGCAGGAGGCGGACACCGCACGCTGGGCGTCGCTCCGGGACTGGCTCCGCGCGAACACCGGCGGTGCCGCCGTCTTCCGGTTCGGGGAGATCGAGATTCCCGTGCTCGGCGTGGGCGTCGACCCCTGCGGCGACCTCGTCGGCTTCCGGACGCTCGCGGTCGAGACGTGAGCGCGGCGCGCGCCGCAGGCGTGTTGGCGCTCCTGTGCGCCGCCGGATGCACGCATCACATCGCCCCTGTCGACCTGCCCGCGCTCGCGCCGCCCGACCCCGCGCGTGCCGGCATGGTGGACGCCACCTGGATCGAGTTCGCGACCGGGACCATGCCCGGACGTCTCGCGGTCGCGCGGGGCCATGCGCCTGCGCACGTCCCGGGGACGATGAGCGGCGTCCTGCTGCGCCATGGTGCGCGCACGCTGCTCGTGGACGGTGGCCATTCGACGGCTTTTCCTGAACGCAAGGCCGCGTCGCACGGCATGCAGCGTCTGCTGCTCGCGGTCGCCTCACGCGGGTGGACGCGCGTGGGCCATCCTGCCGATCTGGTCGTGCCGCCGGACGCCGCGTTGGTCACGCACGCCCACTACGACCACCTCGGCGGCCTGCTGGACATCCCGGGAATGACGGTGTGGGCGCCCGCCGGTGAGCACCTCGCGGCCATGCCCGGGGAGGACGCGTTGGCCGCGTCGCGCATGTCGCCCATCCCGTTCGAGGCGCGTCCGTTCCTGATCTGGCCCGTGCGGTGGGAGCCCTTCGGCGACGAGAGCGTCGTCGTGGTGCCGATGCCCGGCCACACCGCAGGCAGCGTGGGCGTCTACGTCGCGCCGGCGGCGGGGCGTCCCGTGCTGCTTGTCGGCGACACGGTCTGGCTGCGGGAGGGGATCGACGCACGTCAGCCGAAGTCGTGGCTCGCCAGTGCCTTTGACGCCGACGACGATGCATTGGACGCGCACATCGCAGCGCTGCACGCGCTGGGCACGCGCATGCCGGAGCTGCGCATCGTTCCGGCGCACGATCGCCGCGCGTGGGTGGAGGTGTTCGGCGCGCCCGCACAGGCTACACCGCCGGAGAGGTGACCATGTCCGTCGACTCCCGCGCCTTCCGCGACGCGCTCGGCCGCTTCGCGAGCGGCGTCACCGTCGTGTCCGTGAACCACGCCGACGGCGTGCACGGCATCACCGTGAGCGCGTTCTCGAGCGTGAGCCTCGACCCGCCGCTCGTGGCGGTCTGCATCGGCACGAAGGCCCGCGCGTGCGCCATGATCGCGGAGGCCGGCCGCTTCGGCGTGAGCATCCTCGCGGCCGACCAGCGCGCGCTCTCGGACGCCTTCGCCGGGCGTCCCGACGCCGCGGCGCCCGCCTGGGACCGCGCCGGCTGGGAGACTCCCGTGCTCTCCGGCGCGCTCGCGCGGCTGGACTGCCGCGTCGCACAGGCGGTCGAAGCGGGCGATCACGTCGTGTTCATCGGGACCGTCGACCGAATCGACACGTCGGAGGGGGCCCCGCTGGCCTACTGGCGCGGCCGCTACCGGGCGCTGGCCGACTGATCGACGGGAAAGCCCGCGGCGGTCCACGCCAGCGTGCCGCCCGACACGTCGCGCGGGGATGCGCCCCAGGCGCGCAGGCGCGCCGCGGCCTCCGCGGAGCGTCGGCCCGACCGGCACACCAGGTAGAGGTCCCGCGACGGGTCATCCTCCACCGCCTCGAGGGTCAGCCCGTCGAGCGGAACGTTCCGCGCGCCTGGCACGTGCCCCGAGGCGAACTCCTCGGGGGTGCGCACGTCGATGACCTGCGCCGTGCCTGCGTCCAGCGCGGCCTTCAGCGCGTGGACGTCCACCTGCTCCGGGGCTGCGCCGGGCGTCGCTGCGGCCTCGGCGGACGTCGCCGCGTCCTCCGCCTCCGGCGCGAAACGGACGTGGCTGCCGTACTTCGGCCGCGCGCATGCGGCGGCGAACGCGACGAGCACCAGCGGGATCAGCCGCCCCACGCCATCACGCGCCGCGAAGCGGGAGCAGCGCGCGCAGGCGCGGCTCGCGAAGGTACACACCCGCCCACGCCAGCACGCCGAGCACGAGCGCCGCCGCGAACGGCTCGCCGACGCGCACGTGCGCGCTCACGGCACCGCCCAGGTAGCCGGTGAGCAGCACCGCCCCGAGCACCGAGGTCCGCGGCACCGCGTACAGCGCGACGCAGACGACCTCGAGGGCTCCGATGGCCGGCACCCGCTCGGCCGGGAATCCGGCCGCGCCGAGCTGCGCGAGCATGTCGGGGTTGCGCGTCAGCTTCATCGTCGCGCTGCCGAGCAGGGCGAGCGTCGCCAGCGCCGAGAGGCCGCGGCCGGTCCAGATCAGGCGGGGGGAGGTCGGAGTGGCATCGGAGGGTGTGGACATCGGAACCT
This sequence comes from Pseudomonadota bacterium, assembly GCA_039800105.1. Classification (GTDB taxonomy): domain Bacteria; phylum Myxococcota_A; class UBA796; order UBA796; family SXON01; genus CAMAXZ01. Next base: position 19,652 of record JBDLRI010000004.1, read on the forward strand.
CGAACGTCGGCGGCATAACGCGACGGCCGTCGCCCGCGCGGAACACCGGCCCCGGGTTGCCCGGGCCCCCCCGAGCCGCTACGGGCCGCGCACCATGCGCATCACCTCCTGCGGAATCACCGACGTCGGCATGAAGCGGAGCAACAACGAGGACAACTACCTCGTGAACGAGGAGCTCGGGCTCTACGTGGTCTGCGACGGCATGGGCGGGCACGCGGGCGGCGAGTTCGCCAGCGCCATCGCGGTCAACACGATCGAGGAGGTCCTCGCCACGCTCGCCACCAGCGCGGAGGAGGACGTCGCGCGCGAGGACGGCGAGGTCGAGGTCGTGCGCGAGCGGGTGCGCCACGCCGTGCGCCTCGCCGGTCGACGGATCCACGAGAAGGCCCAGGCGGAGCCCGAGTACCGCGGCATGGGCACGACCGCCCTTGTCCTCGTGTTCCGCGGCCACAACGCCTACGTCGCGCATGTGGGCGACAGCCGCGGCTACCTCGTCCGGGACGGCCGCATCGAGCAGCTCACCGAGGACCATTCGCTCGTCAACGACAAGGTCCGCGCCGGACTCATCACCGCCGAGGAGGCGAAGACGCACCGTCTGAAGAACGTCATCACGCGCTCGCTCGGCTACCAGGAGGACGTGGAGGTCGACGTGCAGGTGCAGGCCGTGCGGCGGGGCGACCGCTTCCTCCTGTGCAGCGACGGCCTGAGCAACCTGGTGGACGCACGCGATCTCGGCGAGACCGTCCGGCAGCTCGGCCCGCAGGAGGCTGCGCGGCACCTCGTCCAGCTCGCCTGCCGCAACGGGGGCGACGACAACATCACGGCCATCGTCGCGCGGGTCGATGAACTGGGTTGACCGGCTCCGCGGCCCGTCCACGCCGGCGCGCGTGGGCCGGCGTCCGCCTCCGCCGACCGATCCGGAGGCCACACGCGTCCACGAGGCCCGCTACACCTTCGTCGTCGTGCCGGAGCACGGGCGCGGCCAGGTTCGGCAGTGGAGCGTGTCGCTCTGGGCGGTGCGCGCCGTCGCGGCCACGTTGGCGGGGCTCCTCGGGACCCTCGTCGTGCTCGTGGGCCTCGGGGTGGCCCTCGCGCCGCGCATCCTCGATCACGACGCGGTGATCGGACAGAACGTGGTGCTGCGCGCGCGGCTGCAGCAGGTCGACGCGCAGGTCGCCGAGATGACGGAGACCATCCAGCGCGTGCGCGTCTACGACGAGCGCCTTCGCGAGATGGCCGTCCGCAACCAGCTCCCGGGGTCAGGCCCCTGGACCGCCGAGGACATGGAGGCCCGGCAGCGCTGGATCGACGGCGTGGCCGGCACCCACGGCGCCAACGAGTCGCTTCGGGACTCGCCCGAGCTGCGCGCGGCGGCGCTGGAGGCCGACGTTGCGGAACTGGCGGACGCCCTGGACGCGCTCGGGCCCTCGTTGGAGCGGCTGGACCGCACGTTCGCGCGGGGCGGGCCGTTCACCATGGCGCACCTCCCGCTGGACGAGGTGTCCTTCAACTCGCCCTTTGGATGGCGTCGCTCACCCTTTGGCCGCGGCGGCTGGCGCTACCACCCGGGGCTGGATCTCGAGGCGGATCGCTACGCGCTGGTGTACGCCGTGCAGGATGGGTTGGTCGTCTTCGCGGGGTGGTACTCCGGGTACGGCAACGTGGTGGACATCGACCACGGGAACGGCATCGTGACACGCTACGGCCACAACTCCCGGCTGCTGGTGCGGCCCGGCATGGAGGTCACCGCGGGCGACGAGATCGCCCTCGCGGGGTCGACCGGCTGGAGCACCGGGGTGCACGTCCATTTCGAGATCCGCATGGACGGAGAGGCCGTCGACCCGTCGCCCTGGTTCGACATGCGGTGACCTACGCCCTGGACGCGGCGGGTTATGCGCCGCGGTCCAAGGAGCGATTCCATGCTCGGCCTCGACATCGCCTTCCGACGCGTCTTCGGAACCCGCGCCGACCGCCTGATCCGGGGCATGCAGCCCGTGATCGCGCGGATCAACGACCTCGAGCCGGGGCTGCAGGCGCTCTCCGACGAGGCGCTGCGCGGCAAGACGGGCGAGTTCCGCCAGCGCCTCGACAACGGCGCGTCGCTCGACGACCTGCTCCCCGACGCATTCGCCGTCGTGCGCGAGGCGGGCCGTCGCACGATGAACATGCGGCACTTCAACGTGCAGCTCGTGGGCGGCATGGTCATCCACCGCGGCATGGTCGCGGAGATGAAGACGGGCGAGGGGAAGACCCTCGTGGCCACCGCGCCGGTGTACCTCAACGCGCTGGGCGGCAAGGGCGTGCACGTCGTGACCGTGAACGACTACCTCGCCATGCGCGACGCGGAATGGATGGGCCGGATCTACCGGTTCCTCGGCCTGAGCGTCGGCACGATCCTGAGCAACGAGCGCAACGAGGGGATCAAGCGCGCGGCCTACGCGGCCGACATCACCTACGGCACGAACAACGAGTTCGGCTTCGACTACCTCCGCGACAACATGAAGTTCCGCCTGGAGGACATGGTCCAGCGGGGCCACAACTTCGCCATCGTGGACGAGGTGGACTCCATCCTCATCGACGAGGCGCGGACTCCGCTCATCATCAGCGGGCCGACCAACGACAGCATCGACCAGTACTACGTCATCGACCAGATCGTCCCGCTGCTCCAGAAGGATCTGGACTTCACGGTGGACGAGAAGTCCCGTGCCGTGAGCCTGACCGACGAGGGCGTGGACAAGGTCGAGGCGCGCCTCGGCGTCGGAAACCTGTTCGAGACGCAGAACATGGAGGCGCTGCACCACGTCAACCAGGCGCTGAAGGCCCACTTCGTCTTCAAGCGCGACAAGGACTACGTGGTGTCGGACGGCAAGGTGGTCATCGTCGACGAGCACACCGGGCGCCTCATGCAGGGGCGACGCTGGAGCGACGGGCTGCACCAGGCCGTGGAGGCCAAGGAGCGCGTCAAGATCGAGGCGGAGAGCCAGACCTACGCGACGATCACGTTCCAGAACTACTTCCGCATGTACGGCAAGCTCGCGGGCATGACCGGCACGGCCGACACCGAGGCGGAGGAGTTCGGAAACATCTACAAGCTCGAGGTGGTGCCGATCCCGACGAACCGCTCCGTGCAGCGCGTCGACCACCACGACATCGTCTACAAGACGCAGCGCGAGAAGTTCGAGCGCGTCCTCCAGGAGCTGGAGGAGTGCTACGCCCGCAAGCAGCCCGTCCTGGTCGGCACGACGAGCGTCGAGAAGAGCGAGCTCGTGGCGCGCATGCTCCAGAAGAAGGGCATCCCGCACGAGGTCCTCAACGCGAAGAACCACGCCCGCGAGGCCGAGATCGTCGCGCAGGCCGGCCGCCTCGGCGCGATCACCATCTCCACGAACATGGCCGGACGCGGCACCGACATCAAGCTCGGCGGCGACCCCGAGGGCCTGGCGCGGCTGGCGCTCGTGCAGCGCGCCCAGGCCGGCGACCCCGAGGCGACGGCGATCCTCGCGGATCTGCAGGCGCGCACGCTCAAGGGTGCCCCGCCGCCGACGCCGGGCGCGGACAACCCCGTGTGGGCCGCGTTGCTCGCCGAGACGCGCGCGCAGGTCGACGTGGAGCGCGAGCAGGTGATGAAGGCCGGCGGGTTGCACATCCTCGGCACGGAGCGCCACGAGAGCCGGCGCATCGACAACCAGCTGCGCGGCCGCTCGGGCCGGCAGGGCGACCCCGGCTCGTCGCGGTTCTATCTCTCGCTCGAGGACGATCTGCTGCGCATCTTCGGCAGCGACAAGATCATCGTGTGGATGGAGCGGATGGGGCTCGAGGACGACGAGCCCATCGAGCACCGCTGGATCACCGCGTCCATCGAGAACGCGCAGAAGAAGGTCGAGGGGCACAACTTCAACATCCGCAAGAACCTCCTCGAGTACGACG
>JBDLRI010000005.1:0-26138 GCA_039800105.1 Pseudomonadota bacterium
CGCTCTCGTCGAGGGTCGCGCCGGTCCCGTCAAAGTCGTCCACCGCGTCGAGCCCCACCCACGCGTCCACCTGCACGAGCGACGCGGCCACGAGCGTGGCGAACCCGCCCGCGCTGTGGCCCACGAGTCCCACGGGGACCGAATCGGAGCCGGCCAACCGTCGCGCTTCGGGCAGCAGCGTTCCGGCGATCCACGGGCCGTTCGCGGCGTTGACGGAGGGGTCGAACGCCGAACTCCGGAGCTCTGGGACCGCAACCAGGAAGCCCCACGAGGCGGCGCGTGCGGCCGCGCCGGCGTGCTGTGCGGGGCCACGCAAGAAGCCGTGGGCCCACACCAGCACCGGCAGGGGACCGGGCACGTCGGGCGAGTCGGGGACGTACCAGGTCACGTCCTGGCCATCCACGCGGGAGGTGGACACGTCCACCGTCCACGGGCCGGTCCCGCCGTCGTAGACGGGCGCCTGCGCGGCGGTGTCCCCGCCGGTGTCGCCGGTGTCCGTCGTGGTGGCGGTGGCCGTGGCGGTCGACGAGGCCGTGGCCGTGCCCGTGTCGACCGGGTCGTCCGGGCCGAGGGAGGTCGTCGGCGCGTAGCACGCGAGAAGGGCGAGGAGGATCGTCATCGGGCACCTCTGCGGCGCGCGCTATTTCGTGAAGCTGCGCCGGTAAAGCTCCAGGCCCGTCTGGTCGTAGAACACGCCGGTAAACGTGCGCCCCCGTAGTTCCACCCACAGGAATCCCGGGGTGGCCTGCTCGAACCACGCCGGGTCGGTCCCGGGCAGGTCGGTGGTCTTGGCACCCGCGCCGCTCACGAGGAACTCGGTGCCGCAGCGCGCCTCGGGCCACTGCAGGGAATGGTCGTGTCCGCACAGGTACACGTCCATCGTGCCGCACACCTCGTCTTCCATGAAGTCGCGGATGGTGTTCCCGCTCCAGAACGGCACGTTGGTCGTGCCGTCGTAGTTCCCGGCGTCGCCGTGGGGACCGTTGGACGTGTAGGGGTGGTGGCCGTACGCGATTCGCCAGGTGGCGTTGGTCTGCGCGACGGCCTGCGGGAGCCAGTCGCGCTGCTCCTCGTCGATGGTCCAGAACAGCTGGGTCGTGTCGAGCGCGAAGAACGTCGCGTGGCCGTGGGTGTGGCTGTAGAAGAGGTCCGGGAAGGTCCACTTCGCGGAGCGGTTGCTGTAGTCGACGTAGGTCTGGCCCTTGGACAGCTCCCAGCCGAGGCCCCCGCCGCCGTAGTCGTGGTTTCCGAGCGCGATGTAGAAGGGGAAGTCGATGGGCGCGTAGGGGTCCTCGAACTTCGCGTCGAATTGGGCGTCGTCGAGGCCGTCCACGCCGGAGTCGTAGAAGTTGTCGCCGAGGTAGAGCGCGAAGTCGCAGCCCTGCACGGCGCACACGTCCGCGATGGTCTGACCGACCCGGAACTGCACGTCGTTGCCCTCGCCCGCGTCGCCCAGCGCGACGAAGCGCACGACCTCCTCCTGCGGCGCGGTGTCCCCGCCGCCGGAGTCGGAGCCGCCGCTGTCCGCGCGGGAGTCCGTGTCGCGGGCGGTGTCATCCGGCCCGATCCACGGTTCGTCCGGGTCAGGGACGGGTCCGGGTTCCTTCAGCCCGTCGTCGCAGGCGAGCAACAGCGCGAGGATGAACATGCGGGCCTCCACGTGCAGGCGTCCTAGCACGCCCGGGGTCGGGGGGCGTTGCGGGGGGCCGGCCCCAGGCCCCCCGCCCCAGCATCAAGGTTCCCGGGACGCCTGTTGGACGCAGCTCACACGCGCGAGGTACGTCGCGTAGTCGAAGTTCGGGCTGTTGGCGGCGTCGTGGCACCGGCGGCACGTGGCCTCCGTCACGGCGGGGGCGTCGCGCTGGGGTTCGGGGTGCGCGCCGAGCGGGCCGTGGCAGGCCTCGCACTGGACCCCCTTCCACGTGCGGAGTGCGGCAGGGGTGGGCGTGCCGTAGCCGCCCGGGGCGCCCCAGGCGGTCGTGTGGCAGCCGAGGCATTCGGGGTTTTCGCCCTGTCCGCGCGACTGGAGCGCGTTCCATGCGTTGGCGTGCGGGGAGTAGGTCCAGGCCGCGAGGTGGCCGGTGTGACAGCGCGCACAGGCGCCGCTGCCCGCCCAGATGGGCGCGTCCGAGGTCGTCGCTGCCCGTGCCTCGGCCTCGCGGGTGCTGCGGCTGCGCCAATCGGCCAGCACGTCGTCGACGGCGGAGGGGCCGTCGAGATCCGAGCCGAGCGGGCGTGTCTCCACGTGGGCGAGGTTGCGCCCGGCGGCGAGCGTGTCGATGTCGCGCAGGGTGGCCTCGACGCGGGCCTGGGCCTCGGCGCGGCCCTCGGGCGTCGACTGGCGCGCCAGCACGCCGCGCTGCTCGGAGAGGCGCGCGAGCGGGCCACGCTCCACGAGCGCCAGGGGTCCGGGGTCGGTGCCGAGCGCCGCGCGGATCACGGTGACGTAGCGGCCACGATCCGGCACCTCCACGACCGGGGCGCCGGAGGTGGCGTACGGGGCGTCGAGCGACTCGCCGCGGGTCGCGATCACCGCGGCCAGCCCGGGAACACCCTCGGCGACGGCGCGGCTCGCGGCATCGCCGGCGTTGGAGAGCACCACCCAGGCCTCCGCGTCGACGTTCATCGCGGCCCGCACCTGCGTCACGGCCCGCGCGGCGGGGAGGGGAGCGGCGCCGTCTCTCGGCGCGGGGAGGCCGATCACGCCGAGGCGCACGCCGTTCCGTTCCACGATGCGTCGTGCGGGGAGCCCGTCGGCGTCCCAGCCGGCCGCGAGGGCGCCGTTCGCCTTCAGCAGCGGCGGCCCGGCGGCCTCCAGATCGACGGGGGAAGCCGCCCATGCGTCGAGACCGGTACGGCGCGCGAGGTCCAGGACGGCGCGCGCGCGGCTTCGGCGCTCGGGCGCCTCCTCGACGCGCAGGGCCTTCACGAGCATCTCCCCGGCGTCGAGCACGAACACCGGCGGTCCCTCGGCGCGCAGCCCGTCGAGCAGGCGTTGGCGCCGGGCGAAGCCGCCGTACGGCGTGGTGGGGCAGCCGCACGGCTCGACCTCTCCGCGCACCTCGCCGGTGACCGCGATCACGAGGTGGCGGCGCGTCCGCACCGGCCCCGGCGAGGGGAGCGCATCGGCTTCGACCCGCGGCGGCAGTGGCGGGAGCGGGGCGGGCGGGGCCTCGGCGGCATCGCAGGCGACCTGGAGAAGCACCAGCCCCGGCAACGCCATGCGGAGTGCGCGGCCTCGGAGCGGCACGCGCACGGGGTCAGCGCGCCGCGGGCGCGTACACGCGCGCCCCGATGGCGACGTCCACGAAGAGGCGGGTGTCGGGGACGACCCGCACGCCCGGCGCGATCTCCGCGAACAGCTCCAGGGGCGCGCCCGCGTGGGTGAGGCGCGCCGCCACGGGAAGCCGGAGCCCCAGATCGGCGTCGGACGGGTCGCCGTCCCCGGGGGGATCCCCGATGCGAAGGCACGGCCCCGCCGCCAGGGTGGCGCGCAGGTGGAGGTCGGGAAGGGCGCGCAGCGGCGCGTCCAGGACCTCCAGTCCCGCTTCCGCATGGAGCGCCGGGCCGGGGCGGCCGAAGCTCCAGGCGACGGCGCCGGAGGTGCGAAGTCGCCCCTCCGCAGGCTGCCACGCGAGCGAGAGGCCGGCCGGTTCGCCGAGCAGCACGCCGACCCCGAGGCCCGCCACGTCGCGGGAGAGCCAGGGACGCGCGGGGGGGGCGGCCGGTTCCGCCGCGTGGGCCCATCCGGCGAGGAGCAGCGCGAGCAGGGCGGGCACGGTCATGCGCAGTCCTAACGCGTGTCGCGGCGGGCGCGGAACGCACAAGGCTCCGGGCGCGCGTCCCGGAGCCTCGTGGTGGGGTGTGCGTTTCCGGGGGGCGTTGCGGGGGGATGTCCCCCCGCCCCACGGAACGAACGGTCAGTGGCTGTGGCCGGACCCGGCGGAGGCACCCTCCTCCTCGACGAACTCGGCGATCATCGCCTCGGTCGTGAGGAGCAGGCTGGACACCGACGCGGCGTGCTCGAGCGCGGCGCGGGTCACCTTCGTCGGGTCGATGACGCCGACGGCGTAGAGGTCCTCGAACGCGCCGGTCGCCGCGTTGAAGCCGTAGCCGCCGGTGCCGTCACGCACCTTCTCGAGGGTGATGGAGGGCTCGCCGCCGCCATTGGTCACGATCTGGCGGAGAGGCTCCTCGACCGCGCGGCGGATGATGTCCACCCCGAAGCGCTGGTCACCCTCGACCTTGAGGCCGTCGAGCGCCTTCTGGGCGCGGATGAGGGCCACGCCGCCACCGGGGAGGATGCCTTCCTCGACGGCCGCGCGGGTCGCGTGGAGGGCGTCCTCGACGCGCGCCTTCTTCTCCTTCATCTCGACCTCGGTCGCCGCGCCGACGCGGATCACCGCGACGCCGCCGGAGAGCTTGGCGAGCCGCTCCTGGAGCTTCTCACGGTCGTAGTCCGAGGTGGTCTCCTCGATCTGCGCCTTGATCTGCGCCACGCGCGCCTTGATCGCGTCGCCCGTGCCGGCGCCGTCGATGATCGTGGTGTTCTCCTTGGAGATCGTCACGCGACGCGCCCGGCCGAGGTCGTTGATGCCGAGGTTCTCGAGCTTGAGGCCCAGCTCCTCGGCGATCAGGCGGCCCTGCGTGAGCACCGCGATGTCCTCGAGCATCTGCTTGCGGCGGTCCCCGAAGCCCGGCGCCTTGACGGCGGCGATCTGCAGCGTGCCGCGGAGCTTGTTCACCACGAGCGTGGAGAGCGCCTCGCCCTCGACGTCCTCGGCGATGATGAGCAGCGGCTTGCCCGCGGCGTGCACCTTCTCGAGGAGCTTGATCAGCTCGCGCATGCTGGAGAGCTTCTTCTCGTGCAGGAGGATGTAGGGCTCCTCGAGGGTGACCTCCATTCGCTCGGCGTCGGTCACGAAGTACGGGCTGATGTAGCCGCGGTCGAACTGCATGCCGTCGACGGTCTTGAGCTCCGTCTCGAGGCCCTTGTTCTCCTCGACGGTGATGACGCCTTCCTTGCCGACCTTGTCCATCGCGTTCGCGATGATCGTGCCGATCTCGACGTCGCCGTTCGCGGAGATGGTGCCCACTTGCGCGATCTCGCGGTTGTCGGCGACCGGGCGGGACTGGCTCTTCAGGTCGGCGGTGATCGCGAGGACCGCCTTGTCGATGCCGCGCTTGAGGTCCATCGGGTTGTGACCCGCCGCCACGAGCTTCACGCCGGCGCGGAAGACCGCCTGCGCGAGCACGGTCGCGGTGGTCGTGCCGTCGCCGGCGACGTCGGAGGTCTTGGAGGCGACCTCCTTCACCATCTGGGCGCCCATGTTCTCGAACTTGTCCTCGAGCTCGACTTCCTTCGCGACCGTGACGCCGTCCTTGGTGACGACGGGCGCGCCCCAGGACTTCTCGATGACGACGTTGCGGCCCTTCGGGCCGAGCGTCACCTTCACGGCGTTGGCGAGGGTGTCGACACCCGTGAGGATCTTGTTGCGGGCGGTGGTGTCGAAGAGGATCTGCTTGGCAGCCATGGGATCTCCGTGGGGGCGTGCCCCCGGTGGGAAGGTGGGAGGAGGACTACTCGAGGACGCCGAGGACTTCCTCTTCGCGGAGGATCAGGCGGTCCTCGCCCTCGATCTTGATCTCGGTGCCGGCGTACTTGTCGAACAGCACGCGGTCGCCGACCTTCACGGCCAGCGGAGTCACGCGGCCGTCGTCCGACAGACGACCCTGGCCGATGGCGAGAACCGTGCCCTCGGCCGGCTTCTCCTTGGCGGCCTCGGGAAGGAACAGGCCGGACTTGGTCTTGCTGGGCTCCTCGGTGCGCTTGACGAGGATGCGGTCGAACATGGGACGGACGTTCATCGCAGCTTCTCCATAGGGCTCCGGGATGATCCCGGGTGGCCAGGGGGTTGCCCGGTCGGGGGACCGGTGGGGGTTTCGCGAGGTGCGTGGGGGTTCACCCGCCGACCTCGCGGCAGGCTGGAGGTAGGCACCCTGTCGCGGCGGTCAAGCGACCGGTGTACACTTTTTTCAGGAGCCAGGAGGTGCAGGTGGACGACACCACGGGAGGCCGGGGCGCACTCTTCGACTTCTTCCGCGCGCGGGTGGACACGGCGGCCCGCGATCAGGGGGCGGGGCTGGAAGAGCCGACGCGGCTCTACCTCGCGGGCGTGCTGACCGACTCCGCGGAGCCCGGGCGGGGACCGCCGGAGACCACCTTCGTGGAGCTGCGCCACGACGCGCTCCGGGCCCCGGCGGGGCGCGCGCACGTCCACTGGCAACGCCTCGGCGAGGCGGCCCTCCTCGTCGCCGGCGTGTTCGCCGAATCGCTCGGGCGTCGGTGCGTGTCCCGGAGTTACTGCACGGCGATGGGCGAGAGCGCCTACGGGGTGCTGGCGCACACCAGCCCCGCGACCCAGTGGCGCGCCGCGTTCCGGCAGCTGTCGGCCGAGTTCGAGGCCTGCGCGGATGTCCTTGCCGAGGTGCGGGAGGAGCCGGGGGACGACGATGCCGCGGTGGTGCGCGTCTACGGGGCGTGGCGCGCCACGGGGTCGGAGCGCCTTGCCGCGCGCCTGCGTCGCCTGGGGGTGGTGGCCGGCCGGGGGCGCGGCTTCGCCTGAGGCCCGCGGCGTTGCGCGTGGGACCGCAGGCGCGTAGGGGACGCCCGTGAAGGGTGACGATCCCGTACATGAATCGTGGCGGGCGCTCCGCGAGTCCCGCTGGGAGGACGTCCTGGCGTGCGTGGCGCGCGTCCCGGACGACGCCCCGTCGGAGGTCCGCGCCCGCGCGGAGGCGTGGCGGGCCCAGGCCCTGCGTGCGCTCGGGCGCGTGCAGGAAGCGGCGGATGCCGTCCGCGACGCGGTGCGCCATGCGCGGGTTGCCGGGGACGCCGAGGGCGTGCGGGTGCTGCGCGCCCTGCAAGAGGGAATCCATGCGAGCCTGGCCGCCGCTCGGGTGGCCGAGGCGGGGCGGGCGGAAGACCGGATCCTGCTGGATTTGGATGACGCCGCCCTGCTCGCCGGCGCGTCGGAGGATACCGAGCGTGTGTCGCGATGTATCAAGCGGGCGCAGGCGCAGCTCGATGCCGGGCGCCTCGAGGCGGCCGAAGCGAGCCTCGCGCTCGGGACGCGCCACGCGTCCCCGGATGACCTGCGCGGTCGGGTGCTGCTGGATCTCGCCGCGGCACGGCTCGCGAACGCGCGCGGCAATCCCGACGAGGTGCGTGCCCGCGTTCTCGCGGCCCACGCGCTGGCGGACGCGCACGATGACATGAACCTCGTGACCGCGGTCGCACACGCGGCACGGGCTGCGGGGATCGTCCTCCGTCCGCCGCCGTTCGCAACGAGTTAGCCATCGCGTGTTCGCTGGGAGAGAAAATGCGCCTGTCCCTGCTTCGACATGGCATCGCGGAGGACTTCGCCGCGTCGGATGCCGCGCGCGCGCTCACGCCCCTGGGACGCGCCGAGCTGGAGGACGTGCTGGATGCGTGGTGCGGGATGGGATGGACGCCCGGCGCGATCCTCCACAGTCCCTACCTCCGGACCACCCAGACGGCGCATGCCGTGGCACGGCGCTTTCCCGAGGTGCCGGTCCACCCCGTGCACGCGCTCGCGCACGACGACCTGGCGGCCATCCTCGCGGCTGCCGCCCTGCACCGTGATCCGCTGCTGGTGGGCCACCAACCCACGCTGGGGGAACTCCTGTCGTCGCTCCTGGGAGAGCCGGACGGAAGCCGGGAGTTCGAGCGTGCGGGCTTCGCGACGGTCGAGCTCGACCCGATGACCTCAGTCGCGCCGGGCCGGCTCGTCATCCACAGCGGGCCGAGTCTCCTCCGTCGCGGACGCTGAGCCGAACAGCGCGTCGCGCGCCGCGCGGGTGACGGCGAGAAACTCCGATACCTCATGGCCCGCATCCATGTATCGCTCCGCCTGAAGGCCCATGTCGACTCGGTCGAGGAGCTTGACGAAGCGCGCCTCGGGGGTGACGCACGCCTCGGCCTCCTCCCACAGGTCCAGCAGGTCGGGCCGGTGGCCGAGCATCGCCTGCATCGCGGCGCGCTCCCGGGCATGCTTCACGTCCGGAGGTACCCCGTCGTGGGGCGTGAGGTCCCCGACACGGACCTCGGCGAGATCGTGAAGGAGCGCCATGGCGAGCACGCGATGCCGGTCCAGCTGCGGCGGGCAACGCAGAAGGGCGAGAAACGCGACTCCCCAGCTGTGTGCCGCGACGCTCTCCACCGATACATCGCGTGTGTCGGCGTGTGTCTCGGACGCGCGTATGCCGACGCGAACCCACCCAGCGCGCGGAAGGTGCTTGAGACCGAGGGCCTCGCGCGCCGCCCCGTGATCGTCCCCGGTCGTCACGCGCCGCCGGTGACGCGTGCGCGCTGCTCGGGTCGCGCCATGCCGAGGATGACGGGCGTGTCGGCCTGCATCGCCAGAAAGTCGGATTTGCTGCGGAGGCCTCGCCAGCCTTCTTCGAGGAGGACCTGCGCGGTGGCCCCGCCCAGGTTTCCGCCGGGACCGAGCAGCACGATGGCGTCCGGCGCGTATTCCCGCAGCGCGGTGCGCACCCCGAGTCCGAAGTCGTACGGCTCCGTCACCTGCGCGCCGAGGGTGTAGTCACGCAGGCGTGCGGGATCCGCCCACCGTGGCCGGTAGAGGGTGCCGTGTCCGTCGACCAGGGGAACCTCGGGTGCGCGCCAGCCGAGGTCGGCGAGCTCCCTTCGCGCCCGCTGGGACGTCTCGCGCATCAGCGGTGTGTGGAAGGCGCTGTGCAGGGGAAGTTGCATCGGTGCGTCACGGTCGCCGACCTTGCGCGGCGGAAGCCGACGCTGCAGCTCCGCCAGCGCCTCGGTCGTGCCTCCCAGGACGGCCTGACCGCCGAGGCGGATGCTCCAGTGCAGGTCGGGGACCTCGCGAAGCGCGCGCTCCAGCTCGGGTGAGGGCAGGGGTGACCATTCCGCGTCCACCAGCGGATACAGCATCTGGCCGCCGATGACGTTGCCGGCCTGGTACTGGCCCATCGTCTCCACGAGCGTGAACGCGTCGTGGAGCGGCAACGCGCCTGCCACCGCGAGTGCCGTGTACCAGCCCATGCTGTTGCCCACGACGCAACACACCGATACGTCTCGCAGCGCGTCGGAGTCGGCCAGCGAGCAGGTCATCGTGAGGATGCTCGCGTTCTCGCCAGCCACGTGCAGGCGGCTGCTCGTCGTGGGTGCCGCATCCATCTCGGTGGGGGTCGGCCGTCCGAGCGCGGCGCGGAAGGCGTCCGCGGCCTGCACGCGCGGCGTGGGCCGCAGGCTTCCCAGCGTCTCGCGGCCGTAGCTGCCGCGCCCCGGACAGACGAGCATCACCCGCAGCATGGCGGCGTCTCCTTCACCAGCTTCACGGCGGCGGCCAGGATGTCCGCCTCCTGCACCAGCACGAGGTTCGCGGCGCCCCCGAGCGGGATGTAGACATCGTGTCCGGCCACGCGTGCCATGCTCGCCTGCACGCCAGCGTCGACGAGCGCCGTGAACACCGCCTCGCTGACTCCGCCCGTGCGTCGGCACTCGTCGACCACGAGCACCCGCCCGGTGGCGCAGGCGGCGGCCACGAGGTCCTCGACGGGCAGAGGGTTGAGCCATCGAAGGTCCAGCACGCGCGTGCGGATCCCGTGGGTCTCCTCCAGCACCTTCGCCGCGCGAAGGCTCATCCAGAGCCCGTTCGCCCACGAGACGATGGTGAGATCCGTGCCATCGCCGTAGAGGCGTCCCACGCCGATGGGGACGTGCTGATCGGCCCCCGGGTAGCTCGTCGCCCACAGTCCGTCCCCGTCGGCGTGGAGGTCGCGCGTCATGTAGAGCGCGATGGGCTCGAGGAACGCGCACACCGCCCCGTCGACGCGGGCGGCGGCGGCGCAGGTGCGGAGCATCGCGGCCGCGTCATCGCCACGGGCCGGGCTTGCGATGACCAGCCCCGGGATGTCGCGCAGCGCCGCGACGGAATTGTCGTTGTGGAAGTGGCCGCCGAAACCCTTCTGGTAGGCGTAGCCCGCGATGCGGACCACCATCGGGTTCCGGAACTGACCCTGCGAGAAGTATTGCAGCGAGCATGCCTCGCCGCGGATCTGGTCGCAGGCGTTGTGGAAGTACGCGAGGTACTGGATCTCCGGGATGGGCAGCTGTCCCGCCTGGCCGGCCCCGAGCGCCATGCCGAGGATGCTCTGCTCGTCCAGCAGCGTGTCGATGACGCGCTCGGCGCCGATCCGCTTCTGCAGGTCGGCGGTGACGTTGTACACGCCGCCCTTGCGACCCACGTCCTCTCCGAGGATGAGGGCGTCCGGGTGGGCGAGCAGCAGGTCGCCGAGCGCGCGATTGAGCTGCACGGCGAGATGCTTCGGCTTGTCGTCCTCGGGCAGTGCCCCGCCGTGGTGGGTGCGGCGGCGCTCCGGGTCGGCCATGCGCGACGACTCGCGTGCCACCGCGTCCGGCGTGCGGGGCGAGAGCGGCGCGATCACCTGCGCGGCGTCCACCAGCTTCGGGCGGCGGATGGCCTCCTCGCCCAGCGCGGCGATGCGCGTGCGGATGTCCTCGTAGAGTGCGCGGACCTCTTCGCGCCGCATCCAGCCGCCTTCGACGAGCAGCCGCGCGGTGCGGAGGATGGGGTCGAGGGATTCGACGGCGGCGAGCTCCTCGGTGGAGCGGTACGTCGTCTCGACGTCCGATCCGGCGTGTCCCATGAGACGCACGGTGCGCAGGTGCAGGAAGCACGGCGCGCGATGCTCGCGCACCCAGCGCACGGCGGCCTGGGCCGCCTCCCAGGCGTCCGGAAGATCGAGCGCGTCGCCCGCCACGTACCCGAGGTTGGGCCGGCCCGCGTACTGGGTGGCGATCCAGCCCTGCGGCGTGGGCGTGCTGATGCCGATTCCGTTGTCCTCGCACACGAACAGCACCGGGCAGGGCTTGCCCTGGTGCGCGTGCCACTCGGCGGCGTGGATGGCGCCGGTGGCGGTGCTGTGGTTCGCGCTCGCGTCGCCGAAGGTGCACACGACGATGCGGTCGTCGTCGGCCGGCGCGAGGCCCAGCCGCTTGGCGCGCTCGAAGGCGAGCGCCATGCCCATCGCCTTCGGGAGGTGGCTCGCGATGGTGCTCGTCTGGGGCGGGACCTGCAGCGGGAGGCTGCCGAACACCTTGTGTCGGCCGCCCGCGATGGGCTCGTCGGAGCTCGCCGCCAGCCCGAGCAGCACGTCCATGACGGGCGTGGCGCCCGGCACCTGCCGTCCGCGATGCACGAAGAACGCGCCCGAGCGGTAGTGAAGGAACGCCGGATCGTCCGGACGGGAGGCCGCCGCGACGACGGCGTTGCCCTCGTGACCGCTGCTGCCGATGGTGTAGAAGCACTCGTTGCGCGCCTTGAGCGCCCGGGCCGCGAGGTCGAGGTGGCGGCTCTCCAGCTGGCTCTCGAACAGGGCCATCGCCTCGCGCGCGCTGAGGTCCGTCCCGTCGCGCACGGGGGATTCGAGGTCGCTGCGTGGCCCACCCTCGGCCAGCTCGTCGAGGAGCGCGAGGAAGTTGCGGTCGACGATGCCGGCGCGGTTGACGGCCATGATGCCTCCGCCGCTCGGGCTAACCCGTGGGATGCTGGGGCGGCGTGTCCCTCGCGGTCGCCGCCGGGCGGTTCAGCCGGGCGGCCAGGACATGCGGCGGCCGCCCAGCACGTGCAGGTGCAGGTGGAACACGGTCTGGCCGGCGCTCTCGCCGTTGTTGATCACCACCCGGTAGCCCTCCAGCTTCTGCTGCGCCGCGACCGCAGCGACCGCGAGCAGGCAGCGTCCGAGCAGCGCGGCGTGGCTGGGATCGGCGTGCGACAGCATCGGGATGGGCGTTCGCGGCACGACCAGGATGTGCGTGGGCGCCTGGGGCGCGATGTCGCGGAACGCGACGCAGGCGTCATCCTCGTACACGATGTCCGCGGGAATCTCGCGGGCGATGATCTTCTCGAAGAGCGTCATGGTTCAGCGTCCGGGCGCGAGCAGGTCGAGGGTGGTCGTGACCGGACAGGGCGGTGGGCAACGTCCCGAATCCGCGCAGTGCAGCGCCGTCGCCTCGGCCGTGAAGGTGACCGTGCCCGGTGCCGCGCTGGCGGACGCCAGGAAGGTGAGCGACAGGTCGAGTGCCTGCCCCGCGAAGAGCCCGTAGAGGTACTGGGGGTCCTGGGTGGTCGTGACGTCGGCGGAGTCCGAGGTCACGTGCACGCCGGGATAGTCGAGCACGTCGGTGTCGCCGCGGTTCTCGAGGCGTGCCACCACGGTGACCTCTCCGCCGGGGACCCACGGTGCCGCGACGGGGGTCGCGCGCACGGACACCACGTGGAGCGGGGTCGTGGCGCAGTCCGTGTCGATGTCCTCGGCGGTGTCCGCCGGCGTGCCCGTCGAGGCTCCCGTCCCCGTGGAGGTGGACGTGTAGTCCAGCGAGTCCTCGATACCGCGGCGCTGGCCCTCGCGCGGAGGCTCCGGTGGGCCGTCATGGTGCCCGCGCACCACGCAGGCCGTGAGCGCGAGGGGGAGGAGCAGGCCGAGACGCATGGGGACCCCCGGGATCAGTAGTGGGCGCGCAGCGGCAGCACGAGGATGCCGTCCTCGTAGGCGGGGCCGGCGACGATGAAGGTGCCGTCACGGTTGATGCTGACGGTCGTGTCCAGCATGCGCTCGGCGCCGCGGACGATCCGGACGCGGACGCGCGCGCGGGCATCGTCGCGCTCCACGAGGGTGACCGAGAGCTCGCGGCCGCCCTCGAGCGGGAACGAGGCGTCCGCGCCGGCCTTGAGCGTGGCCGAAGGTGCCGACAGGAGCCGGTACCCCTTGAACTTGAGGTAGCGAAGGCTCGACGCCAGCGACTTCAGGCGCGGGTCGACGCCGTCGGCGGAGTCGCTCGCGTGGACCACCTGCACCTCGATGGTCACCCGGCCCGCGGGCACGGTCGCGGCGGCCTGCGCGGCGGCCGGAGCGGGGCGCGGCGCCGGCCGCGCCGGCGGGCCGGCGAGCGCGGCGGCCACGAGCAGCGCCCAGCCGCTCACAGCGACGCTCCGGTGACGAAGATGATGGTGGGGCCGCCTTCTTCGAACTGCATGACCTGCGCCACGACCTCTCCGGGGGTGGTGAGCGCCTCCACGGTGGCGTCGTTGCGCGCGGCCAGCGGGCGCGGGGCCGCGTCGAGCCGTACGGGCGCCACGTCCGCGGCGGGCGCGGACGCCACGGCGGAATCCGGGGTGTCCGCGCCGCGCGGAAGCACGGCCATCGCGAGCGCCGCCGCTGCGGCGAGCCCGCCCATGGCGCCGATCCAGCCGCGCGGGAACGTGCGCGCGGGGCGGGCGTCGCCGCCGTGCACCACGCGCAGCGCAGGCCGCGGCGCATCCGCGGACAGCGCCGCCATGACGGCGTCCGTCACGTCGGGCGCGTCGGCGGACAGGCCGAGCGCGAGCAGCTCGGCAGTGTCGTCCCAGCCCTCGGGCGCGTCGGGGAGACGTGCGAGCACGGCGTCCGCGTCGGAGCCCGGGGGGGCGTTGCGGGGGGGAGGCCCCCCCGCCCCGGGAGAAAGGGCTGAACGGAACAGGTCGGCGTCCCAGGGCTGCGCGTCCAGCCGCGCGGCGTCCACTGCGTCCTCGGCGGGGAGCGCGGCCAGGACGGCGTCGGCGAGGTCGAGCCGCACGTCCGGCGGGGCTGTCCCGTCCCGCAGCGCGTCCCCGAGCGGGCCCCACGCCGCCTCGTCCTCGAGCGCGGCCATCACCGACCCGGAGACATCGATGTCTCCGGGCGGCGTCAGCGCCAGGCGCAGCGGTTCGAGCGGATCGTGGGCCATCTCGTCGTCGGACGCGCGAGGCGGGTCGATATTCGATGTCCCGCTCATGGTGCCGAGTCCTCCTCGCGGAGGATGGCCTGCACGCGCTTGCGCGCGTAGAACAGGCGGCTCATCACGGTGCCCTCGGGGATGCCGACGAACTCGGCGATCTCCTTGTAGGAGAGGCCGTCGATCTCGCGGAGCAGCAGGATGCGGCGCTGATCCTCGGGCAGCTGGTCGAGGGCGGCGCCGATGCGCTCGCGCAGCTCGCGGTTGGCGGCGGCCTTGCCGGGATCGTCGCCGTGGTGGGCCTGCAGGATCTCGCCGTCCTCGTCGCGCGCGGCGACGGCGTCGTCGTAGGACCCGGTCTTGCGGCGCGTGCGCTTGCGGGCGTGGTCGGTGCACAGGTTCTCGACGATGCGACGCATCCACGTGAGGAAGCTCGAGTCGGCGCGAAAGCCATCGAGGTGCGTCCATCCCTTCACGAAGGCGGCCTGGACGATGTCGCGGGCCTCCTCCTCGTCGCGCACCCGTGCGAACGCCATGCGGAACAGCGGCTGCTGGTAGCGCTCGACGAGCGGGCGGTACGCTTCGCGGTCGCCGTCGCGTACGCGGTTCACGAGGGCTTCGTCGTCGAGGTCGCGCAGGTTCATCGGCGTTTCCTGTAGCTCATCCGTGGGCGTCCTCCCACGTGCGGCCGATCCCGTGATCGACCACCAGCGGGACGCGCAGGGCGGCGACCCCGGCCATGCGCGCCCCGACGGCGTGCGCGACGGTCTCGGCGTGGGCCTCCGGGACCTCGAGCAGGAGTTCGTCGTGCACTTGCAGCAGCAGCGTGGCGCCCAGGTGCGCGAGCGCGCCGCCCGGGCGCAGATCCCCGTCGACGACGAGCATGGCGCGCTTGATGATGTCGGCCGCACTGCCCTGGATGGGCGTGTTGATGGCGATGCGCTCAGCCGCGGCGCGATCCGCGGGGTTGCGCGCGTCGAGTTCCGGCACCGGGCGGCGGCGTCCGAACAGCGTCTCGGCGTAGCCCTTCTCGCGGGCGCGGGCGCAGGCCCCGTCCATGACCTCGCGCACCTGCGGGTAGCGCGCGAAGTAGCCCTCGATGTAGCGGGCGGCCTCGCCGCGCGGGATCCCGAGCTCGTTCGCGAGGCGCCACGCGCCCATGCCGTAGATGATTCCGAAGTTGATGGCCTTCGCGGCGCGACGCTGCTCCGCGGTGACGAGCGCCGGCATGACGCCGAAGATCTCTCCCGCGGTGCGGCGGTGGATGTCCTCGCCCGCGAGGAAGCTCTCCACGAGCGGGCCGTGGCCTGCGTAGTGCGCGAGCAGCCGCAGCTCCACCTGGCTGTAGTCGCAGCTCACGAACACGTGACCCGGCCGCGCGACGAAGCATCGGCGGATGCGCCGTCCCTCCTCGGTGCGGACGGGGATGTTCTGGAGGTTGGGATCCTGGCTGGACAGCCGCCCGGTGGCCGCCACGGCCTGCCGGAACGTCGTGTGGATGCGCCCCGTGGAAGGGTGGACCGCGAGCGGGAGGGCCTCGACGTAGGTCGAGCGCAGCTTGCTGAGCTCGCGCCACTGCAGCACCAGGCCGGGGAGGGGATGCTGGTCGCCGATGTTCTCCAGCGTCTCGGCGTCGGTCGACCAGCCGGTCTTCGTCTTCTTGCCGTTCTGGAGCTTCAGCTCGTCGAAGAGGATGGCCGCGAGCTGCTGCGTCGAGCCGATGTTGAACGTGCGTCCGGCGGCCGCGTGGATGGTCGCGGCGACCTCGGTGATGCGCCGGTCGAACTCCACGCCCAGCGCGCGGAGCCCGTCGACGTCCACCCCGATGCCGGCGATCTCCATGCGCGCGAGCACCGGCAGGAGCGGCAGCTCGAGGTCGCGGTAGACGGGATCGAGACCCTCGCGCGCGACGCGCTCCCGCAGCTCCGCCGCGAGCCGCCACGCGACCACGGCGCGTTCTCCGGGCACGGCGGCATCGAGCGCGTGCTCCAGGTGCCGCTTGGAGAGGTCGTCGAGGTAGTGCCGGGATTCCGGCTGCAGCACGTAGTCGGCGAGCAGCGGGTCGTCGGCCACCCCCTCCAGCGACAGCCCATGCGCGTGCAGCAGCTTCAGCGTCTCCTTCAGGTCGTAGCCGGCCTTCGCGACGGCCGGGTCGGCCAGCACCGCGGCGAGGGCGTCGTGGCCCTCCCCGGACACGGCGGCGCCCTCCCAGGGTACCCGCACCGCGCGCGGGCGGCCTTCCTCCTCCCACGCGAAGGCGAGCCCGTCCAGGCGGCCGCGCAGGCCCGTGGCACCGCCGGTGTTGCCGGGGCCGACGGGGTCGAGCGCGAACCGCCCCGCGGCGCGCAGGCGGGCGGCGAGGTCGGCCAGCGGACCGGGGCCCCACGCCACGTCGGAATCCACGCGCGTCCACGTCATGTGGGGCGTGGCGACCTGCGGTGCCCCGAGGCCCAGCTCCGCGGAGAGGGAGCGGAAGTTGTACCGGTGCAGGCGCGTGCGGAGCGCGTCGGTGTCGCGCGGCCGCGGCGCGAGGTCCTCGAGGCGCACCTCGATCGGCACGTGCGTGTCGATGGTGACGAGCTGGCGCGCCAGCCGCACCGTCTCGACGTGCGCGGCCACGGCCTCGCCCGTCTTGCCACCGATGGCGGCAGCGTTGGCGAGCACGCCGTCGAGGTCGCCGAAGCGCGCGAGGAACCCCGCGGCCTTCTTCTCGCCCACGCCGGGCACGCCGGGGACGTTGTCGGAGCTGTCGCCCATGAGGGCGAGCAGGTCGATGACCCGCTCGGGGGGCACGCCCCAGCGCTCCACGACGCCGGCGCGGTCCAGCTCGACGCCCTTCATGAGGTCGAGCACGGTGACGTGGCCGTTCACGAGCTGGCAGAAGTCCTTGTCGCTGCTGACGATGGCGACGTCGAGGTCCTCCCCCGCGAAGCGGGTCGCGAGGGTGCCGATGATGTCGTCGGCCTCGGTGTGGTCGCGTCGGAGCACGGTGTACCCGAAGGCCTCGATGAGCGGCGCCAGCTCGGGCCACTGGGCGCGCAGGTCCTCGGGCATGTCGGGACGCTGCCCCTTGTAGGCCGGGTAGAGCTCGTTGCGGAAGCTGGTCCGGGCGTCGAAGACGAACGCGACGTAGTCGGGCTTCTGGTCGCGTGCGAGCGCGAGGAGCATGCGCGTGAAGCCATAGAGGCAGCGCGTGGGGAAGCCGTCCGGCGCCCGCATGTCGTTCTGGATCGCGTGGTAGGCGCGGAACGCGTGGTTCGGCGCGTCGACGAGGAGCATTCTGCGCGGCATGTCGCGCGGCTAACGCGGCAGCCGGAACGGTGGCCTGCCTCGCACCGGCGCGCGGCATCGCGCGTTAGGGTTCGCGCCCGCACGATGAGGTCCCGATGTCCCTTGACCTGTTCAACCCCACCGACATGCACGCCTCTCTCCGCGAGATGGTCGCCGACTTCACGCGCCGCGAGGTCGAGCCGCAGGCCGAGGCCGCCGACCGCGCCCAGGCGTTGAACCGGCCGCTGTTCGGGCGCCTCGCGGAGCTGGGCCTGCTCGGCATCACCATCCCCGAGTCGGACGGCGGCGCGGGCATGGACGCGACCGCCGCGGTCATCGTGCACCACGAGCTCAGCAAGGCCGACCCCGGCTTCTGTCTCGCGTACCTGGCGCACAGCATGCTGTTCGTCAACAACTTCTACTGGGGTGCGAGCGAGGGACAGAAGGCGAAGTACCTGTCCAAGGTGCTCGACGGCACCTGGGTCGGCGGCATGGGCATGACCGAGCCGGGCTACGGCACGGACGTGCTCGGCATGAAGACCACGGCCGTGCGTCGCGGCGGCGCGTGGGTCCTCAACGGCACGAAGACCTACATCACCAACGGCCCCGACGGACACTGCTTCCTCGTCTACGCCAAGACCGACGGCGGCAAGATCAGCGCGTTCCTCGTCGACCGCGACTGCCCGGGCTTCCGCACCAGCCAGCCCATCCACAAGATGGGCATGCGGGCGAGCACGATGAGCGAGCTCATCTTCGAGGACTGCGAGGTCCCCGCCGAGAACCTGCTCGGCGTCGAGGGCGGCGGGCTCGTGCACATGATGCGCAACCTGGAGATCGAGCGGCTCACGCTCGCGGCCATGAGCCTCGGCATCGCCGATCGCTGCCTCGACATCATGGTGCGCCACGCGCAGGAGCGCATCGCCTTCGGCCAGCCGCTCAACCGCTTCGGGCAGATCCAGCGCTTCATCGGGGAGGTCTACGCCGAGACGGAGGCCGCCCGCGCGCTCATCTACCAGGTGGCGCGCAGCGTCGGGCACGACCGCCAGAACCGCCTCGGCTCCGACGCCGCCAAGCTCTTCGCGGCGCCCGTCGGCAAGAAGGCCGCCGACGCCGCCATGCAGGTCATGGGCGGCAGCGGCTATTGCACCGAGTACCCGGTGGAGCGCCTGCTCCGCGACGCCAAGCTCCTCGAGATCGGCGGCGGAACGCTCGAGAGCCACCAGAAGAACATCACCAAGGACCTCACGAAGCAGGTCTGCGTCTGAGTCCTGGGGCGGGGGGCCTTGGCCCGGCCCCCCGCAACGCCCCCCGGGCCGGCGCTCAGCTCTTCTTCCCTCCGAAGATGCCGCCGAAGAGCGGCTTGGGCTCGGGCGGCGGCGGGGGTGCACGGCGCTCGGCGAGGCGGATCTCCCGGAGCGCCTCGTGGGCCGTCGCGTCGACCTCCACCGCCTTGCGGTAGCGGGTGAGCGCGTCGGGCTGGCGCCCCGCGAGCTTGCAGACGTGACCGGCCACCGTGAGGATCTCGGCGGCGTTCTTCGGATGCTTCGGCAGCAGCGCCTCCACGAGCGCGAGGGCCTTGTCGGCCGTCAGACGCTGCGTGAGCATGCCGGCGTGGGCGTGGTAGAGCGCGTGCGGCCACGTGTCGGGGTCGCGCTGGAAGGCGTCGAGGAACTGTGCGTCGGCGCCCGCCCAGTCGCGGTTGCGCCACAGCGCCTCCCCGCGGCGGAAGGCCATGCGCGCGGCGTTGTGGTCCTTCTCGCCCACGAAGGCCGCCCCGGCCGAGCGCGCGGCCAGCCATCGCTTCCCCTCGGCCAGGCCACCGGGCGCCTTGAGGGCCTCGTAGGCCGACTGCACCTGCGCGAAACACACCTCCGCCAGCTCGCGGACGGCCGGCGGGGCGTTGAAGTACACGTCGGGGTGGTAGCGCTTCGAGATGTCCCGGAACGCGGCCGCGACCTCCTCGTCTCCGAGGACGCGCTTCTCCGTCAGCTCCAGGATCTCCAGCGGGACCTGGCCCGCCATGCGGTCGCGGGCCTCTCGGAATCGCGCCGCGCGCGGATCGTCCATGCCGTCGTCGCCGGGCGGCGGTGCCGGGGGCTCCGCCGCGGCCGGCTCGGGGAGGGGCGGGGCGGCGGCCTCGGCCGGGCGCGGCGGCTCCGGCGCGGGCGGCGGCGGGGCCTGCAACGGCGAGGCCTCCACCTCCATCTCCACGAGCAGGCCGAGCGCGCGAAGCAGGTCGAGCGCCCGCCAGGCCTCCTGAAGCCGCGCGGCGTCGGACGCGACCCGCCGCGTCAACTCCACGATCGCCACGGGCGACGCCGCCTCCCGCAGGATTCGCAGCGCGGTGGCGTCGAGGCCCCAGCGGTCCTGCGGAGCGTCCTCCGGCACGCGGGCGCGCACGCCCGCCGTGGGGTCCGGCTGCGCCCAGCGCGCCTGCAGGGCGGTCGGGGTGGCCTGCGCGCGGTGGGCGTCGACCAGCAGGCGCTGGACGGTGCGGGGCAGGGGGAAGCTGCCTGCGGGCGCCTTCCAGTCCGCGATCCACGAGACCCAGGCCTCGGCGGGCGGTGAGTCCAGCCAGCCGACGAGGGTCTCGCCGAGGCTCGACGCCGCCACGTCCATGGCGCGGGTGGGGTCGAGGCCGCGCGCCACGGCCATGCCGATCTGCGTGCCGAGCGGGCCGGCCGGAATCGTGGCGTCCAGCGACGCGAGGAGGCCCGGCACGCCGTCGACGTACACGATCCTGCCGGCCTTGAACCCGAGCCGCGCGCGGACCGTCGGGCCGGCCACCTCCAGTTGTCCCGTGGCCTCGAGGCGGGCGGCCAGGTAGGCCACGCGGGCGGGCGGGTACTCGTCCACGTCCCCGTCCACGCCGCGGAGGAAGTCCTCCCCGAGCCAGGACGGACCGGCGTTGGCGGCGGCGTCGCGGACCATGCCGAGCGCGGCGTCCACGAGCAGGCGCGTGTCCTCGGGCTCCAGGGGCTTGGCCAGCACCCCCGCGATCGCGATGGAGTCGGCGCGCGCGCGCTGCTGCGCGGCCTGCAGCACCGAGGGCATCCGGCTGGTGAGGATGACCGGGACGGCGCGTCCGAGCAGGCTGGCGCGCACCGCCAGGTCGAGGCCCTCTCCGCCCTCGAGCACCACGTCGGTCACCACGAGGTCGATGTCCTCTCCCGCGAGGCGGCCGAGGGCGTCCGGCGCGTTCGTGACGATCTCGACGGCGTGGCCGAGCGCGAGCAGCGTCTCCTCGGCGCGTGCGCGCATTCGCGCGTCGTCATCCACCAGCAGCACCCGTGCCATCGCGCCTCCGGGCGGAACCTTATCCGGGTTTGCTCCGGGCGCAGGCCGCGGGTAGGAGCGGACACCCGGAGGGTTTCATGGCCAGCGTTCCGTACGTCAACGAAGCGGACTTCACGTCCACCGTGCTCGACTCGTCCATCCCGGTGCTGGTGGACTTCACGGCGGCGTGGTGCGGGCCGTGCAAGGCCATCGCGCCGCTGCTCGACCAGGTCTCGGAGCAGCACGCCGGGGCGCTGAAGGTGGTCAAGGTCGACGTGGACCAGAACCCGGTGACCGCTGCGCGCTTCAACGTGCGCTCCATCCCGGCGCTGTTCCTGCTGAAGGACGGGAAGGTCGTCGACCAGCGCCTCGGCGCGCTCAACCGCACCGCGCTGGACCAGTTCGTCGCGAAGGTGCTCGCCTAGCCCGACGCGGGCCGGGGCGTTGCGGGGCCGGCCCGAGGCCCCGCCCCAGGCTCAGGAGACCAAGCTGATCAGCTCGATGTCCTCGAGGGCGCGGCCCGAGCCCTCGACGACCGCGGCCATCGGCTCCTCGTCGACGATGACGGGGAGCCCCGTGGCCTGGCTGATGGCGACGTCGAGCTGCCGCAGCATGGAGCCGCCGCCGGTCATGATGATTCCGCGCTCGTAGATGTCCCCGAGCAGGTCCGGCGGGGTCCGCTCGAGGCTGGCGCGCACCGATTCGATCACGAGGTTCACGGGCTCCTCGAGCGCCGCGCGGACCTCGTCGGCGTGCACGGTGATGGCGCGGGGGTAGCCGCGCACGAGGTCGCGGCCCTTCACGACGCGCTCGCCGAGGTCGAGCCCGTCGCTCGCGGCGTTGCCCAGCGCGATCTTGAGGGATTCCGCCGTGCGGGGGCCGAGCAGCAGGTCGTGCTCGCGCTTGAAGTGCGCCACGATGGCGTCGTCCATGTGGTCGCCGCCCACCTTGATGCTGCGGCTGTAGACGATGCCGCCGAGGGAGATCACGGCCACCTCGGTGGTGCCGCCGCCGATGTCGATGATCATGTTGCCGGTGGGTTCCGTGATGGGCAGGTCCGCGCCGATGGCGGCGGCGAGCGGCTCCTCGATGAGCAGCACCTGGCGAGCGCCGGCGCGCTCCGCGCTCTCCCGCACCGCGCGTTTCTCCACCTCGGTCGTGCCGTAGGGGATGCACACGATCATGCGCGGTTGCACGAGCGTCCGGCCGCCGTTGGCCTTGTGGATGAAGTAGCGGAGCATCGCCTCGGTGGTGTCGAAGTCCGCGATGACGCCGTCCTTCAGCGGGCGGATCGCCTGGATGTCCCGCGGCGTGCGGCCGACCATCTCGCGGGCGGTGGCTCCGACCGCCATGATGTGCCGGTTTCCCCTGCGATCGTGATGGACCGCGACGACGCTGGGCTCGTTGCACACCACGCCGCGGCCCTTCACGTAGACCAGCGTGTTGGCGGTGCCCAGGTCGATGGCCATGTCCTGGGAGAACAGTCCGAGGACGGAGTTGAACATGCGCCGGGGCCTCTGCCGGCGGCTAACCGTCGTGTCCGGGCGTCGCCACGCGCGCGGAACGGAGCGCCCCGCTTGAAAGGACGCCGCCGCGAGCATAGGCGTCGAGCCATGTCGCTGCTCGAACGCCTCCGCTCCGGGACCGATTCCACCAGCACCCGCCTCACCGTGGGCGTGGTCGCCGCCGTCTTCATCTTCTGGGGCATCGGGTCGAACGACCAGCGCAACCAGAACAGCACCTTCGCGACGGTGAACGGCGCCGCCATCACCGACCTGGAGGTGCGGGAGGCCCTGCGCCAGCGCGGCGGGCGGCTCCCCGCCGAGCAGCGTGACGCCATCCTCGCCGAGACCGTGGAGGAGCTCGTGCGCGAGGAGGTCCTGCTGCAGGAGGCCGGACGCCTCGGGATGCGCGTGAGCGATCAAGAGCTGGCGGACAAGCTCCGCGGGGAGACGCGCTTCCAGAAGGACGGCGCGTTCGACACCAAGGCCTATGCGGCGGCGCTCAAGGCGATGGGGACGACGCGCGGCGCGTTCGAGGCGCGGGTGCGGCGCCAGCTGCTGCTCAAGCGCGTGCTCGACGTGGTGGCCGCCGGGGTGGACGTGCCCGAGGCCGAGGTCCGCCGCACGTGGGAGGAGCGCTCCACGCAGCTGCAGGCCAGCTACGTGCGTGCCGCGCCCAGCACCTTCCGGGACGACATCGTGGTGAACGACGCCGAGCGCGACGCGTGGATCGCGGCGAACGGCGCCAAGGTCGAGGCCCGCTACAAGGAGCTCTTCGAGCGCGTCTACAACCTCCCGAAGCGCGTCACGGCGTCGACGATCCTGCTGCGGACGGACATCCCCGGCGCGGATGCGGCGGCCGTGCGCACCCGGCTGGAGGCGCTGCGCGCCGAGGCCGCCACGGGGGACATGGCCGCGTTGGCGCGCAGGTGGTCGGAGGATCTGTCCGCCAGCGACGGCGGCGCGCTCGGGACGCAGGCCGCCGGGCAGCTGGACCCCGCGGCGCTGGCCGCGATCGAGAAGGCGGGCGTGGGCAACGTGACCGAGGTCGTGGAGACGCCGCGCGGGCTGCAGATCTTCAAGGTGGAGCGGATCGACGCGGCGCGCGTGGTCCCGATCGAGGAGGCGCGCGGCGAGATCGCCGTCGGGCTGATCCAGGACGAGAAGGCACCGGCGCTGCTCGACGCCTGGGTGGCGCAGGTCCGGCAGGCGTGGACGGCGGCGGATGCCCCGCCGACGGAACTGCTGGCCGCGCAGGGCGTCGAGGTGGACACGACCGGTGGATTTTCGCCCGCCGATCCCGTGCCGGACCTCGGGGATGTGCCCGGGCTGCGGGACGCGCTCACGCGCGCCGCCCCGGGCTCGGTGCTGCCGGAGGTCTACGACGTGCGCGGGACCAAGGTCATCGTGGCGCTCGCGCACCGCACCGATCCGACGCCCGAGGCGTGGGAGGCGCAGCAGGGCCTGGTGCGCATGGCGCTGCGTGCCCAGGCGCAGCGCGCCTACGTCACCGCGTGGGTCGACGGCCTCGTCGCGGCGGCGGATGTGCAGCGGGACGTCCCGGGGGCCGCCACGCCGACCCCGCCGGCGGGCGGCGACGCCCCGTCGAAGTAGCGCCTCCGTTTCCGACGGCGCGTCGCGTGCGCACGCTCCCGTCGGAGGTGCGAATGACGTGGTGGAGTTGGGTGCTCGTGGCGGCCTGCGCGGGGCAGGGAAGCCTGCGCCAGCAGGTCGGTCGTGGCGACGCCAGCCAGGTGGCGACCGATCCGCGCGTGCTGGAGGCGCAGCAGGCGGTCGTCGGCGCGCGGATGCGGCGCGAACGCGCGGACGCGGACCTGGGACGCCTGCGGCTGGAGCTCGCCGCGGTCGAGCGGCGCCTCGAGATCGCAGAGGCCGACACGGACGCCGCCGACGCGGAGCTGCGGGCGGCGCGGCTTTCCCGGGACGGCGAGCGCCGCGAGGTCGCGCTGGCACGGCGGGAGCAGGCGAGGATCGAGACGGCACGGTCCCGCGGCGAGCGGGCTTGGAAGCGCCGCGAGGTCGCCGCACGCGACGCCGTGCTCGTCGCCGCGCGCGCGGAGGAGCAGCTGCGGGCCTCGGAGGTGGAGCTGGCACGCGCCGAGAGCCTCGCAGGGACCGGCGAGACCGGGACCTACGCGCTGTCGGGCTTCATCGCGCAGCGGGCGCGCCTGCAGGCGGCGTGGGAGGGCGCGGAGCGTCGCGCCCGAAGCGCCCTGGAAGAGGCCGCCGAGGCCGAGCGACAGTTCCGCGCCGGGCAGCCGGAGGAGCCGGCCTGACGCCCGCCGGATAGACGCCGGGCGGAGGTTTTCATGTCCGAGGAGAAGAAGTCCACGCCCCCGGAGGCCGTGCCCGTCCGCCCCAACTCCGTGCTCACCAAGGACACGGACAAGGCTGCGCGGCCGGGCTTCCGCAGCCCGCCGAACGCCAAGAGCAAGGCGCAGAAGAAGAAGTAGGGCCCGGGGGAGGCGTTGCGGAGGGGGCGGCCGAGCGCCCCTCCGCCCCAGCCGCGATCAGGTGCCTTCGAGGTAGTTGTTCGCGTAGGCGACCTGCTCGTCGGTGAGCGCGTCGATGGAGAGGCCCATGGTCGCGAGCTTCGTGCCGGCGAGCTCCTGGTCCTGCGACTCGGGGATGTCGTAGACGCCCGGCGTCATCGAGGCGCCTTCCTTCGCCATGCGGATCATGCCGAGGAACTGGTTCGCGAAGCTCATGTCCATGACCTCGGACGGGTGTCCCTCGGCGCACGCCAGGTTCACGAGGCGGCCCTGGCCGAGGACGTAGATCCGGCGGCCGTCCTTGAGCACGTACTCCTCGCAGTTGTCGCGGATCGTGCGCTTGCTCGACGCGCGGGCCTCGAGGTCGCCGAGGTTGAGCTCGCAGTCGTAGTGGCCGGTGTTGCAGATGATGGCGCCGTCGCGCATCACGTCGAAGTGGCGGCCGACGATGATGTCCTTCACGCCGGTGGCGGTGACGAAGATGTCACCCCAGGCGGCGGCCTGGTCCATCTTCATGACATGGATGCCCTCGAGGGCGGCCTTGAGCGCCGCGGTCGGCTTGATCTCGGTCGCCGCCACGTGCGAGCCCATGCCCTTGGCGCGCATCGCCACGCCGCGTCCGCAGTGGCCGTAGCCGGCGACGACGAAGTTCTTTCCCGCGAGCAGCACGCTCGTCGCGCGGAGGATGCCGTCGAGGCTGGACTGGCCGGTGCCGTAGACGTTGTCGAAGTCCCACTTCGTCTCGGCGTCGTTGATGGCGAGCACCGGGTACAGCAGCTTCCCGGCCGCCGCCATCGCGCGGAGACGGTGCACGCCCGTGGTGGTCTCCTCGGTGCCGCCGATGACGCCCGGCGCGAGGTGCTGGTGCGTCGTGTGCACGCGCGTGATCAGGTCCGCTCCGTCATCGAGGGTGAGCGTGGGCTTGAAGTCCAGGGTGCGGTCGATGCACCAGTAGTACTCGTCGCGCGACAGGCCGTGCCACGCGTAGATGCTGATGCCGTCGGCGGCGAGGGCGGCCGCGATCTCGTTCGAGGTCGACAGCGGGTTGCAGCCCGACCAGGAGATCTCGGCACCGGCGGCCCGGAGCGTGCGGATCAGCACCGCCGTCTCCTTCGTCACGTGCAGGCACCCCGCGATGCGCTGCCCGGCCAGCGGCTTCTCCTTCGCGTAGCGCGCGCGGAGCGCCATGAGGACGGGCATGCGGGCCTCCGCCCACTCGATCTTCATCGCGCCGGACTCGGCGAGGGACAGGTCGGCGACCTTGTAGTTCGTGGCCATGACGTTGGACTCCGGGAAGGGCGCGGGACCTATCGTGCCGTGCGCCCTCCCGCGAGTACCATGGGGCGGGGGGGGCTGCGCGCCCCCCCGCAACGCCCCCCGCGTCAGCCGGCGTCGGTCTCCGGGCAGTATCCGGGGCCGGTGTCGCCGACGTTCCAGGCTTCGAGCGTCGCGGCGATGCCGACGGCTCCGGTGTCGCTGGAGCCGAACGGGAGACCGTTCCCGTCGTCGTTGTCCACGAGCCACTGCTCGGCGTCGGCGAGCGCGGTGTCGACGGCCGAGGTGTCCGCGCCCTGCGCCTCGTTGAGCCGCGCCGCCACCAGTTGCTTCACGAGGATCAGGCTGGTGTCGCCCGCGACCGGCGCGTCGAGCAATCCCAGAAGCGCGGCCTGGTCGTAGGCGTACCCCCCCATCGTGAGCGTCGTGACGAACCAGTCGCCGGGATGATTCTTCCAGAAGCCC
>JBDLRI010000006.1:0-27388 GCA_039800105.1 Pseudomonadota bacterium
CTCGAGCGCGTCGCGGCGCAGGCCGGCGTGGGGCTCTGGCGCTGGCGCAGCACGACGGGCCTCGTCGGGCCCGACGGTCCCGTCGCGTCCACCCACGCGCCCGTGGCCGCGGTGACGGCGCTCGCCCGGACGACCGCGCCGGCGCTGTTCCTGTTCGAGGATCTCGACGACGCGCTGGACGAGCCCCAGCTGATCCGCCACCTCCGGGACGCGCTGCGCGATGTGCAGGAGCGCGGACAGGCCCTGCTGCTGCTCTCCAACCGCCTGGTGCTGCCGCCCGCGCTGGAGAAGGACGCGGTGGTGCTCGACGTGCCGCTCCCGGACCGCGAG
This sequence comes from Pseudomonadota bacterium, assembly GCA_039800105.1. Lineage (GTDB taxonomy): Bacteria > Myxococcota_A > UBA796 > UBA796 > SXON01 > CAMAXZ01. The sequence goes on from JBDLRI010000006.1 coordinate 331, forward strand.
GAGATCGCGCGCCTGCTCGCCCTGCTCCTGCTGGCGCAGCAGATCGAGATTCCCGCCGAGCGCTTCGAGGCGTTCGTCACCGCCAGCCTCGGCCTCACGGAGAAGGAGATCAAGCGCGCCTACGCCCGCGTGCTGCTCGACGGCACGCGGTTCTCCGACGACGACGTGGCGCTCGTCCTCGGCGAGAAGGAGACGCTGCTGCGGCGCAGCCGCTTCCTGGAGTTCGTACGGAACGACGTCCGGATGGGCGACGTCGGCGGGCTCGAGGCCCTGAAGGACTGGCTGCGGCAGCGCCAGGCGGCGTTCACCGAGCGCGCCCGCGCCTACGGGCTCCCCGAGCCGAAGGGCCTGTTCCTGCTGGGCGTCCAGGGCTGCGGAAAGTCGCTCGCCGCCAAGGCGGTGGCCGACCTGTGGCGCGTGCCGCTGCTGCGGCTGGATGTCGGCGCGCTGTTCCAGGGCCGCGCCGACGAGGGGCTGCGCGACACCATCCGCGTCGCGGAGAGCCTCGCGCCCGCGGTGCTGTGGATCGACGAGATCGAGAAGGCCTTCCTCGGGGACGGCAGCGAGACGGGCCGCGTGTTCGGCGCGTTCCTGACGTGGATGCAGGAGAAGCAGAAGCCCGTCTTCGTCGTCGGGACGGCCAACGAGGTCCGCAGCCTCCCGCCCGAGCTGCTGCGCAAGGGGCGCTTCGACGAGATCTTCTTCGTCGACCTGCCCACCGCGCACGAGCGGCTCGAGATCCTCGACATCCACCTCCGCCGGCGGGGCCGTGACCCGGAGGCGTGGGATCTGCTCGCGGTGGCGGAGGAGACCGAGAAGTACTCCGGGGCCGAGCTGGAACAGCTCGTCGTCGCCGCGCTCTTCCGCAGCTTCTCGGCGGGGAGGGAGCTGCAGCAGGAGGACCTGGTCCGCGTGGCGCGGGAGACCGTGCCGCTCGCGGTCACGATGGACGATCGGCTGAAGGAGCTGCGGGAATGGGCGCGCCCACGCGCCCGCGCCGCGAGCGTCGACACGCGCCGCATGCGCTGGTTCGACGGCTGGGAGGACGAGACATGAACGCAGCGGTGATCGGGGCCGGGAGCTGGGGAACGGCGCTCGCCATGCAGCTCGGACGCAACGGCCACGCGGTCACGCTGTGGGATCGCGACGCCGCGCGCGCCGCCGCCATGCAGGAATCCAGGGAGAACGCACGTTACCTCCCCGGGCTGCGGCTGCCGGACACCGTCACCGTGACCGGAATCCTCCACGCCGCGGTCGACGGCGCGGAGCTCGTCGTGGCCGCCGTGCCGAGCCAGGCGATCCGGCCGGTGATGGCGACCGTGGGGGCCATGCTCGCGCCCGGCACGCTCGTGTGCTGTGCGAGCAAGGGCATCGAGGTCGACACGCTGCAGACCATGGACGAGGTGCTCCACGCCGTGCTTCCCGCGGCCCTGCACCCCGGACTGGTGGCGCTCGGCGGACCGAGCTTCGCGCGGGAGGTCGCGCAGGGGCTTCCGACGGCGGTCGTCGTGGCCGGTGCCTCGGCCGAGGCCTGCGAGCGCGTGGCAGGCGCCTTCCACGGGGGGCTGTTCCGCGTCTACCATTCCGACGACATCGTGGGCGTGGAGGTGGGCGCGGCGCTGAAGAACGTCCTCGCCATCGCCTGCGGCGTCAGCGACGGCGCGGGACTGGGCACCAACGCGCGCGCCGCGCTCATCACCCGCGGCCTCAACGAGATCACCCGCCTTGCCGTGGCGCGCGGGGCGAACCCCCTCACGCTCATGGGCCTGGCTGGCCTCGGCGATCTCGTCCTGACCTGCACCGGCGACCTCTCCCGCAACCGCCGCGTGGGTCTCGGGCTCGGCCAGGGGAAGACGCTGCAGGCGGTCCTGCACGAGCTCGGCCAGGTGGCGGAGGGCGTGGTCACGGCGCGCTCGGGCTTCCTGCTGGCGCAGAAGCTCGGCGTGGACGCGCCGATCCTCGAGCAGGTCTACCGCATGCTCTACGAGGACAAAGCCGTGGGCGACGTGCTCAGGGACCTCACGGGACGCGAGCGCAAGGCGGAGCGCGGATGACCTCCGTGTCCGGGGGCGGAGGGGGAGACCCCCTCCGCAACGCCTCCCCCCTCGGCACCCATGACACCCGTCGCCAGCAGCGCGTCATCCGGCTGGCCATCGCGGTGAGCGTGGTCGGGGTGGCCGCGAAGCTCGCGGTGGGCGTGCACACCGGCAGCCTCGCCCTGGCGGCGTCCGCGCTGGACTCCCTCGGCGACATCATCATCTCCCTCGCCAACCTCGTCGTGGTGCGGATCGCGGCGAGCGACCCGGACGAGGAGCACAACTACGGGCACGGCAAGATCGAGGGCCTCGGCGCCATGTTCGAGGGCGGCTTCATCGGTGCCGCGGGCCTGTTCGTCCTCTTCGGCGCCGTGCGGCAGCTGGCCGGCGGCGTGCAGGCCCACGACCCGCTGCTCGGCGTCGCGGTCATGGTGCCGCTGCTCCTGGCGAACCTCGTCGTCGTCGGCGCGATGCGTCGCGTGGCGGACGCGACCGGAAGCCTCGTCGTGCGGGCGGACGCCCTGCACTACGCCACGGACGTGTGGATGAACGGCGGGGTGCTCGCCAGCCTCGTGCTGGTCCGCGCCACCGGGATCGCGGCCATCGATCCCCTCGTGTCCATCGGCATCGCGCTCACCATGCTCCGCGCGAGCGCCCACGTGGTCCGGGAGGGGTTCGACGTCGTGATGGACCGCAGCCTGCCCCCCGAGATGGTCACCCGCGTGCAGGCGATCCTCACGGAGGCGCCCGGGGTGCGCTCCTTCCACGAGCTGCGCACCCGCGGCGGATCGGTCCCCCACGTGGACGCGCACGTGGTCGTCGATCCGGACATGACCGCGCAGGCCCTCCACGACATGCACCTGCTCGTCATGGCGCGCATCCGCGAGGTCGCCGGACCCCGCGCGCGCGTCCTGCTTCACGCCGACCCCCACGACGATCGGGAGGACGGCGGGGTCATGGTGGAGTAGAATAGCACGTGCGGGTCCTCGTCACCGGCGGCGCCGGCTACATCGGCAGCATCGTGGCGGAACGGCTGGTCGCCGAGGGCGTGGACGTGCGCGTCTACGACGACCTGTCCACGGGTCACCACGCCGCGGTGCCGCCCGGCGCGACCCTCGTGCAGGCCGGGCTGGCCGACCGCGCGGCGCTCGACCGCGCGCTCGACGGCGTGGACGCCGTGGTGCACATGGCGGCGGTGAGCCTGGTGGGCGTCTCCGTGCGCGATCCGGCCACGTACTACCACCAGAACGTCGTGCTCGGACTCGGGCTGCTGGATGCCATGCGCGCGCGCGGCGTCCACCGGCTCGTGTTCAGCTCCAGCGCCGCCGTGTACGGGGAGCCCGAGGAGCAGCCGATCGACGAGCGCGCCGCCACGCGGCCCACGAGCCCCTACGGCGAGACGAAGCTGGCACTCGAGGGCGCCATCGGGTGGTACGCCCGCGCCTACGGCCTGCGTGCTGCCAGCCTCCGGTACTTCAACGCCGCGGGCGCGAGCGGACGTGCCGGCGAGGACCACGATCCCGAGACGCACCTCGTCCCGCGGGTGCTCGCGGCCGTCGCCGGCACCGGCCCGGCCGTGCAGATCTTCGGGGACGACTACCCCACGCGCGACGGCACGGGCGTGCGCGACTACATCCACGTGGTCGACCTCGCGGACGCGCACGTGCGCGCCCTGCGCGCCCTCGACCTGCACGCCGCGGGCGGCCATCTGGTGTTGAACCTCGGCTGCGGGGGCGGCGGCTGGTCGGTGCGCGAGGTGATCGCGGCCGCCGAGGCCGTGACGGGCCGTCGCGTGCCCTGCGCGATCGGTCCGCGCCGCCCCGGGGACCCCGCGGTGCTCGTGGCGCACAGCGCGCGGGCGCGGGAGGTGCTCGGGTGGGCGCCGCGCCACGAGTCGCTGGAGGCCATCCTGGGCAGCGCCTGGGACTGGCGGCTGCGCCACCCCCGCGGCTGGGCGGGATAGTCGCCCCGCATGCCTCCGGTCACCTGCACGCGGCGCCTCGAATGGGACGCCATGCACCGCATCCCCCGCCACGAGAGCAAGTGCGCGGCGTTCCACGGGCACCGCTACGCGGCGGAGATCACCTGCGTCGCCGACGCGCTGGACGACCGCGGGCGGGTGGTGGACTTCGGCGTGGTCAAGGAGCGGGTGGGCGGATGGATCGACCGCCACTGGGACCACACGGCGATCCTGCAGCGCACCGACCCGGACCCGGCGGTGGCGGCGATCGTCGCGAGCAACGCCGCCCACGGCCGCCCCGTCTACTGGCTGGACGCGCCGCCGACGGCGGAGGTCATCGTCGCCGAACTGGCGCGCGTGGCCGACGCGCAGCTCGCCGACACGGGCGTCCGCGTGGTGCGCGTGCGCCTGTGGGAGACGCCGAACGGAAGCGCGGAGTGGACGCGTGGCGGGGAGGGCTGACGCCCCGTCGCTGACCGTCGGGCGGCTGCGGTGGATCCACCACGGCTTCGGACCGTCCGGCCCCGGCGTCCACCTCGTCACGACCTGGCGTGCCCGCGGCCTTCGGGGCGCCGAGGTGGACGTGGTGCTCCGCGCGGGGAGCACGCGCACGACGACGCGGTTCCACATCGAACGCGACGAGGAGATCGTGCGTGCACCCGACGTGCTGGTGCCGTACGGGCGGCTTCTCGACACCGCCGGGGGGCGTTGCGGGGGGTGGAACCCCCCGCCCCAGGATCCCGCGTCCGTGGAGGTCCGCGTGGCCGTGCTCGGCGCCGGGGTGGAGGACGCCGCGGCCTTCGACGTGGCGCTGCCCAACCACGTGCGACGGCTCGGCGGCACCGGTCCCGCACGCGTCGTGATGGCCCTCGTGGCGTGCGCGCGGGCCGGCGGGCGTCCGCTCGGCCGTCCGGACGTGCGGTTCGTGCGCGAGCAGGTCGCCGACGCGTGGGCGCTCGATGCCTGCGGGGAGGGGTGGCTCCGCGCGTGGCTGCACGTGCTGGCGGACGCGGAGCCGCATCGGCTGGGTCCGGCGAAGGTGGCGGCACGCCTGGCGCCGCACCTGCCCGGGGATCCTCGGGCGCTGCTCCGCTGGGTGGCGCGCGGCGCACGGGAGGCATGGCCCGGTCCGGCCGCCGAGGACTGGCTCGGCGGGCTGGCGGCGTGGCTCGGCGTACCGGCGCCGGTGCTCGACGGAATCCACGAGGAGCTCGACGCCGCAAGCGCGCTGCGGGCACGGCGCGCGGCGCTCGCCGAGCTCGGACTTTCGGAGGGCGCGTCGCTCGAGGAGGCCCGCGCGGCGTGGCGGGCGCTGGCGCGTGCGCACCACCCCGATCGCGGCGGCGACCTCGCCGACGCCACCGCGCGCATGGCGCGCATCAACGCGGCGTGGGACCTGCTGCGCGGCGGGGCGCGTTAGCCCCCTCGCCATGGCGACGCCCGCGCTGCTCGTGCTCCTCCTCGGCGCCTGCCGGGTCGAGTTCGGCCCGCCCACCTCGCGCGCCGACTCCACGACGCACGAGGTGTGGGTCTACAGCTCGATGTACCAGGAGGTGCTCGACGCCATGGCCCCCGACCTCGCGGCCGCGCTGCCCGACGTGCGCGTGCAGTTCTTCCAGGCCGGCAGCGAGAAGGTGTCGCAACGCTGGGAGGCGGAACATGCGGCGGGCGGAAGCCGCGCCTGCGTGCTCGCGACGAGTGACCCCGCCTGGTACGAGGACCTGGCGGGGAGGGGGCTGCTGCGGACCCACGTGCCGGGCCGGGCGCTGGACCTGCCCCGGGCGTGGGCGCACCCGACGCACGCGGCCTTCCGCGTGAGCCTGATGGTGCTCGCGGGCGTCGGGGACGCGCCGGCGCGCTTCGAGGACCTGCGCGACCCGCGGTGGGCGGGGCGGTTCAGCTCCCCCGATCCGCTGGCCTCCGGCACGATGTTCACGGCCCTCGCGGCGCTCGACGCGGCCCTGGGAGCCGACTGGACGGCGGCCGCCCGAGCCAACGGGTGGGTCGCCGCCGGCGGAAACGCGGCGGTCGTGGCCCGGATGCAGTCCGGCGAGAACCCCGTGGGAATCGTGCTCCTCGAGAACCTGCTCGCGCAGGAGGGCTACGCCGCCCAGCGGCCGGGGTTGGCGCGCCCCGTGCTGTCGGCGGGTGCGATCCCGGTGCCCGGGTACGCCGCCATTCCCACCGACTGTCCGAACCCCGCGGCGGCCGAGCGGGTGATGGACTGGTTCTTCTCTCCGACCGCCGCGACGCACCTGCGGGCAGGCCGCATGCACGGCCCGTTCGCGGAGTCCCCGCTCCCCGACGGGGCCCCCCCGCCGGACGCGCTCCCGTGGATGGAGTTGCCCGCGGACTTCGCCGCGAGGACCGCGACCCGCGCGCCCGAACTGCGGGCGCGATGGAGCGGACGCGGTGGCTGAGATCCCTGGCGGCGGCCGGGGCTGGCGCGCGGCGACGCACGGCGCCCTCGCCGCGGCGCTCGCCGTCTTCGTCCTCCTTCCGCTCGTGGCGCTCGCCCCGTACGCCGGCGACGGACAACGCGCGCTCGGGGAGGGCCGCGCCGCGGTGAACACCCTCGTCGTGTGCGGCGGCACGCTGCTCGTCGCGGCAGGCTGCGGCGTGCCCGTGGGGTGGGCGCTCTCCCGGGTGCGCCTTCCGCGGGTCCTGCAGGCGGCGTGCACGTTGCCCTACGCCATTCCCCCGTATGTCACGACCATCGCGTGGATCACCCTCGCGAACCCCCGGAACGGGCTCCTGCTGCCCTGGCTGCCCGTCGACGTCTACACGCGCGCGGGGATGGCGTGGGTCCTCGGCCTGCACCTGTCGCCGTTCGTGTCGCTGGCCACCCGCGACGCCCTGGGCGCGGTCGACCCGGCCCTGGAGGAGGCGGCACGGGTTTCCGGCGCGGGCGCCCTCCGCACGGCCCGGGACGTCACGCTGCCGATGGTGGCGCCGGCGCTCGCTGCCGCCGGCGGATTCGTCGTCGCCGCCAGCGCCGCCAGCTTCGGCGTGCCCTACCTGCTCGGAAGCGCGGCGCGGGAGCCCGTCCCCGTGCTCACGACGCGCATCGCGCAGACGCTCGAGCTCTCTCCCGTGGACGGACGTCCCCTCGCGGTCACGCTGGCCGGGCTGCTGCTGCTGCTCGGTGCCGGGGTGCCCGCCCTCCTGCGCCTGCTTCAGCGTCGCGCCACGCACGCCACGGCACGACCTGCGCGTCCGTCCCCGCCGCGCCCCATGCCGCTCGCGGCCGCCGGTGTCGCCGTCTACGTGACGGTGGCCGTGGTGCTGCCGCTCGGCACGCTCGTCGCCAGCAGCGTGATGGACCGCTTCGGCGGCGGGCTGGCACCGGACAACCTGACGCTCCGCCACTGGGTCGGCGTGCTGGGCGACCCGCGCAACCGGGAGGCGCTGGGGCGCTCCGGGTGGCTTGCCGCCGCCGCCGCGACCGTGGCGGTGGGCGTGGGGGCGCTCGTGGCCCACGGTGCCGAGCGCGACGGCGGACGCGCGGCCCGAACCCTCGCGGCGCTGGCGCGCGTGGGGTGGACCGTGCCGGGTACGGTCCTCGCCCTCGGGTTGCTCCTTTCCTTCTCGCAGGAGATCCGGCTCGTCGTGGCCGAGCGCGTCACGTTCACGCTCGCGCTGGCGGACACGGTGTGGTTTCTCGGCATCGCCTACGTCGCGCGCTTCCTGGCGCTGCCCGTCGACGGCAGCCGGGCGGCCTTGCGGGCCATCCATCCGTCCCTGGAGGAGGCTGCACGCGTGTCGGGCGCCGGATGGGCGACGGTGCTGCGCGACGTGACGGTTCCGCTGCTCGCGCCGGCGCTGCGCACGGCGTGGTTCCTCGTGTTCGTGCCCGCCTTCTGCGAGGTCACGCTGAGCGTCATGCTGCGCGGGCCGTCCACGGAGGTGCTCGGGACGCGGCTGTTCACGCTCCAGAGCTACGCGGACCCGCAGGCTGCGGCGGTGCTGGCCGTGATCGTGGGTGGGCTCGTGTTCGTCGGTCTGGCCGTGCGCCCGCCCGGCCGGGCCGTGGGAGGGACGCCGTGAGCGACGTGGAACTCGAGGGCGTGCGGAAGCGATTCGGCGGCACGCAGGTGGTGGACGGCATCGACCTCTCGGTGGCGGCCGGCGAGCGGCTGGCGCTCCTTGGTCCGAGCGGATGCGGCAAGACGACGCTGCTGCGGATGATCGCGGGTCTCGAGCGACCGGACGAGGGCGAGATCCGGATCGGGGAGGAGGTCGTCGCGGGGCGCCGCTGGGTGCCGCCCGAGGGGCGGCGGCTCGGCATGGTGTTCCAGAGCTACGCGGTCTGGCCTCACCGCACGGTGCGCGACAACGTGGCCTACCCCGTGCGCCTTCAGCGCGCGGCCGACGCGATGGCGCGCGCGGACGCCGCGCTGGCCAAGGTCAAGCTCGCGGGATTCGGCGACCGCATGCCCGGCACGCTCTCGGGGGGCCAGCAACAGCGCGTGGCGATCGCGCGCGCGCTGGCGGCTCGTCCCCGCGTGCTCCTGCTCGACGAGCCGCTGTCGAACCTCGACGCGGCCTTGCGCGAGGAGCTGGGCGCCGAGATCGCCTCGCTCGCGCGGGAGGACGGACTGACCGTCGTGATGGTCACCCACGACCAGGCCGAGGCGCTGGCGCTGGCGGACCGGGTCGCCGTGATGCACGCCGGACGCATCGCGCAGGCGGGAACGCCCGCCGCGCTCTACGAATCTCCCGCGACCCTCCAGGTCGCACGTGCCACCGGCCCGCTCAACGAGATCCCCGCGACACGGCGCGCGGGGCGCCTGTACGCCGCCGACGTGGACCTCGGCGCCTCGGAGGGTCCGGACGGACCGGTCTGGGCGTGCTTCCGACCCGAGCACGCCGCGCCGGCCACGGAGGGCGGGATGCCGGTGCTTCCGCGCGCGCGCGCGTACCGGGGCCATTCCGTGCGGTGGCGCGTGCGTCTCGCCGACACCGACGTGAGCGTGGACACGCCGCCCGGCACCGAGCTGGGCGATTCCCTCGCGCTGCGTCGCCTGTGGACCTACCCGCGGTAGCGCGTCCGAGGGGCGCGCAGCCGCCGCCTCAGACGAGGTTGACCAGCACCTGGAGCGCCTCGTCGGCCATGCTCACGACCTTCGCGTTGGCCTGGAACGACCGCTGGTGCGTGATCATGTTCACGAACTGCTCCTCGAGCTCGACGTTGCTGCGCTCGAGCGCGTTGCCAGCGAGGCTTCCTCGCCCGCCGGTACCGGCGACGCCGACCGCAGGCTCGCCGGAGCTGATGCTCGACGCGAACAGCGTGCCGCCCATGCGGACGAGTCCGCCTTCCGCCTCGAACGTGGCCACCGCGACCTGACCGAGCACCTGCTGCTCACCGTTGGTGTAGCTGCCCATCACCAGGCCGTCCGGCCCCACGCGCACGCTGGCGAGCTCGCCCGCCCCACGGCCGTCCTGCACGAGCGACGTGACCGAGGACGTGTTGCCGGAGGTGCGGAGGCTGCCCGCGGTGGCGACCCCGAGCGCGTCGACGCCGAAGTCGAAGCTGATGGCCTGCGAGGCGGCACCACGGAAGTTCCAGTCGGACGTGGAGATCTGGCTCGACGCGACGGGGTTCCCATCGGTGTCGAAGGACACGGTGCCGCTCGCCAGCTCGAACGCCTCGCCCGCGTTGGCCGAGTACGGGTTGCCGGTGACGTCGAGCACTTCGGAGGCGTCCGCGAGCGCACGCCAACTCCATGCGCCGTCCGAGGAGCGCTCGAAGCACACGGCCACGTCATGGCCGACGCCGAGGCTGTCGTACACCGTCATGCTCGTGGTGAAGTCCGCCGCGTCGGCCGCCTCGGAGATCGTCGTCCCGCCCGCACCGGTGCCGTAGAACTGCAGCGCCGCGAGGTCCGCGCCCGGCACGGTGTCCGCCGACAGCGAGGCGTTGACCACCACGCCGGAGGTCGCGATCCCCGGGAGGGTGGCGCTCGACACCGTCAGGTCTCCCACGGTCGGGCTGACCAGGCCGTTCGTGGCCGGGTACCCCTGCACGCGCAGGCCGTCCGCGGTGGTGACGTACCCCGACTTGTCCACGAAGAACTCGCCGTTGCGGGTGTACAGCGTCTGCGTCGGGCTGCTGACCATGAAGAAGCCGTTGCCGTCGATCGCCATGTCCAGCGCGCTGTCGCTGGCGTCGATGGAGCCCTGCCCGAAGAGCGTCGACACGCGGTTGATCGCGACGCCGGAGCCCATGCGGCCCTGCCCCGCGAGACCGAACACGGAGCGCGGCATGAAGTCGGCGAAGGTCGCGCGGGTCTCCTTGAAACCCGTGGTCCCGACGTTGGCGATGTTGTCACCCGCCACGCCGAGTCCGGCGGACGCCGCTCCCAGGCCGGAGGAACCCACGTTGAGGGTCGAGAAGAGGGACATGGTCGTTCTCCTTGCTTCCGGGTTCAGCGCACGACAGCGGTCGAATCGATCTGGGTGAAGATGGTGCCGGCCGCCTCGCTGCGGCGCATGAAGCTCACGACCTTGCGGTCGGCGACGTCCACCACCACCGCGTGGTCCCCGAGCAGCACGAGGCTCTCGCGCGCGCCGCGCCGGGCGAGACCGTCGATGGCCTCCCCCAGTTCCGACTGCTCCTGCGGATCGAGGCGCACCCCGAGCGCGTCCATGCGCGCCTGCGCGTGGCGGGAGAACTGCACGTCGCGGGACGTCACCGAACCCGCGGGCGCCGCAGGCTTCAGCAGGGCCTCGAGGCTCTCCCCGAAGCCGGGCGCACCCTCGAGCGAGTGCGGCGTCGACGGAACGGGAACGTCCGCCGCGCTGACGGCACGGACGGCGCTCACGCCCCGCCCGAGCGGCCGTCATCGAGCCGGAGGATGTCCGCCATGTCGATGCGCACGCCGTCCACGGAGGGACTGGCGGCACCGGTCGAGAAGTCCATCTCGTCCACCACCCCGCGCACGAGGGTCTGCACGTCCACCGCGTCGCCGCTCGCCGCGGTCGCGCCGATGGAGAAGGTGTAGTCGCCCTCGGGAAGCTGGCTGCCATCGAGACCGCGCCCGTCCCAGGAATAGGTGCCCTCTCCCTCGGGGAGTGCGCCGAGGTCCGCGCTGTACACCACGTGGCCGTCCGCGTCGGTGACCGTCAGCGTGGCGGAGGTGGTCGCGCCGGAGGCGTCGTAGTGCAGCTCCTGCGGCCCTTCCCCGTCGTAGTGCACGGTGTCGCCCTTCGCGACGACCGTCTGCCCGAGCAGGTTCGTCATGGCGGCGTTGTTCATCGACGCGTTCAGCACGGCGATGTTGTCGAGCTTCCCCGAGAGCCCCTGCAGCTGCTCCAGCTGCGAGAACTGGGCCAGCTGCGCCACGAACTGCTCGTTGGACACCGGGTTGGTCGGGTCCTGGTTCTGCAGCTGCGTCGTGAGCAGGCGCAGGAACGTGTCCTGTCCGAGCGTGGACGACCCCGTCTCCCGCGCCTGGGTCGGGATGTCGCTGGTGGTGTTCACGCCGGTGAGGTTGCCGATCGCCATGTTCGTCCTATCGGTCGCGCCATACGAAAGTTGAGTAGCATTTCGTCATTCACGCGAGGCGGTCGATCCGTCCCGCCCGCGGGGCGGAAGGAGACGGACCGGCGACCACGCGGCCACGGCGCCCCGTGTCCGGCCGCCCCGCGTCCGCCCGCGCCCCGGGGCCCTCCCCTCGCGGGTCCCGGGAATCCCGCCCCTGTCCGGCACCCGCGTCGGCTCGCACGTCGAAGGAGAGCAACCGCGCGTCCTGAATCTCCAGGGCGCGCCGCATGTCCGCCTGCGCCCCGCGCACGTCCGCGACGAAGGCCGCGTCGCCCCGGAGGAGCACATCAAGCCCCTGCACGCCCGCGGGCAGCATGTGGCGCTCGATGTCCGCCTGCCACGCGCCCCCGCGCTCCACGACGCCGAGATGCAGCCGGTCCGGAAGCCGGACGGCCACCTCCGGCAGCTCCGGCGCCTCCCCGACCGCGGCCACCGTCGTCGCCGGGCCCGCGTCGACCCGCGCACGCCCGTCCGAACGGACCGACGGACCCGGGACCCACGGCAGACCCTCCGGTGCATGCGGGTCCTCCCCGGACACGGACGCATCGGGCTCCCCGGCGAGCACCACCTCGAATGCGACGGGGGCCTCCTCCTGGGGCGGGAGGGGGACACCCCCTCCCGCAACGCCCACCCCCGGCACCGGGCCGGCGGAATCGGCGCGGCCGTCCACCAGCGCCCGAAGCCCGACCTCCCCGTGACGGACGGCCGTGTCGGCCACCGCCTCGAGCAGGCGCTCCGCGACCTCGCCGGTCCAGGCGGCCAGCGCCGGGCGCCTCGGGCCGTCGCTCGACCGGCCCACGCGGCCAGCCAGCTCCGGGTGGAGCGCCACCGAGGCGGCCGCAGTCGTCCCGCCCCCCTCCGTGAACGTCGCCGAGATCCGCACCCCCGACACGGGACCGAGCGGCGCCGCGCCCTCCCCGAGGCCCAGCAACGCGGCATCGCGCACCGCCGAAGCGGGCACCAACCCCGGCGCCAGCATCCCGGACGGCCCGACCACGATGCCGGCGGACACCGGCCCGCCCGGCCCCGCGCCCTGCATCGCGCCACCGCCCGCCACGACCACACCCGCGGCCGCGGTCGCGTCCTCGGCGCCCTCGCCCGCGCGCGCGCCGGACCGCCCCGCGCGACGCGGCCGGGGCTCCGCCGCGGCATCGCCACGCTCGGCCGCGGCGGCGCGACGGTCCGCATCCTCCGACGCGCGCCCCCGCCCCTCGGCGGCCCGCACATCCTCCCTGCGCGCGGCCTCCTCCCGCGGACGCTCGGACGCCGCCTGCGGCGTACCGTCCCGGTGACCCGCGAGGCGCGACGCCGCGGGCGGGCGCGCTTCCGGACGCACATCGCGGACAGCGCGGAGCGCGGCGTCGAATCCCTCCACCGCACGGGGGGCCGCTTCCGACAGGTCGCGCGCGAACGGCGCGAGAAGCTCGGTGACCGGCGCCTTCATCCCGCACCTCCGGCGGCCGCCGGCTCCGCCGGTGGCGGAGGCACCCCCGGCGTGGCGACGGGCGGTGCCGCCACGGCGCCCGGGGCGGTCGTGATCGCGCGCGGATCCGGGATGCCGGCGACCTCGATCGGCGCCGCGAGGCGGGCCGCGAGGCGGGCCGCCAGGGTCGGGTCCAGGACCGCAAGCAACTTGCCGGCCTTCGCCTTGTTCATCCGTTTGAACACGTCGACCGCGAGCGATTCGTCGAGCGCGGACACCATCGGCGAGATGTCATCGGGTCGATTCTTCTCGACCATCGTCACGATGCCGCGGATCCGCTCCTCCCGCTCGGCGTCGGCCCGGTCCAGCTGCCGCGACACCTCGGTCCGCAGCGCCGACAGCTCCGTGACCCGCGCGTCGAGCCGCTTCTCCGCCTCCGCAAGCTCCGCCTCGCGCGCCGAAAGGGTACGGTCGCGCTCGTCGAGCGACCGCTCGCGGCGCTGCAATTCCTCCCCGAGCTGCCGCGTCCCGATCTGCTCCTGTCCGCAGAGGCGCAGCACGGCCGCCGGATCCGGCACGTAGCGGGAGAAGCTCGTCTCCCCGCTCGCGGCACCCGCACGCCCCGACAACCCGACGAGCGCGGCGAGCGCCATGCACGCCACGCCGCCCACCAGGATTCCACGCTCGGTCTTCATTCGGCCCTCCTGCGCGCGGCGATCTCGTCCATGGCGCGCCCCTCGACCCGACGCGCCTCCTCGGACTCCCGCAGCGCGTGCTCATCGATGACGCGCTCGAGGCTGAGCTCCCTGCGCACGTTGTCCTGGTGCACCCGTGTCGTCTGCTCCAGGTCGCGTTCACGCTGCGCCAGGCGCGCGGACTCGCGACGCTCGCTCATCTCGGCGCGCAAGCGCCACGCATGGTACGCGGACAGCTCGGAGGCGTCGTTGGGGTCGACGGCATCCCGCGCCTCGGCGACCGCCGCCCGGAGGGCGTCCACCTTCGCAGCCTGCGAATCCCGCTCCTCCTGCGCGCGACGCAGCGACGTCTCGCTCTCGCGACGCGCGTGCTGCCGCAGGCGATGAAGGGAATGCAGGACGGACATCGAGGCCCCCTGCTCCGGCTATCGGTCGCCATGCCCGAAAGTTTAGCGCGAGTTGACGATCCGCTCCATCAGCTCGACGACCCGGTCGAGACCGGACGGCTCGTGCACGGCCTGCGTCAGGAAGCCGCGGATGGCGTCGATGCGCGCAATGGCCCCGTCCACCGCCTGGCTGGACCCCGGCCGGTAGGCACCGAGGCGAATCAACTCCTCGTTCTCCGCCCATGTCGCCATGATGCTGCGAAGACGGCGCGCCGCCTCCTGATGCCGCGCAGGCGTGACGGCAGGCATCACGCGGCTGATGCTCTGCAGCACGTCGACGGCCGGGTACTGGCCGTGCGCAGCGATGCGGCGCGAAAGAACGACGTGCCCATCGACGATCCCACGCACCGCATCGCCGATGGGATCCTGGAGATCGTCCCCGTCGATGAGCACGGTGTAGAGGGCCGTCACGCTGCCGCGCCCCGCGCCGGGCCCCGCCCGCTCCAACAGGCGAGGAAGCAGTCCGAACACCGAGGGCGTGTAGCCCTTCGTGGTGGGCGGCTCCCCCGCGGCGAGCCCGATCTGGCGCTGCGCCATCGCCAGTCGGGTCACGCTGTCCATGAAGAACATCACGTCGTGACCCTGGTCGCGGAACCAGTCGGCGATGGTGGCGGCGACGAACGCCCCGCGCACCTGAAGGACCGGCGCACGGTCCGAGGTCACCACGATGACCACGCTGCGCGCGAGGCCTTCCTCGCCGAGCACGTCCTCGAGAAACTCGCGCACCTCGCGACCACGCTCGCCGATCAGCGCGATGACGTTGACCGTCGCGGCGCTGCGTCGCGCGATCATGCCCATGAGCGTGCTCTTTCCGACGCCCGATCCCGCCATGAGTCCCACGCGCTGGCCACGCCCGAACGTGAGGAGTCCATCGAGCACCCGCACCCCGGTCTCCATCGGCGTGCGGATCACCGCGCGCGCCAGGGGATCGGGCGGACTCGAATGGAGCGCGCGGCGCGGCAGGGCTGCGATGGACGCCCCCCCGTCCATGGGCTCGCCGAACCCATCGAGCACCCGGCCCTGCAGCTCCTCGCCGACGGGCACGCTGGGCATCTCGCCCAGCGTCTCCACCACGGCCCCGAAGCGGAGACCGTCCAACGCCCCGAACGGCATGAGCAGCGCCCGCTGCTCCCGAAAGCCGACGGTCTCGGCGATTCCTCCGCCCTCCACGCGACACACCTCGCCGACCCGGGCCCCGGGCAGATCGGCCTCGAGCAGGGTGCCCACCACCCGCACGATGCGACCGCTGCGACGACGCACCGGGGCGTTCCGCAGCATGCCCCCGAGCGCCTCCAGGCCGAGCGACGCGCTCACCGCCCCCTCACGGCGCCACGCGCCATTGCTCGAGCACGGAGGCGATGGCCGCGGCCGCACTCTCCAGGCTCGCGTCGATGCGGCCGGAGGGTCCCTCGCAAATCGCGCCCGCCGCCAGGGTCGGGTCCTCCACCACGGAGATTCCGGTGGAACGCAGCCGCTCCCGCACCACCCCGGCATCGATCGGCGAGAGGCGGATCACGAGCCCCTCGCGGCCGAGCGCCCCGACGGCCTGATCCACGATGGCGTCCAGCAGACGCGGGTCCACGTGCAACTGGTCCCCGGCGATCCGGCGCGCCGCCTCGAGGATGACCGCCCCGACGCCCTCGCGCACCTCGGCGACCAGTCCGTCCCGCGCGGCTGCCACGTCCCGCGCCACGCGGTCCAGCCGCGCGAGCAACTCCGCCACCTGCGCCTCGCGGGCACGGTCCTGCGCGGCGAGCTCCTCCAGCGCGGCCGCATGCTCCTCGGTCCGGACGGCTTCGCGGGCGCGAAGTTCCTCCAGCTCCGCGAGAAGCTCCGGATCGAGGACCGGTGCATCCTCGGAAGCCTCGTCATCGATGGCGTGCGACGGGACCTCGAGGGCGTGCACGTTGTCCGCCTCCGCGCCGTGGGCGTGGGACGGGCCGGAGGACAGCCTGCGCCACGCCGAGGGAGCGCTGCCGGGCACGAGCGGTACGAACGGCTTCATGGCACCATGCTACCGCGCCACGCGGCCCGCCGTCATCGCCCGTCGCCAGGCCGCACGGCGCACCGTCACTCCTCTTCGCCGCCGACCTCGAGGACGATGACGCCCTCCTCGGCCAGCTTGCGTGCCGCCGCGACGATCTTCTCCTGCGCCTCCTTCAGCATGCTGCGACGCACGGGGCCCAGGATCTCGATCTCCTCGCGGATGTCCGCCGCCGCGCGCGTCGAGAGGTTGGAGAGGAACTTCTCGCGCAGCGACTCGGCCGCCCCCTTGAGGGCCATGACCAGGTCGGAACGCTCCACCACGCGCAGCACCTGCTGGATCGCGCGGGCATCGAGACCCTCGAGGTCCTCGAAGGAGATCATGCTGCGCGACAGATCCTCCGCGAGATCCTCCTCGCGGCTGCGGACGTTGTCGAGCACCACGCTGTTGCGCTCGCGCGGCATGCGCCCGAGGATGCGCGCCGCGCTCTCGACACCCCCGAGGGGCAGGGGATCCTCGATGTCCTCCAGCGCCCGACGCAGGGCGACCTCGACATCCTCCGCCAGCTCACCCGCCACGCGCTCGGCGCGCGACATGCGGATGGTCAGGTCGGACTGGGCGTCCTGATCGTAGCAGGCGAGGACACGCGCGGCGTTCTCGGCGCCCATGCGCAGCAGCGCGACGGCACGCACCTGCGGATGCTCGTCGGCCAGCACCGCCGCGATCGCCGGAGACGGCCGGGTGCGGATGAAGGCCTCGAAGTCGTCCGCCTGGCGCCGGGCGTGGTGGGTGACCCGCTCCCGGCGCTCCTCGTCCACCAACGAGGGCAGGACGTTGCGCACGAAGTCTGGACCGGTCGCGGGCAGCACGGTGACGTGCCGAAGCTGCTCGAGGAACTCGTGGACGACCCCCTCGATCACTTCCTCGGGGACTTCCCGGAGACCCGCAATCGCGACGCCGACCTGCTTCACGTCGTCGTCGGTGAGGTGGCGAAGGAGCTCTCGGGCCGCGTCGCGCTCCAGGTACATGACCAGGATGGCGGCCTTCTGCACGCCGAGAAGCGCGTTGGCGGAGGAGGGCACGAGCTGGAGACGCGGAGCGGCGCTCACATCGCACCTCCTTGCTGTGTGCGGATCCAGCGCCGAAGCACTTCCGCGGAGTTTTCGGACTCACGCCGCACGAGGTCGCTGACGTGCTGCGGCTGGAGCGACTGGAACCGCTCCACGTGGCGCCGGATGCGCACCTGGATGTCGTTCTCGTCCTCGCCCCCGGCGACGATCGGGCTGTTCGCAGGCACCGCGTCGGGATCGATGGCGTCCCCGGCGGACGCGCGGGCCGCACCCGGCCGTGCTGCCGCGACGAGCGGCCGCACCACGAGGAGGAAGGCCAGCACCACCGCCACGATCGCCAACGCTTGTGGCAGGAAGCGCTCGACCACGGTCGACGCGGGCACCGCCTCCTCCTCGGAGAGCACGGCCGGCGCAAAGGTGAGGAAGGACACGACCACGTCGTCCCCACGCTTGGAGCTGAAGCCGACCGAGGCCCGCACGGCCTGTTCCAGCTCGCGCTTGAGCCGCTCCTGATCCTCGGCCGTCGCCTTGTCGCCGAGCACCGCGGCGAGCGCCGCCTGGTCAATCATCACCGCGGCGCTGAGCCGACGGACGTCGCCGGCCGGGCGCACGGTGGTCGTCTGCGTCTGGCTGTACTGGAACGTCGTCTCCGAGGTGTCGCGCTTCCGACCCGCGGCTGCCGTGCTGGCCGTCCCGCCCGCGCGCTCGGGCGTGTTCGCGGTCGTGCCCGGGATGCCCGACGCGGTGCGCGCATCCCCGTTCTCCTCGGACTCGATCCGCTCGCGGGCAGGCGCCGCACTCTCCGGGTCAATCTCCGACACCGTGCTCTGGATGGCACTCGTCTCCAGCTCGACGTGCACCGTCACCGCCGCCGCGTCGGGCTTGCCGAGGATTCGGGCGAGCGCGCCGCGCACCCCGTCCGCCAGCGCCGCCTCGCGACGCGCGGCGAGCGCGTTCAGATCGCCGTTCGCAGGGTTGTCCGGATCCGCGGAGGCGCCGGCCCACACCAGCCGCCCCGAGCTGGCGTCCACCACGGTCACGTCGTCCGCGGTCATCCCGGACACCGCGTGGGACACCAGCTGCGCGATGCTTCGCGCCTTGGCCCGATCCAGCGTCGACCCCTCGTCGGGCCGCACGGTCACCGCCGCGGTGGAACGGGCCTCGTCCCGCAGGAACGCGGCACGCTCGGGCAGGTTCAGCTGCACGGTGCTCGCGGCGACGCCCTCGATGGCGTTGATCGTGCGGACCAGCTCGCCCTGCAGCATGCGCTGCCGGTGGAGCTGCTCCTGGAACGGCGACACCCACGGGTCAATCTGCTCGAGTCCCTCGAGCCCGACGATGCCGTCGCCGCTGCTCGCCGCACGTCGCGCGTCGACCTCGCGACCGGCCGGAACGAGCACGGTCCGGTTGTCGGACGCGATCTCGAAGGGGATCCCGGCGCCCGACAAGGCGCGGGTCACGGCGGCCGCCTCATCCTGGCTGGCTGCGCGCATGAGCACGTTGTACGGCGTGCGACTGGCCCACCAGCCGACCCCGCCCACGACGAGCAACGCAGCGACGAGCGCGGCGAACAGCGCACGACGACGACCCGGCTCCAGCTGGCCGTAGAACGTCTGCACCTGCTGCAACAACTCGCCCACCCACGCGCTCCAGGGTCTTCCGCTCTATCGGTCGACACTGAAGCCCTTTGAGGACTTTTTTGGCCGGTCAGAAAGTTTCGGTACCGGCCACGCCAGGGTCCGAGCTCCAGCAGACGCGGTTGCGGCCACCGCGCTTGGCGGCGTAGAGCGCCCGGTCGGCCGCCTCGATGATGCTCCGCATGCGCCGCGGGGCGTCCGTTCCGGCGGTGAGGGACGTTCCCCGGATGGTCGTCCCGCCGATGCTGACCGTGATGGGCACCCGACCCCGGGCACCGACCACCTCCACGCCCTCGACCGCCTGACGCAGGCGCTCCGCCGCACGACGGGCGTCCTCCTCGCTGGTGATCGGCATGAGCACGGCCATCTCCTCGCCGCCGAACCGCGAGGCGATGTCGGACGCGCGGGTCCCCTTCTTCACCGCCTCGCCCACCGCCTTCAGCGCCACGTCGCCCACCACGTGCCCGTGCTGGTCGTTGACGCTCTTGAAGTGGTCGAGGTCGAGCATGAGCAGCGACAGCGACCCGGAGGTGCCACGCATCTTGCCGATCTCCTCGAGGAACGTCTCCTCGAAACGACGGCGGTTGCACAGCCCGGTCAGCGGATCGAAGTAGACCAGCTCCTGCAGGCGCTGGTTGGCGCGCTGGATCTCCGCCGCCAGCTCCTCCTTCTCGCGAAGGGCCCGCTCGAGACGCCCGGTCAGCTCCTCGTACGAGAGGTTGAGCGCCGTGAGGGCCCGGTTCGCATCCGCGAGGATCTCGATGTGGGAGGGCTGCTTGCGCACGCGGACACCGAACGCCGTCGCCGCCTCGGTGACGTCACCGGACACGGCCTCGAGCAGCTCGTCGATGTCCGCCGGGGACATCTTCAGCTCCTTCTCCAGGCCCGCACGCGCGCTGGTGAGCGCGTTCCGCGCGTCCCCAGAGGTGTACACCGCCGCGATCGAATCGGTGAGGTGCGCGATCATCGTGAGCCCACGATGCGCGGCCGGAACGGACGGGCTGTGCGGCTCATGGTGGTAGGAGATCGCGGCGACCAGTCCCGGCGGGAGGTTCCACTGGGCGGTCATCTCGCGGGCGACGAGGTCGTGGGTGGTACCGAACGACTCTTGCTCGCGGACCCGCCGGGGCTCCGGCAACATCTTCCGCATCTCCCGCCAGAGCGGCAGGGCGGCCCGATTGGCGCGCAGGATGGCGATGATGCCGAACTCGAGCATCAGCCCGGCGGTGAACGCCTCCTCCGGGTCGGCCTGCCGCGTCATCCGCGCGATACGACGCGCCGCGGCGCCGCGACGCAGGGAGTCCTCCCAGAAGTCCGCGAGGTCCTCCTGCTCGAACCCACCACCGCCGAGGGTGTCGCGGGCTGCGAAGCAGATGGCCAGGCACCGTACCGTACGCCCCCCGAGCATCACCATCGCCCGCGACGTGGTCTTGACCGCGGTCTGCGACCCGTAGAACGGCGAATTGGCCATGCGGATCAGCTCGGCGGCAAACGCCGCGTCGGACGCGACGACGGACGCGAGCTGCTCCATGCTCACCTGGGGATCGTTCGCCATCCGGATGACCTTCGCGAGAATCGAAGGCGGGGACGGCATGTCCTTCGGCTGGAACTTGATCGGGGCGACCTGGCGAGCGTCTTCCATGTGCGACGCCTATCCGGCCTTGAGTACAACGGGCAGGGTCAAACCGGCATGTGCCACAGCGCCTGCCACGCCTCCACGACCTTGTCCCGCACGCTGCCCATCGTTCGAAGCGAGATGTTCGCCTCCTCGAGCGCGATCATCGTGCCGTGGATGTCGACGTTCTCCCCCGTCGCGAGTCCGCGAAGCTTCGCATCGGCCTCCGCCTGCGCGGCGTCGACGCCACGGATCGCGGAATCGAGCGCCTCGCCGAATCCACCACCGGTACCCGCCCCGGAGGCGCCACCCACGCCGGCCGCGCCGCCCCCACCGAGCAACGCATCGAGGCCCGCACCGCCCGGAATGCCACCCCCCACGCCGCGAATCATGCCTACCTCCCGATGTCGAGGGCGCGCAGCGCCATGTCACGGGTCGCCTCGACGGCGGCCGCGTTCGCCTCGTAGGTGCGGTTCGCGCTCATGAGGTCGACCATCTCCTGCATGACGTTGATGTCGGGCATGAGCACGAAGCCATCCGGCCCCGCGTCGGGATGGGAGGGGTCGTAGACCCGCTGCGGCGGCCGCGGATCGACCGAGATCCCCTCGACCTGCACGCTGGACACCGCACGGTCCAGCTCGTTCCCGAAGACGTCGAGCTGCGAGGCCTTGAAGACCGGCACGCGGCGCTGGTACGGCCCGCCTTCCTCGGTGCGGGTCGTGTGGGCATTCGCGAGGTTCGTGGCGATCGTCTGGACGCGCAGACGCTCGGCCGCCAGCCCGCTCGCCGCGACGTTGAAGGTGTCGAGAAGGTCGGCCATCAGCCCTTCCCATCGCTGGCGGCGAAGCGCAGCATCTGAAGACGGCGGGACGCACCCATCGCGAGCGCGTTGTAGAGGACGGTGTTCTCCGTGAGCTTCACGGCCTCCCGCTCGGCGTTGACGGAGTTTCCGTCCAGCGACCACGGCGCGGGCTCGAGCTCACGCGCCTGGATGTCCCGCGCGCTTTCGCCACGCTCCACGGCGGCAATCTCCGACGTGAGCATCTCGTCGAACGGAAGCTCCTTGGCGCGGTAGCCCGGGGTGTTCGCGTTCGCGAGGTTTCCGGCGGTGAGGATGTGCTGGGACCTACGCAGGTCGAGCGCGCGCTCGAGGCCCTGGTGGAGCCCATCGAACAGGGAGATTCCGTTCCCGGCCATGCGACCTCCACACGCCTTATCGGTCGCCGGCAGCGGATGTTGAGCGCTATTTTCGGACCATGGTCTTCGGAAGGCGGCGACGCAGCTCCGCATCGGCGCGCTCCTCCTCGAGAAGACGCGCCCACACGCCCTTGGCCTCTCCCGACACCGCGAGGGTGGCCGGGGGCGCGCCCGGTCCCGGCGGCGCGCCGGGGGAGGCGTTGCGGAGGGGGTCGGCCCCCTCCGCCCCAGGAGAGGAGCTGCCAGACGCAGGCGCACCCAGCCGGGCCAGGTAGTCTGCGTAGGCGCTCACCTGCGGCGCGCTCAGCCAGTTGGTGGCCATGGCCGCGGCCGTGCGCGCCTCCGCAACCCGTCCGGCCGCGAAGAGGCACCGCGAACGCGCGATGCCGACGAGTCCCGGAGACAGGTCCGACGGGAACTCCGTCACGTCCCCGAGCACGGGCAGGGCCCGGGCGCACTGGCCGTCGTCGACATCGAGCAGCGCCCCCCGCAGACGCGCCTCCGAGGCGACCGAACCCGCCACGACGCGCCCCCGCGCGAGCCCGGCGTAGAGCTCCCGCGCGGCGGCGCGCTGGCCGGAGAGTTCGAGCGTGCGCGCCCGCAGCAGCCCGGCGCGGGCGGACAGCGCCGGATCACGGGGACGGTTCGCGAAGAAGTCCAGCGTGTCCAGCGCCGCCTGCGCGCGCCCGCTCGCGCGGTACACGTCGGCGAGCGCGAGGAGCGTTCGGCGATCATCGCTCCCCCGCGCACCCTCCAGCGCCGCGACGTCACGAAACACCGAGAGCGCCTCCTCGTGCAGGCCATGCTCCAGGGCCTTCTCGCCGATCGTGCGCAGCAAGCCAACGTCGTCCGCGATCGGGAGCAGGCTGCTGCGCCACGTGGCGACGTGGAAGGACACGGCATCGAGCGTGCGCCCCGCCGCCAGCAGCTCACCGACACGCTGGCGCCACACCGCGATCAGCCGCCGTCCAGGCTCTCCGGTCGCGAACGGGCGATGGCGGTCCACCAGCGCGACGTAGGCGTCGTGCGCCTGCCGCGAGTCACCCATGGCCTCGCCCATCTGCCCCAGCATGAACAGGACCTCGAGCCCCTCGTCGTCCCAGCGGTCCGCAGCCACCGACAGACTGGGCATGAAGGCCGGCCACTGGTCCGCCGTCACGCCGAGCAGCGCCACCAGACGCCGCCGTGCCCGCAACGGCCCCTGCCAACGCGCGGGGACCTCGTCGTTGTCCACCGTCCCGAGCACGGACACCGCAGCGTCGCGGCCACCCGTGGCGATCAACGCGTCCGCCAGCAGGATGCGCCCCATCGCATCGCGGGAACCGACCAGCAGGCGCGTGCGCTCCAACACGGAGATGGCCTCCGCCGCACAGCGATCGCGCAACAGGAGGGCACCCGCGACCAGGGACGCAGCGGGACGCGCCGTGCGCTGGGCGAGAGCGCGCCCGACGGGCGCGGCAGCGCCGTCGCCGGCCATGAGCGTCGCCATGCCGACAACCTCGTAGGCGGCAGATTCAGGCGCCCCGGCCCGGGCGGCGCGGACAGCCTCGACGCGCGCCTCCTGCCAGCGCTGGGCCCGAAGCAGCGCGCCGGCCCGCTGCAGCTGGCCCAACCCGTCCGGCGCACCGAGCTCGGCGGCCTGGCCGAAGTAGTGCGCGGCCTCACGGGCATGACCCCGGTCCCGGTGCACGGCTCCGAGCGTGTAGAACAGGCGCGCCCGCTCACCGACCTCCGAGACGCGGGGCAGCGCGCGATGCACCTCGTCGAGCGCGCCCCACCCGGCACCCGGGTCCGGCTCCGCCGCGGTCCAGCGCGGCAGCTCCGGCAGCAATTCCTCCGCCTCGAACGCGTGCAACATGTCGGCGCCGCCGAGCGGCATCAACGGAGCGCGGGACTCGGCCGGGCACTGGCCCTGGCCGGGCGACAACGCCACCAGACTCTCGAGCGAGGGCAGCGCGACGCTCGACGCGAGGCCGCCCCCGCCGGAGGGCTTGATGACACCGACCCATCCCTCCCCGTCCTGCACCAGGTCCAGACGCGTGGCAGGGTCGCGCAACCATACGTTCACGACCCAGCTGGTGCCGAGGTCGAGCATCCGCCACGCACGGATCCCGGGGCGCTCGGTCGTGCCGATCTGTGCGTTGAGATCGACGTCGTTGTCCTGGATCAGGATCTCGGTGCGGCCCGGCTCGACCGGCGGAAGCACCTCCACCCTGGCCCCCGGACTCGGCTCCAGCCGGAACGGAATGGCCCAGGCGAGCCCCACGAGCAGCCAGGGCATCGCTCAGTACCTCGCCTGGACGCCCAGCGAGAACCGCAGCGCACCGAGGTCCAGCCCGCACGGAAGATCCGCCGACGGACACTCCGCCCCGTGCCGGAGGGCACTCCAGCGGTACCCCAACGCCGCCTCCCAGGTGAGCGGACGCGTCCCGTACGCGCGATCGTCGGGCGCCGACAGCGGAGCGCGCCCCATTCCGCCCCGCGCCGCCAACTCGACGAGGACGCCCGGCTTGGTCCCGCGCGTGCCGGGATCGCCGACCTGGGACGGCGTCTCCGCCCACGACACCACCGAGGGGCCGAGACCCGCCAGGAACGACAGGTCCCCGACGGGCACCACGTACCGGCCCACCAGGGACAGCGGCACCCGACGAAGCCACAGGCCCTCCTCGACACCGTCACGGTGGTAGCCGGCCGACACGGCCACCTCGGCGTGCCGATGGAGCGCCAGGCTCGCCAGCACCTCCGGGAACAGCGCGACGTCGCCATACAGCTCCGCCACGGCGTCGTCCTGACCCGCCTCGACCACGACCCGCCCGCCTACGCGCGCAGGACCCACCTGCGGCGCCCCGGCCTGCGCCATGCCGATCCCGACGACCCACGCCAGCAACATGTCAGCCCCGTTCGCCGGAATGGTATGCGCGTACGGCGCGACGACCGCGGCCGGCCTCCCCGATCCGGGCGGCGAGTCGATCCCGCGCCGCTCCGAGCACCCGGTTGAAGTGGGTGAGACGGTCATGGAGCACGCCCACCGCGACCCGATCGCCCCGATCCACCGCATCGACCGCGTCGGCGACCGCCTGCAGCTCGGCCGGGTCGACCGACGCCCCCTGCTCCAGCCGCCAAGCCAGCGCATCGAGGCGGGTCAGCAACGCGGCGACCGCGACGCTCATCCCTCGTCCCCGACCGGGGACACTTCGGCCTGCGCACCGTCCCGCGCCATGGCGACGGCCTTCGCCCAGGTCTCGTACATGAGCGCCACCACGCGACGAATCTCCACCAGCACGGTGCGATCGCCGGACTTGCCGACGGCGCTGCAGTGATGGATGACCCAGCCGTAGGTGTTCCGCAGGCTTGCGATGAGCTCCGCGGGTCCGGACGGATCCAACGCCATCTGCAACTCGATGAAAATCGCCCGGACCGTGTGCAGGTGGGTGTTCCATCCGCCACGGTCACCGGCCGCCATCGCCGCATCCGCCTTGTCCACGCGATCGAGCGCTCCCTCCAGGAGCAGCACCAGCACGTCCTCCTGGGACGCAGCCTCCATTCGTGACCGGGCGTAGCCCCGCAGTCCTCGCACAGCGCACCTCAGTCGTCGTTGGAATCGTTCTGGTTGAGCAGCGCGGAAAGCGAGCTCTCCGCGCTCTGGAAACGGGACATGGCGGTCTCCATCGCCGTGAACTGACGGCGAAGGCGCGTCTCATAGGCGGTCATGCGCGCATCGAAGCGCGCGATGCGGTCATCTTGGCGCTCCATCTGCGTATCGAGCGACTCGATCCGGTCCTGGATGAGCCCGTCATCGGAATCGTCCCACCGCTCGATCGTGGCGGTGAGCGCCGCGGCAAATCCGTTCGTCCCGTCCGTGAACATGTCGACCACGCCGTCGAAATTGTCGTTCAGCGCATCGCGCAGGGCCGACGTATCCAAGGAGATGTCCCCGTTCTGGGACGTCTCGAACCCGATGGCGCTCAGCGATGCGACCACGGACGAAGCCGCGCTGTAGTCATCCCCGATTGCCTGCTGCAACGCGCTCCGCACCGACCGGGGGTCGGTCTCCCCCACGAACGGGCCCCGGATGCCGGCGTCGGTGTCGAGGGCGTTCTGGCTTCGAATGTACGACGTGACGGCGTTGTAGGCGGTGACGATCTCCTCGATGTTCGACACCATCGCGTCGATGTTGCGGCCCACGGTCGCCGTGATCGTGGAGGACGACGCAGGGGGCGTGGCGGAGGTGAGGTCCGCCCCGGACGGGACCGTCGTCTCGTAGAGCTGGAACGTGACGCCATCGACCACGCCGTTGAGGTCGTTGTCCGCGTCGGTGACCCGCACGCCGTTCACCCACGCCACCGAGTCGGCAGCCTGGGAGATTCCTGCGCCCACCGTCAGGTCGAACGCGGACGACAGACCGCCGTTGGTGATGCTGAGGGCGTGGTCACTCCCGGTGTCCTCACCGGAGATGACCATCCGGTATCGGTCGGCGCCCGCCTCGGGACCGGTGTCCATGATGTAGGCCTGGACCCCGTCGACCCCATCGTTGATCTGGTCGACGAGACCCTGCAGGGTCGTGCCCGCGGAGACCGTCAGGGTGGTGGACGCGGTCCCGTAGCCGATGGTCAGCGTGCCGGCCCCCACCGTGTCCGTCGTGGCCGAGAACCCCGACTGTGTCGTCGCGATCGCACTCGAGGCGAGTCGCCCCACGACGACAGAATAGGTGCCGACCGGAGCATCCCCGTCGGAGGTCACCCCGACGGCGGCCTCGTCGCTGGAGGAGCTCGTCACGGAGCGGAACTCCGTGCGGGTGTCCATGCCCTCGACCGCGGTGCGAAGCGCCGTGAGCCGGGTACGCAGGCTCCCGTAGGCCTCCTGCCGCTGTTCCAGCCGCTCCCGCGCCTCCGTCATCAGCGTACGCTGACGACTCGCGGCGCTGACGAGTTGGGCGATCATGCCCTCGGTGTCCATGCCGGAGACGAGGCCCCCGATGTGGAACGGCATGCGGAACTCCTGGAAGTGGCGGCGGACCGCCAGAAAGACCTACCCTACCACACGTATCGACTCAACGAGGAAGCAACTGGAGCGCCTCGGCACGCAGCCTGCGGGTCTGCGCGAGCACGGCGGTTCCCGCCTGCTGCATCACCTGTGCCTGTGCGAGGGTCGCGGCCTCCATCCCGAAGTCCGCGTCACGGATGCGCGACTCCATGGTCGTCGAGGACGCCTCGAGCCCCTCGATGGTCCGCAGCGCGTCGTCCAGGCGGTTTCCGGCGGCACCGAAGGCCGCACGCCCTGCGGACACGGCGGTGATGGCCGCATCCACCGCCGCAAGCGACTGCTGGGCGTCGAAGGCCGTCGCCACGGACACGGCCGCCGCGTCCACGCCGAGCGCGGCGACCGTGGCGCTGAACAGCGGCACATCGAGCGTGTCCGCGCTCCCCGCCCCACCCGGATCGAACCGGGC
>JBDLRI010000007.1:0-24427 GCA_039800105.1 Pseudomonadota bacterium
TGGCTCGGGTGCGCGACGGCGCCGGACCGCGGCGCGCCCGGCGGGGTTCTCGGGCTGGCGATGCTGCTGGCGCTGCGTGCGCGACGACGCCGCGACTAGCGGATTCCCTGCAGGTAGCCGAGCGCTTCGAGGGCGCCGCGCACCTCGCCGTCGACGGCCTGGATGCGGGTCTCGCCCACGCGCGGGCGGGGCACCACCGCCCACGTGACGACGAGCGCCCCGTGAGCATCCGCGACCCGGGCGAGCGGCGTGCCGCTCCCGTCGTCGGGCGGGGCGTCGACCTCCACCGGGGCGGACCCGCCGAGGCCCACGCGCAGGCCCGCGAGGCCGCCCTCGGCGTCCGCGGCGGCCGGCTGCAGGAACACCTCCCGCGGGAGGCCCTCGGTGGCGGCGTAGGTGATCCGGACGCGCTCCGCGTCGAGCGGCACGACGTCCACCTTCGAGAGCATCGTCGGGTCGTCACCGGCCCAGGCGGCCACCACCCCGCCGGGCACGCGCAGCTCGAGGGTCCACGGGCCGCCGGGCTTGTTCTCCGCAGGCGCGACGCGCAGCGCCTGGACCACGGGGGTACCGAGGCCCTCGGCCAGGGCGGCGCGCGCGGCGCGCGGCACCGCCGAGGCGCGGCGATCCGCCTGCTCCCCGGCGTCGGCCGCGAGGTCGAAGGTCTGCTCGCGCCCCGCGCGCGTGACGTACTTTTCCGGCCCATGGACGACCCCCCACCCGGAGGGCCCGTAGAGCGGCCGTCCGAAGGTCCGGACGCGCGACGGCGCGGCATCGACACGCAGGGACACGCCGGCGCCCGCGGGGGAGGCGTTGCGGAGGGGGTGTCCCCCTCCGCCAAGGAGATCGAGCACGGTGGGCACGACGTCGGCGATCGAAGCCGGTCCGGTGCTGCGTCCCGCGGTCAGGCCCGGCCCGCGGATGGCGAGGGGGATGCGCAGCAGCTCGTCGTGGAGCGTGTGTCCGTGCTCGAAGTCGCCGTGATCCCAGAGCTCCTCGCCGTGGTCGGAGACGAGGACCGAGACGTCGGACGGGCCGAGCTCCGCGAGCAGCGGCGCGAGCTGGTCGTCGACGTAGGCGAGGTTCTGGTCGTAGCGGTCGACGACGTGCGTGCGCACCGCGTCCGGGTGGTTCCGCGCGGCCTGCAGCACGTGCGTGCGGTTGAACATCCACGGCAGGCCCGGCGGCACCCGTCCAGCCCAACGGGTGCGCCACGCGGGCGGTTCCTTGTAGGGCAGGTGGAGGTCCATGAAATGGACCAGCAGGAGGGCATCCCGGTCGGCGTTGCGGCGGAGGAAGTCCCGCGCGCGCGCGACCTCCACCTCGGCGGACGGCCAGTTGACGCACCGGTGCTCGTCCCAGCCGGCGCTCATGTCGAAGTTCCCGCTCAGGTAGACGTTGCCCACCATCGCGCCGGTCGCCCAGCCCCGGGCACCGAGGACCTCCTGCAGCGTGGAGCTTTCGTTCCAGTCCTCCGGTGCGCGTCCGGTCAGGAGCGTGCGCGCGCTCGGGAGCGTCCACGGGGCGACGGTGCGCGCGTCCTCGAACACCCGCGCGCCGGCGGCCCAGGCGTCCAGGCCCGGGGTGGTGGCGCGACGGTAGCCGTGGAACCCGACGTGGTCGCGACGCAGCGTGTCCACGAAGGCGAGCACCACCCTGCGCGGGCGCGCGCGGGGGACGTAGACCGCGGGCCCGGCGACGAAGACGTGGTCCCGGACCGGGTCGGCATCCTCGGTCGAGAAGGACAGGCGCACCGTCCTTCCGGCGTGCGCGGCCAGCGGGACCCGCACGCGACGCCAGCGTCCGTCCACGCGGGAGGCGTGCACTCGCGCTCCGTCGACGTCCACGCGCAGGGAGGCGCCGTCGCCCCGGGTTCCGTCTTCCACCTCGGGCGGAAGGACCGCCACCTCGAAGCTAAGCACGCCGCCGGCGGGAACCGCGACGTCCCAGGCGATCCTCGACGGGGCCGGGAGATACACGCCCTCGCGGGTCGTGTCGCCCACCTGGGCCGTGCGTCGCACGAAGGCTGCCAGGTCGGTGGAGCCGTCCGGGTGGAGGGCGGCCTCGCGGGTCTGGGCGCGCGGGTCCAGCAGCGTGAAACGCTGCGAATCGGGCCGCGGCGCTTCGGGGCCGACGCGCACGGTCACGTGCGTGGCGTCGATCTCCCACGTGACGGGGCGCCATGCGTCGATGCGGCCGGCGCCGTAGCGCCACGCCGCGCCCTCGGCGCGCAGCTCCATGCCGTCGGGGGCACGCTCGTAGAACAGCGCGCGGGGACGGACGGGCAGCGGCGCGGTGTAGCTGCGCACCCCGTGCTCCGCACCCCCGAGGCGCCACGGTCCGGGAATCGGTATCGCGCCGCTCGAGGGAATCGCCGGCTGCGGCGCGTCCACACGGAGCTCGACCGGCGCCAGCGCCAGCAGCCCCACGCCCTCGGCACCCCCCTCCTGCGGCGCGGGGCCGCACGCCACGAGCGCGACGAGACCCAGCACGCCCGAAGCCCGGAGCCCACCCGCCACGGGAGCCATGCGAGGCACTCCCGACGGACTCAGGGGCGCCGGCTCCGGGCACGCCGCCGGAGCAGCGCAACGGCCGCGAGGCCGAGCACGCCGAGCGAGGACGGACCGCGCGCGGTGGAGCACCCCGCTCCTTCCTCGGCCGCCACCGACACCGTGACGTAGCTCGCCGTGAGGCCGCCGGGACCGCCGACGTTCATGACGACGACGTAGTCGCCGGCCTTGGGGAACTCGACGAGCGGCGACCAGGCGCCGAGCGTCGTCACGAGGTTGTCGGGCGTGATGTCGCCCTCGGAGGTGCCCCGGTAGACGTCCCAACGGATCGTGTCGACGCACCCGTACACGGTGACGTCGGTGTGGTTGAGCGTCTTCCAGAGCAGGCCCTCGGAGGGCTCCATCGTGAAGAAGCCGTCCGCACCGGCCTCGGGGGACGGCGGCTCGCAGGCCGTGACGTAGGCCAGCTCGCTCGCGCGGTAGTTGTAGCTGCCGCAGGTGGGGTCCTCCAGCTCCATGTCCACGGACACGGTGTACTGGCCCTTCCGCGTGAAGGTGTGGGTCGGGGAGATCTCGGTGCTCGGGTCGCTGCCGTCGCCGAAGTCCCACGTCGCCGAGGTGACCTCGGTGTCGGACACGATCTCGAAGCGGACGTCGAGCGGGGTCCCGCCGTTGCGGGCGCCCAC
Organism: Pseudomonadota bacterium; assembly: GCA_039800105.1. Lineage (GTDB taxonomy): Bacteria > Myxococcota_A > UBA796 > UBA796 > SXON01 > CAMAXZ01. The sequence goes on from JBDLRI010000007.1 coordinate 3,197, forward strand.
GGCGCGGAAACCGCCGTAGGGACCGTAGAGCGTGGTCAGGCTGAGGACGTCGTCCGCGTTGATGTCATCCTGGCCGGGCTCGCAGGCGTCGACGGACCAGAACATGGTCGCGTCGGCGAGCGCCGCGTCCGTGCAGACCTCGCTCTGCTCGCAGGAATGGCCGAGGCCCAGGGAGTGCCCGATCTCGTGGGTGGTCACGCCCTCCAGCGAGAACTTGCCGCTGCACGCAGGGCCGTTGATCTGCTCGGGGACACCCCAGTCGACGTTGTCGTTGTAGGTGATGTCGGCGTCCGCGAACTCGAAGTAGGTCTCACCGTTGATCACCTGCCGCACGCCGTTCTGGTAGCTGTAGGTGACGGCGAGCACGCCGGGCTCGGTGAGGTCGCACGGGTCGTCCCAATAAAAGCCGAAGGTGCCGTCGTTCTTGGCACAGTCGAGCGGCTCGACCGCGACGAACGATTCGTCCCACGCGGCACACTCCGCGTCCAGCCAGCCGTCCCATCCGATCTGGATCATCTGCTGCTGCAGGTCGAGAACGTCGACGCTGCGTGCGTCCGCAGCGGCCTGGAGGCTGTCCTCGGCCTGATCGTCCATCCGCCAGCGGATGGGGAACTCGGAGGCGGCCCACACGTAGTGGGTGTGCTTCCAGGCGAGGGCGGGCGACGCGAGTGCGAGGAGCAGGGACAGCATCAGCGGACCCCCGGCTGAAGGGAATTGATCTGACGCAGGCGCGCGGGGTCGGCGCCGGGAATCGGCTCGCCGTCCCACCCGGCCGTCACGCGTGCGCGCACCCGATCCGCGAGCGTCGCGGCACCGAGGCGTTCCGACGCCGGCGGGTTCGGGATGAAGCGCGCGTCGTAGACCTGGCCCCACGGCACGGTGAACTGGACCGCCATGTCGGCGCCGGTGCGCGGGTCCTGCTTCACGGTGTACTTCCCGAGGAACATCCCCACCGTGCCGTAGCTGGTCCCGCCACGCTTCTCGGAGAGGAAGACGAACACCTGCTCACCCACGCTGTACCGCGCCGCGCCGTCGACCCGCGCCACGTACGTTTCCAGCGCGCCGCCGGGCGTCTCCACCGTGACGTGGTCCCCCGCGGACACGTGGCCCTTGAGGCCCTCGGCCACCCGGATCTCCGCGTGGCTGACGACCTGGCCGCGGTCATCCACGTCGGTGTCGATCGCCACGACCTCGCCACGCACCACGAGGTCGGAGGCGTCGGTCATCTGCTCGACGCTGAGCCGCGCCAGCGAGGTTGCGCCGGCGGGCTGTGCCAGCATCGCCGGCACGAGCACCAGGAGGACGAGGCGGGACAGCACGCGCATGGGATTCCCTCGGGGGCCACCCTAGCGCGTCACGGCCCCGCTTGTCGACCCGTGGGCCGGCGGGAGGCGGGCGCCCCCGAGGGCGCGTTGACTGGACGGCCGCGTACGACTAAGCCTACGCCACCGCGCATCCGTCCTTGCCGGCCGAGGAACCGCTCCATGACGCCTCTCCGTTCCCCGTTCCTCCGGTTCGCCGCGTTCATGGCCCTCCTGCTGGCGACGATGAACGCCGCGTGGGCCTCCGCGACCTCCGGGAACATCAAGGGCGACGTGATCGACGACGGGGGCCTCGCGGTGCCGGGCGTGCTCGTCACGCTGTCCTCGCCCGCGCTCATCGGTGGCGCGCAGCAGCGCACCACGGGCCCCGACGGCGACTTCCTCTTCACCGCGCTCCCACCCGGCAGCTACGACCTCGTCGCGCAGAAGCAGGGCTTCGGAAACGTCCGGAAGACTGGCGTCGTGGTGGCGATCGGCCGCACCACGCAGCTCACCGTGGAGCTCAAGGTCGGCCAGGAGGAGCTCACCGTCCAGCAGGCCAAGCCGACGGTGGACACCGAGAAGGCCAGCAACGGGCAGAACTTCAACAAGGACTTCCTCTCGCGCATCCCGTCCGGGCGGTCCTACCAGCAGATCGTGGGCCAGACGGCCGGCGTGATCGGCGGCGGCAACCCGTCGTCCGGCGGGGCGAGCACGAACGAGAACACCTTCCTGCTCGACGGCGTGAACACCACGGACCCCGTCACCGGCACCTTCAGCCTCAACTTCAACTTCGACGCGATCGAGGAGATCGAGGTCATCACCGGCGGCTTCGACCCGGAGTACGGGGAGAGCCTCGGCGCGGTCATCTCCGTGGTCACGAAGAGCGGCGGGAACACGCTGGAGGTGATCTCCAACGTCTTCCTGAGCTCCGGCAACTGGGGTCCGCGCACGGACGCGCGCTACGCCGCGGACGGCTACCAGCTGGCGCCCACCGGCTTCGACGCCTCCGAGCTCACCGTGCAGGCCGCGACCACGGTGTCCGGCCCCATCGTCAAGGACACGGTGTGGTTCCTCGGGTCCTACGAGTACAACCGCTCGCTCTACAGCAACGTCGGCATCTCGCTGCCGCGCGACTTCGACGGCCACTACTTCTTCGGAAAGCTCACCGCGCAGCCCAGCGCCGAGCACCGCCTCACGCTGCAGTTCACGACCAACCCCACCACGATCGACAACACCGACCAGTTCAACCAGCGGGTGCTCCCGGAGGCGCAGGGGCGCCAGGCCCAGGGCGGCTTCCTCGCGTCCGGCAAGTGGAACTGGTTCATGAGCCCCGAGGCGAACCTCGAGACGCAGGCCTCGCTGCAGAAGGTGTTCATCGACCAGAGCGGCGTCCCCTGCTCGCACGACCGGACGCTGGGCTACAACGCCTGCGGGCCGACGGAGGCGGAGAACACCGTCGACTTCGAGACCCCCGGGCGATCCGGCCTGTTCGGCGCGTACGACAGCGGCAACTTCGCCAGCTACTACTTCGACGACCGCTGGCGCGCCGAGCTCAGCTCCAAGCTGGCGCTGCTGCAGGTCGAGGATCCGTTCGGCGGCCGGCACGACGTGAAGGCCGGCGTCGAGGGCAGCTACCTCGCGTGGGACCAGGTGTTCGGCTACAACGGGAACCTGCTGTACGTCGACCTGTTCGAGAATCCCTTCGATCCCAACACGCTCAAGAACTACTACTACATCGAGGCCTCGGGCGCGTCCCAGTACGGCTCCACCGGCTACCACCTCGGCACGTTCGTGCAGGACGTGTACAAGCCCATCGAGAACCTGACGTTCCGCTACGGCGTCCGGTACGACCGTGCCGCGATGCGCAACGACGCGGACCAGCCGATCGTGGACGTCGGGCTGTTCGGACCGCGCGCCTACGCGGTGTGGGACCCGTGGAACGACCAGAAGACCAAGATCTACGGCGGCTACGGGCGGTTCAACGACACCGGGCGCCTTTCGGTCGCGAGCTACCTGAGCCAGAGCGACCTGGGCCAAAAGCTCTTCCTCGGCGAGGCGTTCGACAACGTCGAGGGCTCGGTCGCGGGCTACAGCGCCGCCGACTACGGCACGACCAACCGCATCCGCGTCGCGGACAGCCTTTCGGCACCGCACTCCGACGAGTTCAGCCTCGGCATGCAGCGCGAGGTGGTGCCCGACGTGTCCTTCGGGGTCGACTTCAGCGGAAAGTTCACCCGCAACGTCTACAGCTTCGACGAGACGAACCTCATCTACGACGAGGACGGCTACACCTACATCGGCTCGGGCGACGGCACCCTGGACACGCTCTACCGCCTGCGCACGCCGGTCATCGCGCAGCGCGACTACTACCAGACGGACTTCACGCTGCAGCGCAACTTCGTGAAGCGCTGGCTGCTGTTCGGGACCTACTCCTACGTCGTCAGCCAGGGTCGCGTGCAGGACAGCACGGGCGGGCAGCTCGCCAACCCGGCGCAGGTCCAGCTCATGTACGGCAACCTGCCCTACGACATCCGCCACCAGTTCAAGGTGCAGGCGGCGTGGGACATCCCCAACGATCCCTGGACGACGAAGATCGGCACCAGCTTCACGTACCTGTCCGGCGCGCCGATCACCCGGTACTACTACAGCGACGCATCCAGCGTGGCGAACGGCGGCGACTCCTGGGCCCTGCTCAAGCAGCCCCGCGGATCCTACGGCCGGGAGAACGGCTACTGGGAGCTGAGCCTGCTGGCGCAGCAGGAGATCCCCGTGCGCCGCGGGAAGCTGGCGGCGACCGCCCAGGTCGACAACGTCACGAACAACCAGTACTCGGTCGTCTACGACAGCTATTTCGTGGCCGCGGACAACCGGTACGTCATCGCCTACCGCCAGAGCCCGATCTCCGGCCAGGTCGGCCTCAAGTACTCGTTCTAGGAGGCACGATGCGCATCCATGCCCTGTTCCTCCTGCCCGCGCTCGCCGCGTGCGCGTTCGAGGAGACGCTCCCCGAGAAGGACTTCCGCGGCAAGGTCATCCTGCCGCGCGCGGCCGCGCTCCAGGGCGTGATCGGTCCCGACGGACGCCTCAACGAGACCGACTGCGCGGACGATCCCGCCGCCTGCGACGGCCTCGTCGAGGACATGCGGCTCATCGGGCCGGTGTACCTGGGCGCGTTCGCCGCGATCGACACCGAGAGCTTCCCGTACCCGCACCCGGCGATGGGTCCGGTCGTGACGCCCAACTACCCGGGCAACACCTTCCCCTACGGTGGAACGACCGTCGGGCGCTTCGAGTACGGCTGTTTCGAGACGACCTCGTGTCGCGTGGTCACCGGGCGCTTCGCCGACTACGACGGCATCCTCGACTACTTCTCCGGCATGCTCGGCGACCCCGTGCTCGACCGTGACGGCTCCGAGGTCCTCTCACCCAGCGTGATGCAGCAGGCGTGCTTCGACTACCACCGCGTCACCTCGGACGCCGAGGTGGGCCTCGTCGGCGAGCTCGACTTCAAGCTCAACGACGCCGGCGACGCCTACGAGGCCGCCTTCACCATGCCCCACACGGTCTTCGTCGAGGGCATGCGGGTCTGGGGATGGATGGACGCGCCGCGCATCACCCTCGACGCAGGGGACGTGAACGGGCAGTTCTCGTCGTGCGACCCCTCCACGGGACGCCAGGTCAACACCTACGATCAGGACTTCACGCAGGGGCGCACCCACTACAACCTCCTCAACTTCCCGAGCCTCTACATCTACGAGGGCGACTGGGTGTCCGCTGGCTCCGAGCCGGTCATGGGCCCGGACGAGGAGATCATCGTGCGGCTCGATCAACTCGTGACGGAGGCGGAATGATGCCCATGCTCGTGCTCATGATCGCCGCCTGCGGCGACCGGGCGGCCGATTTTCGCCCGGTCCTGACCGACGTGCCCGCCGTGGTCGACCTCGGCCTGCGCGACATCGTGACCCTCGAGGAGCGCGAGAGCGCGGGCTTCGACCCGCGCACCTCCCCGAACGTCATCTACGACCGCCTCGGCGCGCCGGAGAACCCGGGCATCTTCGGGGGCGCGACGATGAGCTTCCTCGGCACGGGTGGGCCGGTATGCGTGGTCTTCGACCCCGAAGCCGTCTTCTGGTTCAACCAGCTCGACACCGACACTCTCCGCCGGTACCGCTACCGTGACCACATCGAGGACGATGGCGACGCCGATCTCTCCGTGGGTCTGACCGCCTATTACACCGGCTCGCCGGGTGTCGCGATGGGCGACTTCAACGCCGTCTACGACGACGCCCTCGGCACCTCCCACACGATGGCCTTCAACGAGTGCGTCCAGGTCGGCCGGTTCGGCGACACGAACGTGCATTCCGGACGGGGGACCACCGAATTCTGCGAGATCGACACCGACCAGCGCGCGGGGATCCCCTTCACGGTCGTCGTGCGCACCTTCGCGCTTCCGATCGACGACAGCGTCCTGAGCTACGGGCTCGCCGTGTACGAGGGGTCGTGCGACGACATCGAGCCGAGCGAGTGCACCCTTCCCGACGAGGTGGACTACGCGGAGCCGAACGGGCGGGCGGACGACGCGCCGCCGGTGGCGGGCAAGGAATGGTTCGCGCGGCTCGAGCGCGCCGTCTGCCAGGGGCCGGGCGCCGTGAACGAGGTGTGCGAGGATCCCGAACTGAACGACCTCGACGTGCCACCGTGCGGGGCAGAGGTTCCCTGAACGCACCGTCCCGTGCGCGGTACGGCTAGAAACTCCCCGGCGCGCGCGGCGACACGGCGATGCCGAGACGCGCGCAGGCCTCGGCGTGCAGGCGGTCGGCGCCCGCCTGGTCGCCGGTGTTGAGGCGCCGCAGGTAGATGGCGTCGCGCGCATCCGCCGGCCAATCCCCGGTCAGGGCGAACGGCCTGCCGAGGCGCGCCAGCGTCGCCGCCCAGTGCTCCACGAAGCCCTCGACCTCGTGTGCGTTGCCAGGCTGCACGACGAGCGCCACGTGCGCATGCGGACGTGACACCCCGGCGGCGGCGCGCAGGGCCAGGAAACGCGTCACGTTCCGGTACACCTGCGCGCGGCGGGGCGCGCCCTTCACCGCGGCGTAGGCCTCCTCGCCCAGGGCGTCGATGCTGAAATGCACGGCGGCGAAGGTGTCCGCGGCCTGATCGGTCCGATTCGCCAGCGCCAGGAGGAGACGCGCGCGGGCCTCGGGCAGGATGACCGCGTTGGTGTGCAGCTTGAAGTGCCGAAACAGCGCGTTTCCGACGTTCTGGTCGAACGCCCACCCGACGAGCGCGTCGAAGTCGGGATGCAGCGTGGGCTCGCCGAGCCAGTGCGGGCACAGCGTCACGTCCGGCAGCCCCCGCAGGCCCTCGACGGCGGCGCGCCACGTGGCGGCGTCCATGAAGCGCATGGGTGCGCCATGGGCCTCGTCGCGCAGCGACTGGCTGCACATGCGGCACTTGAGGTTGCAGTGGTCGGTGAGCTCCAGGTTGACGTTCACGGGGCCGCGCCCTCGGGGGTCCGCAGGCGCTGCAGCACGCGGTCGAACAGCGCGGCCTCGGCCTCGCGCCGCACCGCGTCACGGTGCATGTGCACGGCATCCCACTGCGCGGGCGTGAGCACCCGCGCCACGGCGACACCCACGTCCATCAGCCGCACGTTGAGCACGTGTCGACGCTCGCGGGCGTCGAGCAGGCCGAGCCGCGCGTCCCGGAGGGCGGCCACGTCGCCGGGGCGTGCCCGCGACGCGGCGGGCGACCCGAGAAGGGACTGCGCGAGCCGGGCCGGGTCCTCCGTCACGGTGGCGGGCTGACCGCGCTGGGCGCGCAGGGCCCGCTCGTGCTCCAGGGACACGGGCACGAGGATGGGCAGCGTGGCGAAGCCCGGGCCTCGCCGGAGCAGCGGCACGGCGGTCAGGGTGCAACTGACCGCCAGGCACGCCGCGATGACCCAGCCGAGCCGCGGGCTCACGGGGCCACCGGTGCGCCGGGGGCCTGGGAAGACGCGGGCTCCCCGCGCAGCACGGCGACCTTGCGCGCCACATCGGCCTCCCGGTCGAGGATCTCGGACTGGAGGGCGAGGAGTGCCGCCCGGTCGGCGCGCGCGGACTCAAGGATCGCGGCGACCCGCGCGGCCTGCGCGGGCGAGAGACGGGTCCGGCCGTCGCTCAGGGCCTCCACGCCGCGGACGAGATCATCGAGCGAAAGGGTCGAGCCGAGGCGGGCGTAGGCCTGCTGGATGTCCCGCGCCTCCGCATTTCCGCGCGCGGCGAGCACGCGTGCCTCGTCCTCCGACACGGGGACCCCGCCGGGGACGACGTCCAGAAACGGCGTGAACACGTAGGTCATCCCGGTCGGCACCCCCGCGCGGAGGAGCGCGCCCGACAGGACGACCTGCAGGACGGCGAGCGCGGTGACGAAAGGCCAGGGGCGCACGGGATGGCTCCGACAGCAGAGGCAGCGTAACGGCGCGTCGGGACCGCCGCCGTGGCGTTAGCATCGCGCATGGTGCGCCCTCCGAGGGCTGGCGCGTGGACGCCGCCCCTTCTCGCCTTGCTCGCCGCGTCGGCGCTGGCCGCCTGCACCGGATCGGAGGCCACGGCCCCGCGCGGACCGGAGTCGGCCCCGTGGCTTCCGGCGCGCGCTTCCGCCGCCGGGCGTGCGCGGGTCGTGGTGCTCGGACTCGACGGCCTGGACGGCGTCCTCCTCGACCGCATGCTCGAAGCGGGCGCCCTGCCCGCGTTCGCAGCGCTGGCGCAGCAGGGACTGCGGGCCGATGTGTCCGTGCCGGAGCCGATCATGTCTCCCCTCCTGTGGACCACCATGGCGAGCGGATACCCGGCGGAGGTGCACGGCATCGGCGGCTGGGCCCGGCCCAACGGTGCCGCCTACACTGGAGCCGACGTGCGGGTGGCGCGGATCTGGGACCGCCTGGCCGCCCGCGGAGAGGCGAGCGTGGTGTGCGGGTGGCTCATGACCTGGCCCGCAGCACCCATTCCCGGCGCACTCCTGAGCGACCGCTTCGCCTGGACGCCGCCGATGGACCGCGCGGGGACATCGGGTACGCCGCCGGGTCCGGTCGAGCGTTGGGGGCTGGCGTCGCCGGATGCGCTCCTCACCCTGGCGGAGACGCAGATCCCCGGGCCGTCCTGGCTCGCGGCGTCCCCGCTCGGGGCGCAGGTGGCCGAGGCGAGCGTCCCCGGCTTCGTCCACCCCTACGCGCGCGACGAGTCCCACCTGCGCGTGTTCGAGGCCGTCTGGCCGAAGGCGGGTGCCCGCCTCGGTGCCGTGTACCTCGCGATGGCGGACCAAGTCAGCCACCTCCACTGGGCCGACCCCGTTCCGGGCGAGGCCCCCACCGGGCGTGTTCCCGACGTGTACCGCGTGCTCGACGGCGTCGTGCGGCGCGTGCGCGCGGTGATCGACGCGGACACGACCCTGCTCGTCGTGTCCGACCACGGCTTTCGTGGCGGCGTGGAGGCCGGAGCGGGCGTCGCCGTCGGCCAGCATCGCGATCCGGCCGTGCTGCTGGCGGTCGGCCCCTCGGTGCGCGGTACGGGGATGCGCGCCGCCCTCGACGTCCTCGACATCGGTCCGACCGTGGCGGCCCTCCTGGGCCTTCCTCCCGCCGCCGACCAACCGGGGCGCGTGCGGGACGACCTCTTCCGCATCGCGCGCCTGCCGCCGACCGTCGACAGTTGGCGGCTCGACGTGGACGCGACCGACGCTCTCGCCGTGGACGAGGCCCCCGGCGCGGACGCCGTGCGCGCCCAGCTCCAGGCACTCGGCTACCTCGACGCGCGCGGGCGACCTGTCACGGGCGTCTCCCGGCGCGCGCGATAGGCGACCCCATGCGCTTCCATCTCCGCGTCTGGACCCGTCATCTCGTCCCGGTGGAGACGGTGTGGCGCGCCCACACCGATCCCACCGCGCTCGCCGCCAGTCTCGGCCTGCCGTCGGGATGGGTGGAGGGTGCCGTCTCGTTCGAGGGGGATGCGCCGCGCGAGACGGTGCTGCGGGTACGCGGGCCGCTCGGGCGCGGACTTCCCGTGTGGCCGCTGCGCCTGACGCAGGTGGAACCCGGCGTCCGCTACGTGGACACCTCGGAGAACACGTGGTTCCGCGCGTGGAGCCACGAACATCTCTTCGAGCCCACGCCCGACGGATGCCGGTATGTCGACGCCATCACCTTCGCGCCGGCGGGGCCCGCCCCGCAGCTCGTCGCGGACGCCGTGAAGCGGGTGTTCGTGCGTCGCCACCGGTGGTTCGCACGGAAACTGGCGTCCGATGCGCGCGCCACTGGAATCTCGGTCCTGCGGGCACGCGTGGAGGACGGCTGGGACGAACCCTCCGGGCCCGCTTGAGGGCTCAGGGGCTCCGCACCCGGCCCTCGCGCGGACTTGCCGATGTCATCCGGGTGCACACCTTCCTGTCGTGAGACCCCTCGTCGCGCTCCTGTTGTTCCTCTGGCACGTCGCGTGGGGCGCACCCGCCTCGCCGTCGTGGCGAAGCGCCCCCGAGCCGCCGCCGGACACGGTCGCGGCACCCTCGGGGGGGTGGTGGGTGGAGGACGGTCTCTGGGCGAGGGTGTACGCGTCCGAGGACGACCGGGAGCTCGCGCGGAACCTGGCGGACCACGCCGCGACCGCCGTGCCTCGCCTCGCCGCGGCCCTTGGGGTCCCCGCCGGACGCGCCCTGTCCATCTACGTGGCACCGACGGCGGAGGACTTCGCGCGGATGCAGCCGGGCCTTCCCCCCGAATGGGCGGACGGGACGGCGTGGCCATCCCGCGGCTGGATCTTCCTGCGCGCCCCCTCGGCCCGACCCGTCGACACCACGCCGCTGACGACGGTGCTCGACCACGAGATCGTGCACGTGCTGCTCGGTCACGCCTTCCGCGACGGTGCGGGCGGCCCGCCGGTGCCACGCTGGCTGCAGGAAGGACTTGCCCGCCTCTACGCCGGGGAGCTCGGCCCGGATACCGCGCACACCCTGCTGGAGCGCGCCGGCCTCCCATCCCTCGCCTCGATCACGCGAACCTTCCCGCAGGACGCTCTCGACGCCCGCATCGCCTACGCGGCCGCGACCGACTTCCTCGGCCGGCTGCGGCAGGACCACGGCGAGTCCTCCCTGCGCACCCTCATCCGCGCCATGGCCGAGGGGCGTGCGGCACCGGACGCGCTGCGCCTCGCGACCGGGGAGGAGCTTGCCACGCTCGAGGCGCGCTGGCGCGCGGACTGGGCCGCGCCGCTGGCGTGGCACCGTGCCCTGGAATGGGCGGAAGCCCTCGGCTGGCCGACGCTCGCCGGCCTCCTCGCGTTCGGGTGGGTCCGCAAGGCGCGGCGCACCCGACGCACCCTTGCGCGATGGGAGCGCGAGGAAGCCCTCGCCGACGCACTCGCGGCCATCGCCGCCGAGCGACGCGCCGCGGAGGAAGCCCGGCCTGGCCCCTTCCTCCCGCTGCCGGGGGCGTCAACGGGTTAGCCCCGCCCGATGCGCTGGACGGACCACGTCATCCTCGCGTTCGACACCGAGACGACGGGACTCTCTCCCGAGAACGGCGACCGTGTCATCGAGCTCGCGGCCGTCGAGATGCGCGCCGACGAGGCGGGGCAGGTGCGCGACGTGCGGCGTCACGAGTTCCTGTTCTCTCCGGGCGCGCCGCTGTCGGCCGACACGACCCGCATCACCGGCATCCGGGACGAGGATCTGCTCGGCAAGCCGGCCTTCGAGGACTGTGCGGCGGAGGTCCGCGCGCTGTTCGACCGACCCGGCATCCTCGTGGCGCACAACCTCCCGTTCGACCTTCGGTTCCTCGCGGCCGAGCTGGCACGTGCCGGGCTGCGCTGGCCCAGCCGCATGGTGGAGCTCGACACCTATGACGTCGCCCGCAAGCACCTTCCCTCGGGGGGACGCCTGCCCGACTACAAGCTCGGGACGCTGACCAGCTTCCTCGGCGTCCAGCTCGTGGAGGCGCACCGCGCAGGAAACGACGCGGAGGCATGCGGCCGGGCGCTGATCGCCATGGCACAGCGCGCCCAGGCGCCGCATGCGCTCGATGCCTTCGTCGCCTGGGCCGAGGCGCTCCCGCCCCCGCCGGAGAACCCCCACATCGGCCGTGCCGACAGCGGGGACCTCGTCTTCCTCGAGGGCCCGCACGCGACGTCGCCCATCGACGCCCATCCGGACGTGCTCCAATGGATGGGCTTCGCCCGGGAGCGCACCGCCGAGGGAACGTGGCAGATGCGCTATCCACCCGAGGTACGCGCGTGGGTCGGGCGATACCTTCGCATCCGCGCGTCGGGGCGCTTTCCCTCCGGCCTGAAGGCACCGGGCCCGTCCGAATGGGGTATCGACCTTCCGGTCGGTGCCGACCCGCGGGCCTCGGCGTGAGCACGCGCCCGAACGATGCGCGCGCCGTCGTCGCGGCGTGGGATCCCGCGTTCCGCGCGACGATGACGATCGCCCCGGAACACGTCGACTCCCCGGACGCCCTCGGGGCCGCTGCCGCGACCCTTCCGCAGTCCGCAGCCGATCTGCTGCTCCTGCTGCGGCTCTCGACCCGCCCGGGGGAGGCCCCGCCCGACCGGCTGCGCCCCCGCATCGAGGCCGAGGGCCTCCCGCTGTGGCGCATGGCCGCGCTGCTCACGCGCGCGCCGTCCCCCGGCGGAGGCACGCTGCGACCGACCGACTACGCCGGCGCTTGCCGCCTCAACCCGGCCCTCGGACGGCTCCCTCTGCCGCCACTCCCCGCGGCGACGCCCTCGCCCGCGCCGTCGTATCCGCCCTCGGACGCCCGCTGGGACGCCATCGTGCTGGCAGCGCACCTCGAGCGCAAGCCGGCACCGCTCACGATGGACGGCTCCCTTCGTCGCGACACCGAGCGTCGCATGTGGCAGAGCTTCGGCGGTGACGAACGCCGCTGGGCACTGGCCTTGGCGCACGCGCGCCTCACGGGCCGCGTCCGTCCGGTGGGGGGGCGCCTCGAGGGGTTTCCCGAGGCCCACGCGCGGCCCATCCCGGACGCCGCCGACCTCTTCGACGACCCGGTACGACAGGCCTTCGCCTCCGTCCTCGCGCGCTGGGTCGGCGACGCGTGGACGGACCTCGAGGCGAGCCTCGCATGGATGCGCTCGCACCTGCGGGAGGTCGCCGCCTCCCCCGCCGCGGGATGCTACCCCGGCCGGCAGGACCCGTGGGATGATGACGGCTGGAACCGGATCGAGGCGCCCGCCGCGCGCGACGTCGCCGACGTGCTCCACCGGATCGGCGTCCTCGACGCGGCCCGCGATCCCCAGGGAGGCGTGACGGCCCTGCGCCGGCCCCCCTCCGAGGAGTCGGACGGACCCGCCCATGGTCGCGGCATCATGGTGCTCCCCGACCTCGACATCCTCGTCCACGCCGGCGACGTGGACCCCGAGGACTACGGACGCATCGCGCGCATGGCGCCGTGGGTCGAGGGGCTGCGCATGCACCGTCATCGCCTCTCGCGAGACGGCGTCGCGGCCGACCTGGAAGCCGGACACACCGACCCGGTCGCGTTTCTGGAGCGCCTCTCCCGCACGGGTGTGCCCCATACGGTCCGCGAGAGCCTCACCGAGTGGCAGCGATCCGCCACGCGGGTGGTGATCCGCACCGGCGTAGACGTGCTGGAACGCGACGACGGAACGCTCGTGCGGGTGGCCGACGCCGCCGAGATCCCCCCGGGCACGCGCGCCTTCGACTACACGACCCCGCCGCGCGGGCGGTTCCTCGCGGAGATCGGCGCCAACGCACGTCTCCGCGTGCCGGCGGGCTGGGACTCCCTGCCCGTGCGCGCCCTCGTGGCGCGTGTGGCGCGACCCGCCGGCCGGGAACAGGGTGACCTCGTCTACCTCCCCGAACACCGCACGCATGCCGATCCGGAGGGGTTGGTCACCGCCCTCCGCGACGCCTACGGCGGCGAGCTTCCGGGGGAGTTGGAAGCACGCGTCCGGGCGGGCGGCCCCCTGGCGCCCGTGACCAGCCGTCCCGCGCGCCTGGTGCGGCTGCCGGCCACGGCGGCCGCAGCGCTCCGGCGCGACATCGTGGCCGGCCCGCTCCTGCGCCGGCACGTGGGTGAGAGCGAGTCGCTGGTCGAGGAGACGGACGTGGCCGCCCTCCGCGCGCGTCTCGAGGCGCTCGGCATCCCCTGGGACGGCGCGACGCCCGACATTCCATGACCCTTGACGATGCCGGCACGGTGATAAGGACGTGCCCGTTTCGCAGACCGGGGAGCATCGCATGATCCACGTCGAGGGGCTGGGCCACTGGTACGGAGACCATCGGGCGGTCGAGGGACTCTCGTTCCGCATCGCCGAGCGCGAGATCGTCGGCTTCCTGGGTCTGAACGGGGCCGGCAAGTCGACCACGCTCAAGGTTCTGGCGGGGCTGGTCGTGCCCACCGCCGGCACCGTGTCGGTGGACGGGGTCGACCTGGTGGAGGCGGGCGCCGCGTTCCGCGCCCGCATCGGCTACCTGCCCGAGGAGCCGCCGCTCTACAAGGAGATGACGGTGCGCGAGTTCGTCCGCTATTGCGGGCAGCTCAAGGGTATGTCGCGCGCGGAGGTCGAGGCGCGCCTGCCCGAGGTGCTGGGCGTCACGCAGCTCTCCCACGTCGCCGACCGGATCGTGGGGGAACTGTCCCACGGCTACAAGAAGCGCTGCGGCATCGCCCAGGCGATCGTCCACAAGCCGCGCCTCGTGGTCCTGGACGAGCCGATCAGCGGCCTCGACCCCCGGCAGATCGTGGAGATGCGGCAGGTCATCCGGGACCTCGCGCGCGACTGCACCGTGCTCGTGTCCAGCCACATCCTCGGGGAGATCAGCGAGACCTGCGACCGCATCCTCGTGCTCGCCGGCGGCCGCATCGTGGCGCAGGGCACGGAGGCCGAACTCGCCGCCCGGGCCCGCGGGGGCGCCGTGCGCCTCACCGCGGTGCTGCGGGGTGCGCGCGCGGCCATCGAGGGCGCGCTGGCGGACGCCTCGGTCACGGGCTCGGAGCTGCGCGATGACGGGGACGGCACCTGGCGCGTCCACGTGGCGCTCTCCGGCGACACCCGCGAGGCCCTCGTCGCCCGATGGGTCGCAGCCGGCGTGGGAATCCGTCGGCTCGTCGAGGACGAGACCGAACTCGAGACGATCTTCCTCGGCCTGACCCGGGAGGTGGCGGCATGAACGGCATCCTGCTCGTGGCCGGACGCGACTTCCGGTCCTACGTCAACACCGCATGGGGGTGGGCGATCCTCGCGCTCGCCCTCTTCATCGACGGCCTGTTCTTCAACTTCTACGCGCTCACGTCGACGCCGCGCTACTCGGCGGAGGTCCTGGAGGACTTCTTCTACCTCACCGGGGGCGTGGCGCTCACGTGCGCGGTGTTCGTCACCATGCGGCTCTTCGCCGAGGAGCGCCAGACGGGGACGATGGTGCTGCTGGAGTCGAGCCCGCTGTCCGAGACGCAGATCGTGCTCGGCAAGTACCTCTCGGGGCTGGCGTTCATGCTTCTCTTCGCCGTGCTCACGCTCTACATGCCGGCGATGATCCTGAAGAACGGCCGCGTGAGCTTCGAGGAGATCGCCGTGGGCTACCTCGGCGTGATGCTCATGGGCTCGGCCGGGATCGCCATCGGCACCTGGGCGAGCGCCATCGCCCGCAACCAGCTGCTCGCGGGCGTCGTGACCGCCGTGATCGTGGTGTTCTTCCTGGCGTGCTGGCGGCTCGCGAAGGTGCTGGACGCGCCCTTCAACGATCTGCTGTCGTACGTCGCCTTCTTCGACCGGCAGTTCAAGCCGTTCGAGGAGGGGCGCATCCATACCGAGTCCGTCGTGTTCTTCGCGTCGGTGACCTTCGCGTTCCTGCTGCTCGCGATGCGGTCGCTGGTCGCCCGGAGGTGGGAATGAGCCCGGTCGCCGCGAGCTACCTCGTCGGGAGCTTCGCCGTCTTCCTCGGGGAGCGCATGTTCGACGGGGCCGTACGCTGGAGCCTCGACGGCGTCGGCGCGGTCCTCGTCCTCGGTGCCATCGCCCGGCGCGCGCGGAGCCTCCGCCGTCACCCGACGGCGACGCGTCGTGCCCTCGCCTTCTACGGCGCAAGCCTCCTCTCGGTCGCGTTCTACGCCGCATCGACCCACGCCGGTGTCGGCGCGATGGGCCTGACCGGAGAGACCGCGCAGCGTGCGCGCATCCTGCTGCAGTGCGCCACGGCGCTCGCGTGGGTGCTCGGGGCCCTGCCCGCCATCGCCATCGACCGCACGCTGCACGCGTCCCCGCACAGCGTCCACCCGCTGCGCCTCAAGGTCGCCACCGAGGGCGGACTCGTGCTCGCGCTCGGCCTCAGCGCGCTGTTCCCGCTCAACTGGCTGGCCAAGGACACCAACGAGCGCTTCGACTACAGCTTCTTCAAGACGACGGCGGTCGGAGCCAGCACCCGCGCGGCCATCGAGGGCCTCGACGCGCCGGCCCGCGCCGTGCTGTTCTTCCCGGCCTCCTCGGAGGTGCTCCGCGAGGTGCGCCCGTACTTCGACGACCTCGAGGGCGGCAACCTCACCGTCGAGGTGATGGACGTGGCCATGGCGCCCGACCTCGCCAAGAAGTGGAAGATCCGGGAGAACGGCACCGTCGCCCTGGCCAAGGGCGAGGCCGTGGAGACGGTGAAGATCGGCGAGAAGCTCGACGCGGCCCGCAAGGAGCTCCGGAAGCTCGACAGCCGCGTGCAGACCGCGTTGCTGAAGCTCTCGCGCGACAAGCGCACGGCCTACTTCACCGTGGGCCACGAGGAGCTCTACTGGAAGGGCGCCGCCGGCGACGACGAGAACCTCGGCACGCTCAAGGGCGTCTTCGAACAGCTGCACTTCAAGGTGAAGGAGCTCGGGGTCGCGGAGGGCCTGGCCCAGTCCGTGCCCGACGACGCGGCCGTCGTGGTCGTGGCGGGGCCGAAGAAGCCGCTCCTCGCCGAGGAGATCGCGGCCCTGCAGTCGTACCGTGACCGTGGCGGCGCCCTGCTGCTGATGTTCGAGCCGACCGACACCCCCGACGCGGCCCTCGCGGCGCTGGGCGGGGTGCGCGTCGAGCCGGGCGTGCTCATGTCCGACACCCGCTTCGTGCCGCTCACGCGCGGCCTCGCGGATCGCGCGAACGTCGGAACCAACCGCTTCGGCAGCCACGAGAGCGTGGCGAACCTGAACAAGGCGGCCAGCCAGTACGGTCTCATCACCCCGAAGGCGGTGGCGTTGCACGAGGCCGACGGGCACGCCGGACGCGTGACCGTCACCGTGAAGGGCTCCACCGAATGGTGGCGGGACCTCGATGGGAACTACGAGATCGACGCCGCCACGGAGACCCGCGGGGGACACGACCTGGCCTTCGTCGCGAGCGGACCCGCGACGGGCGACAAGGAATGGCGCGTCGCGAGCATCGGCGATGCGACCTGGGCGAGCAACCTCGTGCTGCGGCAGGTCCCCGGCAACCAGCTCTACCTCGTCGAGGCGCTCGGCTGGCTCACCGCCGACCCCGTCCTCGGAGGAGAGGTGGAGAACGAGGAGGACGTGAAGATCCAGCACACCAAGGAAGGCGAGGCCGCGTGGTTCTACGGGACCAGCGTGGGCATGCCGGCGCTGGTGTTCCTGGCGGGTTGGTTCCGCGTGAGCCGTCGTCGCGCGAAGGGGGCAGCATGAGCCGGCAGGTCGGGTTCTTCGGCGCGGTCCTCGCGCTGTCGCTGGGCGCCGCGTGGCACCGCTGGACCGCCGATGAGGCCGCGCCCCGGGAGGGTGTGCTGCTGGCGGACGGCAAGAAGGACGAGCTGACGCGCGTGCGATGGGACGGCCCGGACCTCGATGTCGTGTTCGAGCGCCGCGCGGACTCCTTCGGCGCGTACTGGTGGGTCACCGTCGAGGAGACCCGCACGAAGAAGGTGGACGGTGCCGAATCCAAGGAGACGAAGGTCTCGCGCTTCAAGGCCGGCTCCGCCGCCGACAAGCTGGTGGAGACGCTCAGCCCGTTCATGGCCCTTCGCGAGCTGAAGGACGTGGGCAGCGAGAAGCTCGACTCCTTCGGCCTCTCCGCCGCCGAGACGCACATGACCGTCGAGCACGGGGGCCGCACCATGACGCTGACCGTCGGCGGCGAGACGTACGGCTCCCGCGACGTCTACGTACGGGACGAGGCGAGCCAGCGTGTGTTCGTGATCGATGACGAGCTGCTCAAGCCGCTGAAGTTCGCCGGCACACGCCTGCCGGAACGCAACCTCGCCGCCGCGGCCGTCGAGACGATCACGTCGGTGACGCTCACCGAGGGCGCGACGACCCAGGCGTGGACCCAGGAGGCGCGCGTGGACCGCGCCGCCGCGTACTGGAAGCGCAGCGGAGGCGAGAAGGACGAGGGCTTCGGAATCTGGATGGACAAGTTCCTGAAGCTGAAGAGCACCGGCTACGTTGCCGAGGCCGACGTGCCCGCCGCGCTGCCCACGCGCTTCTCCGTCACGGTCCGAGCAGAGGGCGCGCAGGACGAGACCGTACAGGTCGCCAGCGCTGCCGACGCCTGGTACGCGCGTTCGGAAAGCACGCGTGGATGGGTCAAGCTCGCGCAGGGTGCGGCCCGCGACGCCGCCGATGACGTGCGTGACGTGCTCGAGGGCAAGGCACCCGAGAAGCCGGCCGCGAGCGGGGCCGCTGCGCCACCCGCGGTGAACCCGGCCACGACGGGCGTGACGGAGAAGGCCCCCACGGCCGAACGGGCCCCGGCCCGTGCGGACGCCAAGCCGCCCTCCGAACAGGCCCGGCCCGCCCGCCGGAAAGCCCGGAAGACGCGCGACTAGCCTGGCCCGCAGCCGGTCTGGACGCGCGCCACCGGCGCCCCGTCGCGGCTGCGACTACCCCCGGAACATGAACCACGCGGCCCCGACCATGCAGACGCCGGCACCGACGTAGTTCCAGCTCAGCCGCTCGCCCATGTACGCGACGGCGAACACCCCGAACACGCCGAGGCTCAGGATCTCCTGCAGGATCTTGAGCTGCTGGAGGTTCAGGGCGCCGTAGCCGATGCGGTTGGCGGGGACCTGCAGGCAGTACTCGAAGAACGCCACGCCCCAGGACGCGAGGATCGCGATCCACAGCGCCTTGTCGCGCAGGTCGCGCAGGTGGGCGTACCACGCGAAGGTCATGAACACGTTGGAGACGAGGAGCAGCAGGATGGTCCGGCCCATGCGCACGACGCTATTCCGCCGCTCACGCGCGGGCGCGCGGCGATAGGCCCCCGGCATGTCCGCACGCGCCGCCCTGGCCCATCGGGACTACCGCCGCCTGCTCGGGGCCCGCATCTGCGGCGTGCTGGCGCTGCAGATGATGTCGGTGGCGGTGGGCTGGCAGGTGTACGACGCCACCGGACGCGCCCTCGATCTCGGCCTCGTCGGGCTCGTACAGTTCCTGCCCGTGCTGGTCCTGTGGCCCCTCACGGGAAGCGTGGCCGACCGGGGGGACCGGGCCGGCATCCTGCGGGCGTGCAGCGCGACCTGGGCGGTCTGCGCGCTCGGACTGCTCGCGATCGCGTGGCGAGGCCTGCCGACCGTGGGCACGGCCACGCTCTACGCGGTGCTCGTGCCGCTCGCCGCAGCGCGGGCGTTCGCGGGTCCCGCCGGCGCGGCGCTGCTTCCGCGGCTCGTCTCGGCCGAGGCGCTGCCCAGCGCGGTGGCGCTGTCCTCCAGCACCTACCAGGTCGGCTCCGTGGCGGGTCCCGCGGTGGGCGGCCTCGTGTACGCGGCGGGGGGCGCGACCGCCGTCTACGCCGTCGCGGCCGTGCTGCTGGTCGTCTCCTTCGTGCTGCAGCTCGGGCTGCCGTCGATCCGCGGGGCGGGGGGTCCGCCGCGGCGGCTCGCGGAGATGTTCGAGGGCCTTCACTACGTCCGAAGCCGCCCGGTGCTGCTCGGCGCGATCACCCTCGATCTGTTCGCGGTGCTGCTCGGCGGCGCCGTGGCCCTCCTGCCGATCTACGCCCGCGACATCCTCGCGGTCGGGCCGACCGGCCTCGGCATGCTTCGCGCCGCACCGGCGGTCGGGGCCGCCCTGACGGCGGCGTGGCTGGCGGTCCACCCCGTGCGACGCCACGCCGGGCGGACGCTGCTCGCCGCGGTGGCGGTCTTCGGGCTCGCCACGATCGGCTTCGGACTGTCGCGCAGCTTCGCGTTGTCCTGCGGTTTCCTGCTGCTGACCGGCATCGCCGACGAGGTGAGCGTCGTGATCCGACAGACCCTCGTGCAGGTCCACACCCCCGACGCCATGCGCGGGCGGGTCAGCGCGCTGAACCTGCTGTTCGTGGGCGTGAGCAACGAGATCGGCGAGCTGGAGAGCGGCCTGTCGGCGGCCTGGCTCGGGGCCGTTCCGGCCGTGATCCTCGGCGGCGCCGGGACGCTGGGTGTCGTGGCGATCGCGGCGTGGCGCGCACCGGCCCTCCGCGACGTGGACTCCCTCGATCACGCATCCTAGGGCGGGGGGGACATCCCCCCCGCAACGCCCCCCCGTCCGTTAGTCGGCCGGCATGTCCTTCGACCCCGACGCGCCCGCCACCGGCGGCGGCCTCTACGGGCTGCCCGAGATCAACGAGAACGCCCGCGTACACGTGCTCCCCGTGCCCTGGCAGGCCACGACGAGCTACCGTCGCGGCACGCGCAACGGTCCGTCGCGCCTGCGCGAGGCCAGCTTGCAGGTGGACCTGCACGACCTCGACGTCGGTCCGGCGTGGCGGCACGGAATCCTCGGTCTCGACGAGGATCCCGACATCCTCGCGTGGGATGACGCCGCCGAGCCCGACGCGCAGGCGGTGATCGAGAGCGGGGGCGGAAACCCCGAGGCGGCCGCCCGCGTGAACGCCCTGGGCTGGCGCGTGAACGGACACGTGCGCGCGATGACCGAGGCGATCCTGGCGCTCGGACGCATCCCGGCGATCGTGGGCGGGGACCACTCCGTGCCCTTCGGCGCCATCGACGCCGCGGCCGCGCGCCACCCCGGCCTCGGGGTCCTGCACCTCGACGCCCACGCCGATCTGCGCGATGCCTACGAGGGCTTCACATGGAGCCACGCCAGCATCATGCACAACGTGGTGACGCGCGTGCCGAACGTCGGGAAGCTCGTGCAGGTCGGCATCCGCGACGTGGGCGCCGCCGAGCTGGACTTCATCGCGGCGCACCCCGCGCGCATCCGCACCTTCTTCGACCGCGATCTGGCGCACGGGCTGGCCCGCGGGCGCACCTGGTTCAGCTGGGTGGAGGAGATCGTCGAGAGCCTGCCCAAGAACGTGTGGGTGAGCTTCGACGTCGACGGCATGGACCCGAGCTGGTGCCCCGCCACGGGCACCCCCGTGCCGGGCGGCCTGTCGTTCCGCGACGTGACGATCCTGCTCGGCGAGCTGGCCGCACGGCGCCGCATCGTCGGCTTCGACCTCAACGAGATCGGCGACGCCGAGTGGGACGGCAACGTCGCGGCGCGCCTGCTCTACAAGCTCTGCGGCTGGAGCGTCGCGAGCCAGGATCGTCCGGCGCGCTGACCGGACACGATGGGCCCGGGGGCGTTGCGGGGGGCGGGCAAAGCCCCCCGCCCCAGGAGCCAGCTCCCGAGCAGGCTGCTGAAAAACCATCACCGGCTGCGGCGGCGCCCCGCGCTACTGCGTCCGACGTGCTCGCCTGCGACTCGCTCGACGTGGCTTCGGCCACGCCTTCACTCGTCTCGGCTCCGCGCGCCGCCCTCGTGACGCGCCGGGCTTGCCTCGCTCGGCGCTGGCAGGTAGGGCCAGGGCCTTTTTCAGCAGCCTGCTAGAAGCGCACCACGGTCCCGCCGCTCACCGCCGGCGTGAAGTTGGTGTTGTGGAAGCCGTCCTGCGTGAGCTCGAGCTTGCTGCCGCTCAACACGCCCAGTGCCAGGTTCGCGTTCAGT
>JBDLRI010000008.1:0-17482 GCA_039800105.1 Pseudomonadota bacterium
TTTCGGGGCACGGGCTGGACGTGCACCTGCTCGGCAGCGTCGAGGCGTGCCTGCGCGCGGAGCTCGACGCGCTGCGGCACCCCGACGCGCCCGCGCCGACCCGCGAGACGTTCGAGGGCACCCGCGACCTGATGGCGCGCGTCGAGGCCTGGCTGCGCCGCAACCCGCGCGGCGTGCTGGTGCACAGTGCCGCGGTCGGGGACTACGAGCAGGCCGCGCTGCCGCCGGGCAAGATCGCCAGCGGCGCCGCGGAGCTGGTGCTGCGCATGGTGCCGGCGCCGAAGATCGTGGACCACGTGCGCACGTGGGCGCCGGACTGCGTGCTCGTGAGCTTCAAGGCCGCCGATCCGCGGGTGGACGCCGCGGAGCTGGAGGCCATCGCGCGGGCCCAGGCGACGCGCACCGGCAGCGACCTCGTGTTCGCCAACGTGCTGGGCCACACCGAGCGCGACGTGCTCGTGCTCGACGGCGCTGCGGCGCGCTGGCACGCCACCCGCGCGTCCGCGCTCGACGACCTGTGCGCGTGGCTGCGGATGCGCGCGGGCTAACGCCCGCTGTCGGCCGTCTCCGACTCCAGCACGCCCAGCGTGCCGGGCGCGCTCACACCGAGGCCGTTGCGGACGGTGACCACGGCCGGCCCGGGCGGCAGCGCGGGCACGGTGAACCGCACGGTCTCGACGCACGGCGCGCACGCCTCGACGCACGCGGCGCACACCGGCCCGCAGGTCCGGCATCCGGAGTCGTCGCGGCAGGTGTCGCACGCGGCGCACTCCGTCCGCGCAACCTCTACGCCCTCGGCGCGCGCGTCGCCCACGGTCACGACCGTATCGCGCGACTGCGTGAGCGGGCGGACGACGAGCACGACCGTCTCGCCGGGCGCGGCCTCCGCGGGCGTGGCCAGCGGCGCCTCGAGCGCACACGTCGGAGTCGTGGTCGAGGTGCCGGTGGTGCACGCCGCGAGCAGGAGCATCATGGCGAGGCGCATCAGAACTCCGTCGTCAGCAGGTCTTCGGTGGTGACCTGCCCCGCCTCGAGCGTGCCGCCCGCAGGCTCCGTGCCTTCGAGGAACGGCATGGAGCGACCGCCGGCCACGGAGCGGCCCGTGGCGTCGTCGACGGGCAACCACGTCACCTTCGGAATGGCGGGGAAGTCGCGGTCGGCCTCCTTGGGCACGGCCTGCCGCACGTAGTCCATCCAGATCGGCAGCGAAACCTGCCCGCCGGTGGACGTGTCGCCGAGGCTCTTCGGCTGGTCGTAGCCCACCCACACGGCCGTCATCAGTTCCGGCGTGTAGCCCACGAACCAGGCGTCATGGAAGTCGTTGGTGGTGCCGGTCTTGCCGGCCACGTGCAACCCGAGCTGCTGGGACCGCGCGGCGGTTCCCGAGCGGGCCACCTCCTGCAGCAGCCAGCTCGTCACGCCCGCGCTGGAGGCGTCCATGACGAGCGGCCACTCGGGGGTGGTCCACTGCTCGAGCACCTTCCCGTCGCGGTCGATGACGCGGTCGAGGATGTGGTAGTCGACCTTGTGGCCGTTCGTGGCGAACACCGAGTAGGCGCGCGCCAGCTCCGGCATCTTCAGCGACGCGGACCCGAGGCCCATGGCGAGGTCCACGTCCATCGGGCTCTCGAGGCCCACCGTGCGCGCGAGCTGGTAGACCGGCTCGAGTCCGATGGCGTCGAGCACGCGGATGGTGACGACGTTGCGCGACAGCGCCAGCGCGTTGCGCAGCGTGATGTCGCCCATGTAGTCCTCGCCGTAGTTCTCCGGCTTCCACAGCTGCTGCTTCAGGGTGTTGAAGATGATGGGCGCGTCCTGCACGATCGTCGCGACGCTGAAGCGCCGCGAGTCGATGGCGGCGGCGTACACGATGGGCTTGAAGGTGCTGCCCACCTGCCGGGACGCCTGCACGGCCCGGTTGAACTTCGTCTCCTTGAAGTCCGACCCGCCCACCATCGCCAGTACGGCGCCATCCGTGAGGCGGTAGCTCCACAGGGCACCCTGCACCTCGGAGGCCTGGTAGACCCGCACGGCCGCGTGCGGCGTCGTCGGCATGTCGGGCGCGCGCTCCAGCTCCGGCACGTCGCGCGTGTCCCGCTTGACCAGCTCCACGATGACGACGTCCCCGCGCGAGAGCACCCGGGTGAGGTCATCCTGCTTGCGCGGCCCGCCCTTCGTCCACGCCCAGGTGGTCCAGGCCAGCGGCACGACCCCGCGGCGCGTGCCGCCCAGGCCCACGATGGCGCGCGTCTTCGTCACCTCGAGGACGACGGCGGGGTAGCGCTGCTCCTCGGTGAGATCCTCGGATTCGCGCGCCAGCGCCTCCAGCCGCGGGGCGATCTGCTCCTCCGCGAGGTGCTCGGACGCGCCGCGCCAACCCGCGCGGCTGCCGTCCAGCTCCGTGACGTGCCGGGTGACGACGTCCTGCGCGTGCTGCTGCAGGTCGAGATCGCAGGTGGAGTGGACCACGAGACCGTCGTTGAGGACGCGCTCCTCGCCGTAGGTCGCCACGAGGTAGCGGCGCACCTGCTCGGTGAACCAGGGCGCCTTGAGGAGGAACTCGTTGGTGCGGTCGACGATGTCGATGGGCGCCTGGTACGCGCGATCCGCGTCCTCCGCGGACAGGTGACCCTTGTCGACCATCTGCTGCAGGACGTACTTCTGGCGCACCTTCGCGGCGGCGAAGTCGCGATGCGGCGAGTACTCGCTCGGGCGCTGCGGCAGCCCCGCGAGCATGGCCGCCTCCGGCAGCGAGATCTCCGAGACGTGCTTTCCGAAGTAGACCCGCGAGGCGGCCTCGACCCCGTACGCACCCGACCCCAGGTAGATCTGGTTGAGGTACAGGTAGAGGATGTGGTCCTTGTCGAACGCCTCCTCGATGCGCCAGGCGAGGACGACCTCCTTGAGCTTGCGCGTGTAGGTCTTCTCGTTCGACAACAGGAAGTTGCGCGCGACCTGCTGGGTGATCGTGCTCGCGCCCTGCGCCTTCTTGCCCTGCGCGGCGTTGCGGAGGACCGCGCGGACGATGCCCGCGTAGTCGACTCCGCCATGCTGGCGGAACGCGGCGTCCTCGGCGGCGATGAACGCCGTGCGGACGTGCTCGGGAACCTGGTCGAGGGGCACGACGTAGCGCCGCTTCTCGTAGATCTCGCCCATGAGCCGTCCCTTGGCGTCGTACACCTCGGTGACGGTCGGGGGCCGGTACGTGGCCAACTGCTCCACGCCGGGAACCTGCGCGCCGATCCACGCGAACATGCCGCCGACGGCGGCCATGCCGAGCACGCCCGCCCCGAGGGCACCCCACGCGAGCACGCGCGTCCAGCGACGCCGCGGCGTGGAGGACGGGAGCGAGACCGGGAGCACCGAACGCCGCAGGAGGTCGGGCGGCGCCTCGCGCGGAGGCTCCTTGGCGCGGGGGGTCTCCGCCTCCGCGGCGGCCCGGACGGCACCGGCGTCCGACCCGCCCCCGAGGTCCGGGGCGGCGGCCCATGCGGCGCGCGGCGCGACCGCCGGTCGAGACGGCCGGGGCGGCGGCGAGGCCTCGGCCTCGAACCGCGCCCCACGTCCGCGCAGCGTGTCGATCATGCCGACCGGGTAGGTGATCGCCAGGGCCCTTCCACAGCCGCATTGCCGCTCGGCCCCGGGGAGCGGAAACGGCTCCGAGAGGCGCAGCGGGTTGCCGCAGTGCGGGCAGGTGATGCGGAGGTGCATGGCCGAGGCCCGTGTACCGCCACCCGGACCGCCCCGCAACGCCCGGCAGGCGTGCTGCGCGCACGATGTGCCACGAAGTGTCCCGGGCGCGGACGGGCGCGCTTGCGGCCGCGGTGCGCCGGACGTAGGTTCCGGACGTGGGGACGCCGTGCGGTGGTCCCTGCCCGGAGCCTTTCATGAAGCGCCCCCTGCGCCACGCGGCTGCCCTCGGGCTGATTGCCGGCGCGGTCCTCTCGGCCTACCACCTCGCCGCGGCGGCGGGGCCCTCGGTCGCCTCGCTCGGCCACGACGACCGGTTCGCCTTCTTCGGCTTCGACCCGAGCCTCCTCGCGCTGGGCCGCGGGTACGACCTGTCCGCGCTCCGGAACTACCAGCGGACCGCGGACTACGTGCGCCAGCAGTACGTGGACCCCTCGCGGATCGACCACGCGGCGGCGTTCGCAAGCGCCCTCGACGCCGTGGAGCGCGCCGTGCCGGAGGTGCTGCTGCAGCTCGACCCCGCCGGGCGTCGCCTCCGGGTGGAGGTCGGCGACTACTCCGACACCCTCGCCATCCGTCCGTTCACCAGCGAGGCCGACGTGGTGGAGGAGCTGCGCCGCGTGGCCGCCATCCTCGACACGCACCTGCCCGAGACCGACCACAAGCGGCCCGAGCTCGAGTACGCGCTCATCAACGGCATGCTCTCCACGCTCGACCCGCACTCGGTGTTCCTGCCGCCGGAGAGCAGCCAGCGCATGGAGGAGGACAACGAGGGCGCCTTCGGCGGGCTCGGGCTCCAGGTGAAGCTCGACAAGCAGCGTCGCCTGATGGTGGAGGTTCCGCTCGAGAACACTCCCGCATGGCGCGCCGGCATCCAGGCCGGCGACCGCATCGTGAAGATCGACGGCGAGGGCACGCTCAACATGGACCTCGACGAGGCCGTGAAGAAGATGCGGGGGGTGCCGGGGAGCTCGGTCACGCTGACCATCGACCGCGAGGAGTTCGCCGCCGCACGAGACTTCACCATCGTACGGGACCGCATCAACCAGAACGCCGTCTGGGCCAAGCTGCTGACCGGCCGCGTGGGGTACGTCCGGATCGACCAGTTCCACGGTCAGGTCGAGGCCCAGCTCGACGCGGAGCTCGCGCGCATCCGCAAGGAGGCCGGCACCCCCGGCCTCGCCGGCATCGTCCTCGACCTGCGGGACAACCCCGGCGGCTTCCTGCACCAGGCCGTGGCGGTCGCGGACCGGTTCCTCGCGAGCGGCGTCATCGTCAGCACCGTGGGCCGTGACGGGCGGCCACGCGAGCAGAGCGAGGCGCAGCCCGGCAACGAGATCCCCGATGTCCCCGTGGCGGTCCTCACGAGCGGCAACAGCGCGAGCGCCTCGGAGATCGTGGCCGGCGCGCTCAAGAACTCCGATCGCGGCGTGATCATCGGGGAACGGACCTTCGGGAAGGGCTCCGTCCAGAACCTCTACCCGTTCGCCGACACGAGCCGGCTGAAGCTCACCATCGCCCGTTACCTCACGCCCGGCGACCACAGCATCCAGGGCGTCGGCATCTCCCCCGACATCGGCCTCGAGCGCGCCTTCGTCGGACCGCCGAAGGACGTCGACGTCACCCGCGGCGGCGTGACCGTGAAGGAGCGCTCGAACGCGCAGCTGGCGCTGTTCGCACGGGACCGGCTGCAGCGGGAGGCGGATCTGGAGGGGCACTTCGCGAACACCGAGGAGCAGGGCCCCGCGCCCGGGCTCACGCTGCGCTACCTCGTGCGCCCGCAGGGACCCGAGCCCCGCACGGACCGCAAGGACGTCACGCGCGACGTCGAGGTGCAGCTCGCCCGCGAGGTCCTGCTCGCCGCGAAGGGCTGGCACCGCCCGGACGTGCTGCGCGACGCGGGCGCGGTGGTCGCTGCCCGCGCCCGTGCCGAGGAGGCGCAGATCGCGGAGGCGTTCCGCGCGCCGGAGATCGCGCTCGACTGGTCGGCCTGCGCCAACCCGTCGGACCCGCAGGTGACCCTCGCGCTGGTGGTCGGCGACGACGGGGTGCTCGACGCCGGCGCCACCGAGACCGTGACCGTGGAGCTGACCAACCGGGGCGCGGAGCCCCTCTGCCGCACGGTGGCCGTGGCGACGAGCGGCAACGCGGAGCTGGACGGCGTGGAGTTCCACTTCGGCAAGGTGGCGGCCGGCGCGACCGTGCGACGAGAGCTGCGACTTCGCACGCCCGACGGCTACCCCACGGAGACGGCGCCGGTCACCCTGGAGCTTCGCGATCCGGGCCGCACCCGGCTCGCCTCGCTCGCCACGACGCTGCGCACCCGCGGGACGGCCCTGCCGGTCTACCCGTTCGGCTGGACGCTCTCGGACGCGCAAGGAGGCGACGGGGACGGCGTGCTCGAGGCCGGCGAGACCATCACCATCGCGGTGGACGTCGACAACGCCGGGACGGGCGCGGGCGGCGCGGCGCACGTGCTCCTGAAGAAGGATCCGTCGCTCCGGAAGACGGTCGAGATCAAGCAGGGCGAGGCGACGCTGCACGCCCTGGCGCCCGGGGCGCGCGGGCAGGGAGTCCTCTCGTTCCGCGTCGCCGAGGCGCCACAGGACGGGATCGTGCGCCTGGAGATGCGGGTCTACGACGACGAGCGCTACGACCATGGCGCCATCGTCAAGGGCGGCTTCTGGGACTGGTACACCCAATCCGTGAAGCTCGACCTCCCGATCGGGCAGCCGATGGCCGCCGGCCGGCGCACCCCCCCGACGATCCGGCTGTCCCGCAGCCCGGAGGAGACGATGACCGGCGCCGACGTGACGATCTCCGGCACGGTGGTCGACGACGACGGCCTTCGTGATGTCATCCTGTACCGGGGAGACCAGAAGATCGGGTACGAGGGCGGGGGCACCGCGGTGCGCCAGGTCCCGTTCAGCGCCACGGCGGCCCTCGCGGACGGCGTGAACGTGCTGGTCGTGCTCGCACGCGACGCGACCGGGACGACGAGCACGCTCTCCGTGCCCGTCTACCACCCGCCCGCGGCCACGGCGGCGACCGCCCCGCCCGCGCGACCCTAGCAGGCTCCCGGCGTCGACGGTAGCGCGTCGCACACGGCGCGCGTGCCGCGCTCGCGCGCGGCGCCCACCCACGCTATCTCCGCCACCATGTCGACCAGCATCTCCCCCGAAGCGCGACGTCGCCACGACCTCGCCGTCGAGCGTGGGCAGGACGGCTACTTCGACCCGATCACCAACCTGTTCGTGCTCACGTCCGCCTACCTCACGCGACGCGCCTACTGCTGCGGCTCGGGGTGCCGGCATTGTCCGTACCCGCCCGAGGAACAGGCGCGGGCGGGACGACGGCCTACGCGGGGGTAGCCGCGGCGGCGAGGCGCGCGGCCAGCTCGCCGCTCTCGTGCAACTCGCGGAGGATGTCGGCTCCGCCAAGGAACTCCCCGCCGACGTACACCTGCGGAAGGGTCGGCCAGGACGAGAAGGCCTTCACGGCCTCCCGGACCTCGGGGTCGATCAGCACGTCCACGTGGTACGGCTTCACGCCGTGACCGGCGAGGATCGACGCCGCGTTCGCGGAGAACCCACACATGGGGCTCTCCGGGGACCCCTTCATGAACAGCACCACGGGGTGCGTCCGCACCACCTCCGCGATCCACGCGCCGGGCTCGGCGTCGCCGCGCGGCCCCCGCGGCTCCGGCGGGGTCGGCGACGCCATCGGTACGTGCACGCGAGGCCGCGGCACGGAGGCCGCAGGGGCGGGCGTCCGCGGGGCGAGTCCGATTCGGCGTCGAACGCGGTCGAGCAGTCCCATGCATCCCTCTTTTCCCCCCTCTATCGGCCCGCGCGCGCCGCATGCACGCGCTCCCCGCAGCCTTTCCGGCGCAACGACGTGAGGCGCGGCACACTTTTTCGGCATGGGCACGCCAAGTCGCACCCGGTGCGGATCGTATGCCTATCTATTCGGAATCACACACCTAACCAACAAGCGTCGGCGCGGCGATCCCGCTCGGAGGATGGCGCTTACAGGCTTGGCGCGCAATTTTTCGCACGAACACATGTGCACGGATCACGAACTGCTATACAACCGAGCCGCGGCGCATGCCGCGCCACCCACGACCCACCCTCAGGAGGACCCCATGAACAAGAAGGAACTCGTTGCCAAGCTCGCGAAGAAGACCAGCCTCACCCAGGCCCAGGCCCTCGACGTGATCAACGCGCTCTTCGACGCCGAGTCCGGCAAGGGCATCTTCGCGGTCGAGCTCGACGCCGGCCGCAAGGTCACCATCCCCGGCTTCGGCACCTTCGGGACCAAGGCCCGCGCCGCGCGCAAGGGCACCAACCCGGCCACCGGCAAGAAGATCGACATCGCGGCCAAGAAGTACGCCTTCTTCAAGCCGGGCAAGACCCTTCGCGAGCGCGTCGCGAAGTGATGACACGCGCCGGTCGCTGACCGGAGCGTTTCACGAGGGCGCCGCACGTCGGCGCCCTCGTCGCGTCTTGGCACGTTGAAGCGTGCCGCGCGACGCGGTAGGAACCGTCAACCTGGAGTACGCATGCGCACCCTCGCCCTCACCCTGCTGGCCCTCCTCCCGGCGCCGGCCTTCGCGGGCGGTTTCGGGCTGACGCTCGGTGCCGGGCCGCACTACGACACCGTGTACGCGTACACCGAGAAGGCGAACGGCGACGTCACCCAGGACAAGCACGGGCAAA
Source organism: Pseudomonadota bacterium (assembly GCA_039800105.1). GTDB lineage: Bacteria > Myxococcota_A > UBA796 > UBA796 > SXON01 > CAMAXZ01. The sequence continues at coordinate 8,409 of JBDLRI010000008.1, forward strand.
TCGCCGCGCAGGGTCTCGGCGGGGTCGAGGTGATCCTCGGCGACCGCGACAACTCCGTGCTCGGCGTGTTCCGCGCGACGTTCAGCGTCGACACCCCGCAGCGGAAGCCGGAGACGGGCATCTCGACCGTGCGCGACACCATGCGCCCGGTCGGTCGACTGACCGCCGGCCTCCAGTGGGGGGTGTCGGGCGACCCCGACGGGACGCAGACGATCGTGGTCGCCAACGCCGGTGCGGGGCTGTTCACGTCGGACCGCACCGAGTTCGCGCTGGCCGAGGTCGGTGCCGGGCGGTCGTGGATGGCGACGGAGGCCCTGCAGGTCCACGCGACCGGCACCTTCGGCCTCCGCTACCGCAAGTCGTTCCAGCCCGAAGTGAACGTGGTCGCCGGCGTCCGCTACCTCTTCGACTGACCCGTGAACGCCGCGGCGCTGCTGCTGCTCGCCGGATGCGCCGGAGCGCACTGGACGGAGCAGCGCGCGCCGCAGGGGCCGTGCTTCGCGGTGGACCTCGCCGACGGGTTGGCGGCCACGACGACGACGGAGCTGCATGCGTTGTACGCCTGCCTCGACGGCGGAGGGGTGCTGGCATCGTTTGCGGGCGTGGACGAGGCGCTCGACGGGGCGACGGCCGGCGGCACCGTCGGGGATGACCTCGTGCGCGTGCTTGCCGGCGTGATCGACCACCTCGACGGGAACCTGGCCGACGCGGTGTCCTCCGCGCGCGGCGTGCTCCAGACCCCGGACGCCCTCGGCGACGGGGCGCGCGCGGTCGTCGAGATCGTCTACGGCCGCGCGATGGACGCCATCGACCCCGACACCATGGCATCCCCGGACGCGCTGGACCGCGGGATGGTGGTCCCGATGCTGCCGGTGCTGGGCGCGACGGCCGCGGGCCTCGTGGGCGATGACGCCGTACCGGCGCTCGCCGCCCGGGTCCTGGCCTCCCCGCGGCTGGCGGGGGCCGCGTGGACGGCGCGCGCGGCGCTCGACAGCACGAGCCCGCGTGTCACGACGCTGCGCGAATCGCTCGGCGAGGACCTCGCGGCGTTCGTGACGGCCACGCGCGAAGCGGGCAACGACCGATGGCCCGGCGCGAGCGGCGACAGCCTCCGCGATCTGGCGAGCGCCGCGCTCGCGCCCGACGCCTTCGGCCGCCCCGCGCTCGACGTGCTCGGCGGCCCGCTCACCGAGCTCCTGGACGCACCCGGCGTGCGTGGGGAGCTCGCCGCGCGCCTCGGGGACCACGCGCGGGACGGGACCCTCGCCGGCATGCCCGGCGGGCTTCTGCACCTCGTCACCGTGGACGCAGGCGGTGATGCCGCCCGGGGCGACGACGACAGCGCGCTCGTCGCGCTCCTGCGGCTGCTGGACCGCGCGAACCAGCCCTTCCACTGCTCCGCCAGCATCGGCCCCTTCAACCCGTCGGTCCACCTGGACAACCTGGCCGTGACGGCGCTGGGCCTGTTGGCCGAGATGGACCCCGACAACGCGCGGTCCGGCGTGTCGCTGGCCGGAGACCTCCTCGGGGTGGGGATCAGCGCCTCCCTGCTGCGCACGCTGGCGGACAGCGGTGCCTGCCCCGTCCTCGACCGGCAGATGGTGGATGACCTCGCAGCGATCGACCGCCTGTCGGACCCCGAGGCGCAGGAGCTGCTGCGGGTGCTTCTGGACGCGCTGGCGGCCGCGCGGCCCGCGCTGGACGCGCTCGCGGACACCGGGAGCGCCGCGTACCGCACGGGCCTCGTGCCCCCGCTGGAGGAGCTGCTTCGCGACGCGGTCCCGAGCGGGCTGGTCACCCACGCGCTCGACGCCGCGCCCGTGCTCGCCGACCCGCACGACCACCTCGACACGCATGCGTTCCCCGCGGGCGTGGACCCGGTCGACCTGGCGCTGGTGCTCGACGTGCTCCGGGACGCCGTGTCCGCCGGACCGCACGGCCGCACGCCCGCCGCGACCCTCGCGCCCATGCTGCGGACCGTCCTCGGGGCCGACGCGACCTGGGACGCCGTGGCGACGCTCTCCCTCCTCGCAGGGGACCCCGACGCGCATCTCGGCGAGGCCGCGCGCGCCCTGGTGCGATCGGTGGAGACCGACCCGACCCTGGATGGCGCGCGCCAGATGGCGGACGTGCTGTCGGACCCCGCCGTGACCGATCCCGCCCTGCGGCTCGCGGGCTCGTCGGAGCTGCGCCGCGCGATCGCGGCCACCGACGCGGATGCTCCGGGGCCGCTGCCGTTCCTCGGCATGCTGGTCGTCGGCGGGACTCTCGACGCCGTGCTGGACACGCTCTCCCTGCTCTCCACCCTGATCCCCGAGGACCCCGACGATGCCCGCTGACAGCGCCCTCCTCACCCCTGCCCCGCCCGGGCCGGGCACCGACCACGCCTACGGCCCGAACCTGCGCCTGCACGGCAACGCCTACGCGCTGTCGCTGCTCGCGCGGCTCGGCCATCCCGACTGCCACCAGCCGGAAGTGGGCCGCCTCGCGACGCGGCTGTTCGAGTTCCTGTTCCAGCGCGTGGCCGACGAGGAGCTTCCGTGGGAGCATGCACGCGTGCCGACGCGCATGACCGCGCTCCATCCCGACCACGCGTGGGAGGGACCGGTGATCCCCCGCGATCAGCCCGTCGTCGTCGTCGACGTGGCCCGCGCGGGCATCCTCGGGGCGCAGATCTTCTACGACCGCTTCAACGAGCTGCTGGAGCCGGGCGGCGTGCGGCAGGACCACATGTTCGTGAGCCGCCGGACCGACGCCGACGGCACGGTGATCGGCGCCGCGGTGGCGGGCGCGAAGATCGGCGGCACCGTGGACGGCGCGCTGTTCGTCATCCCCGATCCGATGGGCGCCACGGGCGGCTCGCTGGTGGAGGTGCTGGACCACTACGCGCGCACGGGGGCGGGCACGCCGCGGCGCGCGGTGTTCGTCCACCTGATCGTGACGCCGGAGTACGTGCGCCGGGTGCACGCGGCGCACCCCGAGGTCCGCATCCACGCGCTCCGGCTCGACCGCGGCTTTTCCAGCGCGCGTGCGCTCGCGACCACGCCCGGCACGCTCCCGGCCGAGGAGCGCGGGCTCGATTCCCACCAGTACATCGTCCCCGGTGCCGGCGGCCTCGGCGAAGTGCTCAACAACAGCTGGGTGTGACCATGGCCCGCATCTCGACCCTCCTCGACGAGGCCCGCATCGCGGCGCGCGTGCGGGAGCTCGGCGCGCGGATCCGCGCGGACGCCGGCGACGCGCCCATCACGCTCGTGGGGGTGCTCAAGGGCAGCTTCCTGTTCCTCGCGGACCTGGCCCGCGCCATCGAGGGACCCGTCACCGTCGAGTTCCTCGGGGTGTCGAGCTACCACGGCGGGACGCACTCGACGGGCGCCGTGCAGCTCACGCAGGACCTGCGCGCGCCGATCCTCGGGCGGTACGTCGTGGTGGTCGAGGACATCGTCGACACCGGGCTGACGCTCGACTACCTGCTGCGCATGCTTCGGGCACGCGATCCCGGCGTGCTGCGCGTCGCGACGCTCCTCGACAAGCCCTCGCGCCGTCAGCTGCCGGTGGAGGCCGATTACGTCGGGTTCACGATCCCCGACGTGTTCGTGATCGGGTACGGGCTGGATCTCGACGAGTTCGAGCGCAACCTGCCCTACGTCGCGGTGGTGGAGCCGTGAGAACCGTCCACACGCCCGACGCCCCCGCCGCCATCGGGCCGTACAGCCAGGCCGTCGCGCACGGGGGCGTGCTGTACTGTTCGGGGCAGGTCGCGCTGGACCCGGCGACCGGCGCGTTCCTGGACGGGAGCGTCACGGAGCAGGCGACACGCGCGCTCGCGAACCTCGACGCGGTGCTGCGCGCCGGCGGGAGCGACCGCGCCCACGTGCTCTCCTGCACCGTGTACCTGCGCGACATGGCGGACTTCGGCGCGGTCAACACCGTGTACGCCGCGTTCTTCGGGGACGCGCGCCCGGCACGGGCCACCGTGGCGGTGGCGGGCCTTCCACGGGACGCGCGCGTCGAGATCGCCTGCATCGCCGCCGTGGTCGGTTAGACCGCTGCCGATGTTCGGTGACACCCCTCTCGTGATGGTGGAGACGCAGGCGGCCCTCGAGGCCGCGGCTGCGCGACTCCGCGAAAGCCCCGTCCTCGGCGTGGACACGGAGTCCGACTCCTTCCACCACTACCAGGAGAAGGTCTGCCTCGTGCAGATCTCCGACCTGCACCACGACTACGTGATCGATCCGCTGGCGGTGCGCGACCTCGGGCCGCTCGCGCCGATCATGGCCGACCGCGGCGTGGTGAAGATCTTCCACGGTGCCGACTACGACGTCGTGAGCCTCAAGCGGGACTTCGGCTTCCAGGTCGCCAACATCTTCGACACGATGCTGGCGGCGCAGTTCCTGCACCTCCCGCGCGTGGGCCTGGCGGACCTGATCGGTCGCTGGTTCGGGCACGTCATCGACAAGAAGTGGCAGCGCCACGACTGGGCGAGCCGACCGCTCCTGACCGAGCACCTGGAGTACGCCCGCGGGGACACGCACTTCCTGCCGGCGCTCCGCGAGGTGCTGCAGAAGCGCCTCGCGGCGGCCGGCCGCCTGGAGCCGGTGCTGGAGGAGTGCGAGGTCCTGGAGGGCCGCTCCTGGCAGGGTCGCGCGCACGACCCGTCCGACTTCCTGCGCGTGAAGGGGTCCGCCCAGCTCTCCGAGGCCGAGCGTCGCGTGCTCCGGGCCGTGTACGCCTACCGGGACGACGAGGCCCGCGGCATGGACCGCCCGGCGTTCAAGGTCATCCCGGACCCGGTCCTGCTGGACATCGCCCGCGCGCAGCCGCGCACGGCGGAGGCGGTGACCGAGATGATGCGGAAGGGCTCGTCGCTGGCACGTCGGCACGGCTCCGGCCTCGCCGCGGCCGTCGGACGCGGGCTGGCGGACACCGCCCCGCTGCCGACCTCCGCGCCCCGCGAGCCGAAGGGCCCGCCCGACGCCCTGCGGGCGCGCGACTCCGAGCGGCTCATGGCGATGCTGAAGGACTGGCGCAACCGCCTGGTGGCCCCGATGAACGCGGCCCCGACGACCGTCGCGTCCAACGGGCTGCTGCGGGAGATCGTGCGCACGGCGCCCACGACGCTCGAGGCCCTCGGGCAGGTGCCGGACATCCGCCGTTGGCAGCTGGCCACCCACGGCGAGGCGATCGTGGAGATCGTCGCGCGCGTGGCGACGGCCCCCGCAGACGGAGAGCCCGACTCCGACGACGCCGCCCCCGCCCGCCGCAAGCGCCGCCGCAAGCCGCGTCGGACCGGCGACGCGCCCGCCGCGCCGGCGTAGGCGCTACGGCAACCCGTGGAGCAGCGGCCCGTGGCCGCTGCCGAAGCTCGTGCGGCTCCCGCCGATGAGGGCCGCGACCCACGCGATGGCCCGGGCGCAGGCGTCCTGCAGGGTCGCGCCGCGCGACAGCTCCGCCGCGATGCACGCGGCCAGCGTGCAGCCCGTGCCGTGGGTGTTGCGGCTCTCCACCCGGGGGTTCGTCCACCGGGCCACCACCCGTCCGTCCACCTCGAGGACGTCCGCGACCACGTCGCCGGCGGCATGCCCGCCCTTGCGCAGCACCGCGCCGGGGAGCGCCCCGAGCGCCTCGGCCTCGGGAAGGTTCGGCGTCACGATCGTCGCCAGCGGGACAAGCCGCTCCCGCAGCGCCCGCACGGCGTCCGGGTCGAGCAGCGGTGCCCCTCCCTTGGCGACCATCACCGGGTCGAGCACGATCGGCGGCCGGTTCGGCAGCGCCTCGAGCACGTCGGCGACCGCGTCGATGCGCGCCGCGTCCCCGAGCATCCCGATCTTGACGGCCCCGACCGGGAAATCTCCGAACACCGCGTGCAGCTGCGCGCGGATCACGTCCGGCGGGATCAGGTGCACCGCGTGGACGCCGCGGGTGTCCTGCGCGGTGACGGCGGTCACGACGGACATGCCGTAGACGCCGCGGGCCAGGAAGGTCTTGAGGTCGGCCTGGATGCCGGCACCGCCCCCGGAATCCGATCCGGCGACGGTGAGTGCGGTGGGATGGGGCATGCCGCCGCGATAACCGCCCCGCACGACGAGGACCGATGTCCGAACCGACCGACCCTCCCGCGCGCGTGGGTCCGCCCACCGACTCCGACGACCTTCCGTCGGATTCCTACGTACGCAAGGTGCCCGCCCACCTCCCGGGCTGCGGCATGGCGGCCTTCGTCGGCATCCTCGCCGCGTATTTCTGCTTCGGTTTCACCACGCACTCGGTGTCGGTCTACAGCGTGCTGCAGGGCGCCAAGGCCCTGAGCGCCCGAAACCTGACCTACGGCGGCCATGTGGACCCGCGCACGCTCGCCCCGCTCCGTGACGCCGGCGCGGTCGGTCAGGACCAGGTGCCCGACGCCTACCACGCGGAGAACGACGACGGTTCGCGCGCCTGCGCCATCGTGGGCCGCGCGCTCGTTCGTCTCGAGGACGGCATCGTGACCCGGATTCCGCTCGAGGCGGTGACGGGGGTCGACCACACGCCGGAGTCCGTCGTGGTCCGCAGCGCCGACCGCACGCTCACGTGCTGGTTCGCGGCGGGCGAGGGCGCGGAGCGACTGGCGCGCATGGTGTCGCCCCGGTGACGTCCCCGGGCGCGGGAACACCGCCCCCGCCCGCGCGTTGGGCGATGCGCGCCGGGCGCGGAGTCGAACCCCTGCTGGCGGCCATGCTCGGCGTGTACGTGCTGACCTTCGTGGTCGCCACGCTCCGCATGCACGGCACCGCGGTGACCGCATCGGACTTCGAGCAGTACTGCCTGGCGGTGGACGGCATCCGGAGATGGGACTTCCGCGAATGGCCGCCGCAGCGCTCGGCCGCGGCAGCACTCCTCCCCGGGCTGCTGGCGCGCCAGTTCGGCACGGTGCCCGGCCTCGTGCATGCCACGTTGGCGAGCATGGTGGTGCTCCTGGGCGCCCTGTTCGTGTGGGCACGGCACGTGGGTGGCCGCGGCGCGGGCTGGCTGGCCGTCGCGTGGGCGCCCTGCGCCGGGCCGCTCGTGGTGCTCGGGCGCACCGTGAGCTTCTACCCGGAGGTGGCGGCGGTGCAGGCGATGGCCGCCGCCGCGCTCGCCGGCGCGCTGGCGCGCGGAACGACCGCGTGGAAGCTCGCCGCCGCGGCCTCCATCGCGGCCCTGCCCCTCATGGACGTACGCGGTGTCCTGCTCGCGCTCGCGTACCTCCCCGTCGCGATGATGGCCGGATGGTTCGATTCCGCGGAGGGGCATGGGGCGGAGGGGGGCCCGCCCCCCTCCGCAACGCCTCCCCCGGCACGGTGGCACCGGAACCGCACCCTCGCGCGCGCCGCCTGGACGATGCTGCCACTCGCGACGCTCACGCTCTCCTGGAGCGTGGGCCGATGGGCGCAGCCCAGCTCCGAGGGCACGCTCCAGCGCGCCGTCGCCGCCCACGTGCAGGACGCGGCCGCCGCCGTGCGGCTCCCCTGGCCCATCCCCTCGCCGGAGACGGGCGAGGGCTTCGCATGGGGCTACGGAGGCCCGGGCGCGCTCCTGGACGCCCTCGCCTACGTACGCGCGGTGGAGGCGGCACGTCCTTCCGGATTGCGCGCCTTCGCGCTCGATCGCGCGGCGGCCTACGAAGCATGGACGCTTCGGGGCCTGGCGGCCCTCGGTCTGCTGGCGGCACTCGCGGCAGGCGCGCGACGCCCGCGCGCCACGGCGGCCCTCGTGCTCCCGGGGGTGCCGCTGCTGGTGCTCCTGTGGAATGCCATGACGACCCTGCCCCACGCGCGCCAGCTGGCGCTGTCCGCCGCGGTGTTCCCGGTCGTGATGGGGGTCGGCTGCGCTGCCGTCCTCGGCCTCCTCGACGCGGGACGGATGCGGCTGGCGCACGTGCTGCGCGCACGCCTCGGAGATCACCGCGCCGTTTCTCTCGCGGAGCACCCGGCGTGGCGTTGGGCGACGCTGGCGGTCGTCGTCCTCACCCTGTCGCGCCTCTGGACCGGGGCCATCCCCTCGCGGATGGCACCGGACGCGTGGTGGCGCGAGGTCACGAGCAGCGACGTCGAACCGCGCGGCAGCCTCGAGACCGCCCGCGCCGCCACACGCGGAGCCGAGGCACGCACCGGCTGCGACGTGGTCCTCGCGCGGGATCGGGCCATTCCCGGAGGGCTGGACGTCCCGTGGTTCCCGCCGGCCCGCCCCGCGCCACGCCACCTGCCCGAGCGTCTCCGCTGAGGGGACGGGACGTTCCCGAGGCCCTACCGCGCCGCAGCGACCCGGTTCAGTCGCACCACTCGTGGTCCGCGCCCGGCGGGTGCCTGCGCACGAGCGCGCGCAACCGCGCCTGCGCCGCCGCGTCGAACGGGGTCCCGTCCTCCCACGTGGCGCTGCCCGCACGCAGCTGGAGCACGAAGGGGTTGTAGGGGGAGCGGTGCGTCGCGGAGATCGACCAGGTCCACGCGCGGCCACCGAGGGTTCCCGACGCGGTCGCCCCGTACTCCGAGGGGCTCCAGGAGAGGGTGTCCGTCATCTGGCTCGACTAGCACGTAGCGAGCCCGGCGCGAATCCGCGCGACCTCGGCCTCCGGGTCCGGCACCGTCGCGATGAGACGCTGCCAACGCGCGCCGGGACGCAGCGTCACCACCACGGCGGGCGCGCGACGGTACACGGCGACGACGTCCGGGCCACCCGCCCGCAGCATCGTCCCGAGCAGGATCACCCACGGCAAACCCGTCCCCACCCGCAACCCGGCGAGGATCGCCCACGGGTCGGCCACCACCTCCACGTCGGCGACGTCCGCCCACGGAATGACGGGGTCGGTGCGGAGGGCGCCGAGGCGCTCCCAGCCGGTGAAGGCGAGGGTCAGGGTCGAAGGCGTGAGCTCGAATGCGGCCATCGTACCCCGACCCCCCTTCTTCCCGATCATCCCCTACCTCGCGCCACGCCACCGCGCCCCTGGAGGCCATGAACGGGCGCCCTGCGCGGGTGCGCGCGACGAGCGCCGAGCGCGCGCCGCGGCGCGGCGCATGGTTCCGGTTGCAACTTCCGGCGTCCCGCTGACCGTTTCGCTT
>JBDLRI010000009.1:0-11035 GCA_039800105.1 Pseudomonadota bacterium
GACTCCCGCTATGGGGCAGGTGAGTTCTCGGCATACTGCAACTCTGTGTCTGACGTGCTCTTGAATGCGTCGTGTGATTCGACAAATGAAGGGTTCTTCTCGTGGCGCATGCGGGGTGTGGACCAGGCAAACACCGGGGCACTTTCGGGTTGGACGTGTAGCCGCAGCAGCGGTGGTACCCTCAACGGCTATATAACCATTACCCTCGCTTGCTCATCGCTGTCTCAGTAGTGTGAGTGGTGCGTGTGTTCGCATGGCAGGAAGGTCCCCCGCGTGAGCAACCCTGCGTCCGCGAGCGCCGCCAACCCCGCTTCGGACCCCGTCACGCCGCGGCCCGCGAGCGCGTCGTGCAGTGCGGCGTCGCGTTCGGGGACCCCCGCGAGCACGATGCCCTCCGGTGCGTGATGCACGCGCGCGCCGGCCAGGCCGCGGGTGGCGCGCAGGCCCACGGCCCGCAGCACCGCCGCCGGCGCCCGGTGCCACGCCACCCCGGGCCCGAAGCGCACGCAGGGTGCGTCGAGCACGGCGCGGCCCAGCGTGTGCGCCGTCGCGTCGACCGGCGGCAGGTGGGCGAGGTCCGCTTCCAGCCGCGCGCACGCGCGGGCCTCCTCGGGGATGCCGGGGGTCGCCCCAAGCCACGCGGCGAAGCGCACGCCGAGCGGCCGGCGCGTCCAGTCGTCGTCGGTGGCGAAGCGCGCCACCAGGCCGTCGGCCTTGGCCCCCAGCGCCGTCAGGGTCGCGGGGACGCAGCTGTGCAGCCCCTCCGCGAGCTGCGTGGCGGCCAGCCCCGGCGGGGGGCGTTGCGGGGGGCGGCCGCCCCCCGCCCCAGGAAGAAGGTCGTAGCCGACCGCGAAGACCGCCTCCGGCGCAGGGAGCTCGACCTCCTCGAAGAGCGCCGTGTAGCCGGCGATCGAGCGTGCAACGTCCGCATCGTTGGTCAGCGCGTCGTGGAGCGCCCACAGCACGTCGGCGGTGTCGGGATCGCAGTCCTCCGCCACCTGCACGAGCCGCGCGGCCACGTCCCGGGCGGCGCGTCGGGCGTGCGTTCCCCCGAGGGGCGGGGCGGCGGCTCCACCGCAGAGGTCCTCCAGCACGGCCTCCATCCGCGCGATGAGCGCGTCGGGCGTGGCGTGCCAGCCGTCGTCGGGATCCGCGAAGGCCTCCGCGTGGCGCGCCCAGGCGTCCGAGCGAAGGCGCGGCCCGTGGGCGGCGACGTACGCCAGGCCGTCGCTGCACAGGTCCAGCGTCATCCAGCGGCTCGGGATGGGGCGGCCCTCGCGCAGGGAGCGCGTGGCGGCGTCGATCTCCCGCCGCACGAAGGCGCGCCCTTCTGCGAGCAACGCTGTGTCCTCGTCCTCGGCGGGGCCGTCCTGGGCTGCGCGCGCGCATGCGGCGCAGTGCAGCTCCATGCGTGCGTGCCCGCGCGGATGGTCGGGGCACCGCCGCAGCCCCGCCTCGTCGAGGAAGTACCACAGCGCCACCGGCACGGTCTCCGCCAGCCGCGCCATCGTGGCGTGCCACAGCACGTCGCGGCCGGGTGCCCACGCGAACCCCACCAGCCGGTGCGCCAGCTCGTGCGCGGTCCAGCGCGCGTGGTGACCGGGGTTCAGGCTGCCGAACGGTCGGTCCTGCCGGAAGTGCCGGAACTTCGTCTCCGGCAGCACGCCGCCGCGCCATCCCTGCACCGCGCCGAGATCGCCGCGCCCCGAGGGCGTCCACGACTCCGGCAGGTCCAGGTGCACCGTGCGCTCGAAGTGCGCGAAGCGCAGGTCACTGGCGCGCGCACGTGCCCCCACGCGCCGGGCGGCGTGGGAGCGTGCGAGGTCGTCGGCGAGGTCGTCGTACGGGTCGCGCATCACGCGAGGCGGACGTACTCGTAGTCCACGTCGTTGCCGTTGATGCCCTTGCGGGGCGCGGCGATCCAGTTCGCCATCTTGCCCGGCTCGTGCACGGGCATCATCAGGCTCTCGACGTACGCGCGGTCCTCGGCGGTGGGCAGCCACGTCGGCATGCGCGCCTGCCACGTCGCCGCGTCGAGCAGCTCGCCCGTCGGGCCGAACGGCAGGTCGGCGTAGATGCCCTGGCGACGGAAGAACCGGCTGGACGGAAGTGCGAGGCGGAAGTCCGTGCCCTCCTCCTCCAGCGCGGCGTTCCACCGCTTCACCACGCGCTCGCAGTCCTTGATGTAGGACTGGCGCAGCACCTCGTTCATGGCGTTGCGCAGCGGCACGTCCTCCTCGGTGAGCACGCCGTCGCGGACGACCGCCATGCGATGCGACTGGCCGAGCGCCGTGTGGTCCGTGTGGTCCTTCGCCTCCGCCCAGCGCCCCTTGATGCCGGCGGCGAAGAACTCCGCGGCGTTGCTGGACACCTCGCTGCCGAACAGGTCGAGGGAGTAGCAGTACCAGTAGTTGATCCACTTCTGGATGGTGGGCAGGTCGATCCCGCCGCCCTTGCGCGCGTCACCGAACTGCTTCTCGAGCTGGGCGCCGCGGCGCAGCACGCGCTCGAGGCCGAGCTCCCCGACCGACAGGTGGTGCGCCTCCTCCGTGAGCATGAAGCGGCAGGTGCGCGAGAGCGGGTCGAACGCGCTCTCCGCGAGCGAGCCGAGCTGGTACTTGCCGTCACGGTCGGTGAACATCGTGAAGCAGAAGAAGGTCAGCCAGTCTGGGCAGGGCTGGTTGAAGGCGTCGAGGATGCGCGGCTTGTCGGCGTCGCCGGAGCGCCGGGCGAGCAGGTCGTCGGCCTCGTCGCGGCCGTCCTTTCCGAAGTGGGCGTGCAGCAGGTACACCATCGCCCACAGGTGGCGTCCCTCCTCCACGTTGACCTGGAAGAGATTGCGCATGTCGTAGAGGCTCGGCGCGGTCTTGCCGAGCCAGCGCTGCTGCTCGACGCTGGCGGGCTCCGTGTCGGCCTGCGTCACGATGATGCGGCGAAGGATGTTCCGGTACTCGCCGGGAACCTCCTGCCACACGGGATCGCCTGCGTGGTCGCCCGCGGGGATGACCCGGTCCTTCTCGGGCGCCGCGAGGAAGATGCCCCAGCGGTAGTCGGGCATCTTCACGTGCCCGAAGTGCGCCCAGCCCCCCGGCTCCGTGCTGATGGCCGTGCGCAGGTAGACGTCGGAGGCCTGGAAGCCCTCGGGGCCGACGTCCTGCCACCACTGCAGGAACGCCGGCTGCCACTTCTCCAGCGCGCGCTGGAGCTTCTTGTCGCTGGAGAGATCGACGTTGTTGGGAATCCGCTCGTCGTAGTTGATCATGGCGTCTCCTGCGGGTTCAGGTGCGGTTGAAGTCGAACACGGGGCGCTCGGGCGCGCCGAACATCTTCAGGGCGCCGCGCTCGCCGACGGCGTTCGGGCGCTGGAAGATCCAGTTCTGCCAGGCGGTGAGGCGGCCGAAGATCTTCGTGTCGCAGGTCTCCGCGCCGCCGAAGCGCAGGTTCTGCTCCATGCCGGTCAGCGCGTCCGGCGACAGGCTGCGGCGCTCCTCCAGCGCGATGCGGACCTCGTCCTCCCAGTCGATGGAGTCGGGCGTGGCGGTGACGAGCTCGAGGGCCTCGGCGTCGCTGGCGTCGATGGCGCCGTCGTGTTCCACCACGCGGGCGAGCAGCGCCGGCTGGCCCGGGTAGCGCGCGGCGAGGCGCGTCTGGCCGCTGGACATCGGGAAGCGCCCCGTGCTGGCCGAGGTGACGCGGACGCTGTTGTCGCCGTCGTCGTCGGCGAGCATGTAGGAGCGGTCGGCCGCGAGCGCCAGCTCGAAGAGGCTGCCCGCGAAGGCGTTGCCCGGCTCCACGATGGCGAAGAGCGTCTTCGCCATGTTGTCCAGCCGCCGCAGCACGCGGGCCTGGAAGGCGCGGACCTCCCCGGAGAACCAGGTCCCGTCGTCGAGCGCGGCGTCGTGCGCAAGCACCGCGTCGGCGTCCCCGACGGCGCGCAGCGTGACGAGGCCGACGTCCAGGTGGTTGAAGCGCAGGCGCAGCAGCGCGTCGTCCAGCTCGCGCCAGGCCTGCAGCGCCCAGGTGGCCGCATCGCGGCGCGGCGCCTCGTTCGGCGCGCGGATCACCAGGTCCGCGAGGCGCGCCGACGGGTCGATGCGCACGGTCACCCAGGCGTACTCCATGTGGGTCGGCGTGATGGCGCCCTGGATCGGCGGGAGCAGGATCGGCGTCGCTGCGTCCGACGGGCGCGGCGCCGCGGCCTCGACCACGGCCCGCGCGCGGGCGGCGATCCCGTCGGACCACCGGCTGCGCGGGAAGCTTCCGTCGACGAGGCGGTACTTCACGGCGTCGCGCGCCTTGAAGCCCTCGGCCTTCGTGCAGAACAGGTCCGCGACGTCGCGTCGCACCTTGCGCTTGTCGGTCAGCCGCGTGAGTCCGCCGGTCCCCGGCAGCACGCCGAGCAGCGGGACCTCGGGGAGGCTCACCGCGGAGTTCCCGTCGTCGATGAGGTAGATCTCGGCGCAGGCCTCGGCCAGCTCGTAGCCGCCGCCGGACGCGGTGCCATTGAGGGCTGCGATCCAGGTCTGGCCGGAGTGCGCGGCCGCGTCCTCGATGGCGCAGCGCGTCTCGTTGGTGAACTTGCAGAAGTTCACCTTGAACGCGTGGCTCGCGCTGGCGAGCATGCGGATGTTGGCACCCGCGCAGAAGATCCGGTCGTAGCCACCGGTGACGACGACGGCGCGCACGTCCGGATGCTCGAAGCGAAGCCGCTGCACGGCGTCCGCCAGCTCGATGTCGACGGACAGGTCGTAGCTGTTGAGCTTGAGCTCGTAGCCGGGCCACATCGGCCGGTCCTCCTGCACGCACATCGCGAGGGTCGCGACGGCGCCCTCCACCGACAGCTTCCAGTGGACGTAGCGGGAGGGGTGGGTGTCGAACGAGACGGGCGGGAAGGTGGTGTCAGCCATGACGGTACTATACTGCACGCACGCGGGCGATGGGAGCCCTGAATGATGCACTATGCTGCATGGTCGGCGGGTCTGGTGGGGCGCGTCACCGTGCGGGTGCCTGCCGGTTACGGGCAGGCATGCTGCTGCTCCTGCTCCACGCGGCCCTGGCGGACGAGACCGTGCTCACCCTCTCGGGGACGCTGCCCGACGACGGCACCGATCACGCCTTCCTTCCGTTCCAGGTCCCGGAGGGAACCGTGGAAGTCGAGGTGCGCCACGACGACCTCTCGGACGCGAACGTCCTCGACTGGGGGCTCGACGACCCGGACGGGTTCCGCGGCTGGGGCGGCGGCAACACGGAGCCGGCGATCGTGGGGCTCGACGCCGCGTCGCGCAGCTACCTGGCCGGCCCGATGCCGCCGGGCACCTGGAGGGTCGTCATCGGGAAGGCGCTTCTCGTCGACGTCCCGGCGCCCTACGAGGTGGAGGTGGTGCTGCGCACCGAGGCCACGCTGTCTCCGGACCCGGCGCGCGCGCCGTACACCGACGCCGCGCCGCTTCGCACCGGGTGGGCCTGGTACGCGGGCGATCTGCACGTGCACTCCCGCGACAGCGGCGACGCCCGGCCCGCGCTGGACGAGGTCGCTGCGTTCGCGGGCCAGCGCGGCCTCGACTTCGTGGTGGTGACGGACCACAACACGGTCGCCCAGCAGGAGCGGTTCGCGGACGCGCAGGGCCGGAGCCCCGGCGTGCTGCTGGTGCCGGGCATCGAGTACACCACCTACGACGGGCATGCCGGGCTGTTCGGCGCCACCGGCTGGATCGACCACCGCATCGGGACGACCGGGACGCTCGCGGGTCTGGTGGAGGCCGTGCGGGCGCAGGACGCGCTGCTGGTGGTCAACCACCCGAACCTCGACCTCGGGGACCGCTGTCTCGGCTGCGCGTGGCGGCACGCCGACCTCGATCCTGCCGCCTTGGACGCCATCGAGGTGATCACCGGCGGCTGGGCCCCGGTCGGGCAGCTGTTCTTCGACGCCAACCTCGCCACCTGGGAGGCCTGGCTGGATGCCGGTGCGCGCACCGCGCCCGTCGGGGGAAGCGACGACCATGACGCCGGGCTGGACGACGGGCCCACGGCCAGCCCGATCGGAAGCCCCACCACGCGCCTGTACGCATCGGATCTCTCGGTGCCCGCGCTTCGGGAGGCCCTGCGGGCCGGCCGCACCATGGTGCAGCTGCAGGGGCCCGACGATCCCCTCGTCGCGCTGACGATCGACGGCGAGGCACCGGGGGATGCCGTCGCCGATGCGGACCCGGCGTGGGTGGCCACGGTCGAGGGCGGAGACGGGGCCGTGCTGGTCTGGATTGTCGATGGAGACGAGGTCGCGCGCGTCCCGGTGGTCGGGGACGCCTTCAGCGACCCTCGTTCCTTCGGTCCGACGCCGACGGGGGCGCGGGTGCGTCTGCAACTCGAGGTGGACGGTGCGCCGCGCGTGCTCACCGGCTACCGCTGGTCGCTTCCCTACGTGTCCACGCCGGGGGAAGCGGGCTGCGGCTGCGCCGCCGCGGCCTCCCCGGTCGGCGCGGGCGGCCTGGCGTGCGCCATCCTCGTGGCGATCCGCCGTCGGCGGACGCGGGCATGACCGGCCGGGACGCCTCGAGGGCCGCGCGCGCCCTGCGGTGGGTGACGGCACGGGCGGAGTACCTGGCGCTCGGGGGGTCGCTCGCCACCGTCGCCGCGCTGGTCGCCTGGTGGGCGGTCTTCGCGCAGCGCATGATCGCGCGCGTCGGGGCGCTCGGGGATGAGCTGCGGGTCCTGCGCGGGGCGCCGGCCGACCCCGGGGAGGCGCTGCGGGCCGAGCGGCTGGTGTGGATGATCCGGGGGGAGAGCGCGGTGTTCGCGCTGGCGCTCGTCACCTGCGTGGTGGTGCTGTTCCTGCTTGTGCGTCGCCATCGGCAGGCGCGCGATCGCATGGAGCGGATGCTCCAGCTGACGACCCACGAGCTGAAGACGCCCGTGACGGGCGTGCGGGCCCTTCTGCAGACGCTGGCGCGGGGGCGCGTGCCCGCGTCGTCCGAGGCGCCGCTCCTCGCGCAGGGCATCGCGGCCTGCGACGAGCTGGAGCATCTCGTCGAGACCATCCTGGCCTACCAGCGCAGCGTGCGTGCCGGCACGCGGATCGAGCGCCTGCGTGCCGGCGCGCTGCTCGACGGCGTTCTCGCGCATCGCGGACGCTCCGTCACCGGGGAGACCCTGGAGCTTCGCGTGGCCGGCGACGGGTGGGTGCACGCCGACGCGGACGCCGTGCGGGTCATCCTGGAGAATCTTCTCGACAACGCCCGCAAGTACGGCGACGGCGGCGCCGTGGTGCTGGACACCGCCTGGGAGCGCGAGACGTGGCGGATGTCGGTGACCGATGCGGGCCGGGGATTCGTCCCGGACGACGCCGAGCGCCTGTTCGAGCCGTTCGCGCGCACCCGCGGGGACGGTGTGACGCACGGGAGCGGCCTGGGACTGCACCTCGCGCGGCAATGCGCACGCGCCATGGGGGGTGACCTGCGCGCGGAGAGCGCCGGGCCCGGAGCCGGCGCGCGGTTCACCCTGACGCTCCCGGGCGCGCCGGACGTCGGAGAGCTCCGTGTCTGAGCGCATCCTGGTGGTCGAGGACGATCCGCTGGTGGGTGCGCTCGTGGTGCTCAACCTGCGCGCGGCGGGCCACGAACCCGAGCGTGTCGGCACCTTCGCGGACGCCGACGACCGGCTCGTCCCCGGCCGATGGGCGCTCGTGGTGCTGGACGTCATGCTGCCCGGCGGTGACGGGTTCGAGCTGCTGCGGCGGGCGCGGGCGAGGGGCATGACCGCGCCGGTCCTCATGCTCACGGCGCGCGGGGAGGTCGCGGCGCGCGTGCGGGGACTGGATGCGGGGGCCGACGACTACCTGGCCAAGCCCTTCGACGTGGACGAGCTGCTCGCACGCGTGCGCGCCCTGCTGCGCCGCGCGGTCCCGGTCGTTCCCGCGACGGAGCGTGCGGCGGCGCTGCATCTCGCCGGCGGGTGGGTGCGACTCGACACGGGGGAGGCCTCCACCCGCGACGGGCCGGTGGTGCTCTCCGACCGGGAACGCCGCCTGCTCGCCCTGTTCGCGCGCTCCGAGGAACAGCCGCTCTCGCGCGCCGACATCCTGGAGGAGGTGTGGGGCATGGATGCCTCCCCCACCGACCGGACGGTCGACAACTTCGTGGTGCGCCTGCGACGCTGGTTCGAGCCGGATCCCGAGCACCCGGTCCACTTCATCACCCTGCGCGGCCGAGGGTACCTGTTCCGCACGGGGACGCCCCCCGCGCCGCGTTAGGCGCGCGCATGGGCGATCTCCTCGCGGGCATCGGCGGCCGCGTCCGGTCCTTCCGGCAGGCGCGCGGCTGGTCGCTGGCGGCCCTGGCGCGGGCGAGCGGCGTGAGCGTGCGGTTTCTCGCGGACCTCGAGCTGGGGCGCGCGAACGTGAGCGTCCTGCGGCTCTCGGAGGTGGCGCAGGCGCTGGGCGTGTCGCTGGCCTCGCTCGTCGCCGGGCTCTCCGCCGTGCAGGACGCGTCCGACCGGCTCGCCGCGCTGCCCGCGGAGCGGCACGCGCGTGCGCTGCGCGCGGGAGCCGCCCCGGACATCGTCGCGCTCGTGGGCCTTCGCGGCGCGGGCAAGAGCACGGTGGGACCGATGCTCGCCGCCCGGCGGGGCGTGCCGTTCCTGGAGCTCGACGCGCGGGTGGAGGAGCGGGCCGGCGTCGCGCTCGGCGAAATCTTCGCCATCTCGGGCGCCGGGCGGTACCGCGCGCTCGAGCGGGAGGTGCTCGAGGGCATCCTCGACGCGGGGACGCCCTGCGTGCTGGCAACGGGCGGGTCGCTGGTGACCGCGCCCGACACCTGGCGCATGCTCCGCCAATCCGCGCGGACGGTGTGGCTTCGTGCGGCACCCGCGCTTCACCTGGCGCGGGTGGAGGCGCAGGGGGACGTGCGGCCCATGCGCGGGCGGTCCAGCGCGCTCACCGAGCTCGAGGCGATCCTGGCCGAGCGGTGGAGTGCCTACGCCCTCGCCGAGCTGCACGTGGACACGGATTCCCGTACGCCGGACGACGTCACGTCCGCGGTGATCCAGGGTCTCGCGCCGCTCGGCTGAGCCGCCCGGAGGCCCCGTGGCACCGCGGCTGGACGCCGGGCGGGAGGGTCGGCTACCTGCGATGCATGTGGTGGTCGCTCCTGCTCGCGTGCGCTGGAAAGGACTCGTTCTCCTTCGACTCGGGGGCACCGGCCGTCGAGCCCTCTGCGGTATGGCACGACACCGCAGCCGGCGACGATCCCGTCGACACGGGGACATCCGGCGGCGGGACGGACCCGTCGGGGGGCGGCGGGACGGACCCTTCGGGGGGCGGCGGAACGGGGCCGGTCGATGCGGACGCGGACGGGAGCCCCGTGGAGGTGGACTGCGACGACTCTGCTCCCGGCATCCACCCGGGCGCTGGGGAGGCGTGTGACGGCATCGACACGAACTGCGACGGCGTCACGGATCCCGCGGCACCGGCGGCGTGTCCGGACGCGGACGCCGCGGCCACGCGCGAGGGTGGCGGTCTGGTGGCGCTGGATCCCTCCTGGTTCGCCCTGGCCGACGAGGGGGGCTGGGCCGTCAATGGGGCGCGCATCGCCGCCCTGGAGCGGACGCTTCCCGTCGTGACGCCGGGACAGGTGTTCGCCGATGGCAACCGCGACGCCGACGTGGTGACGCGGTGGAGCGGCGCCACCGGCTTCGCGCGCGGATTCACGTGGAACGCCGGCGACGACGGCGTGGACTACTGGATGCCGCAGGGCGTCACGGGAACCTTCGATTCGGAGCCGGGCGGTCTCGTGGAGGGGTACGCCGGGGTGCTGGTGTCCTGGCACTACGATCCCGGTGCGGCGGGCACCTCCTACGACAAGGGGGTGCGCATCAGCTTCGCGAATGTCTCGGGCACGGGCGCCGTGACCTACCGCCACGCCCTCCTCGTCGCGCCCACGGGCGACGGGAGCAGTGCCAGCTTCGAGGCGGTCCGCGTCCATGCCGGTGGCATCGCGTGGGTCGGGCCGTGGCTGTACGTGGCGGACACGAACCACGGCCTGCGCGTGTTCGACATGCGCCATATCCTTCGCGTGGACGTCGACGTCGACACCCTCGGCTGCGACGGCGGCACCTGCCGCGCGTGGAACTACCGCTACGTCATCCCGCAGGTCACCCGCTACGCGATGCCGGCGTGCGGCTGCGAGGCGGACTTCTCCTTCGTGGCGCTGGACCGCTCGTCCTCCCCGCCCTCGCTGGTGACGGGGGAGTACCGGAGCGACAGCATCGCCGGGAAGCTCCTGCGCTGGCCGCTCGATCCGGGGACGGGCCTGCTGGCCGGGGGGGCGGTCACGCGCGCGTCGGAGGCCTGGGTCGCGCAGCAGGACCGCATGCAGGGGGCTGCGAGCCAAGGCGGCGTCTGGTGGGTCTCCTGCAGCAGCCAGTCCGGCAGCGACGGGCGTGTCTACCGCCTCACGCCGGGCAACAGCCAGGGCTACGCCTGGGTCTACGGGGCCGAGGACCTCGCCATCGACTCCGGAAACGGAACGGTGTGGTCGTGCACCGAGCATCCCGGTTCACGCGCGGTGTTCGCGTCCCGTTTGAGCGCCCTCGGCGGATGAGGGCACCGGGAAGGCCTCAGGACCGCGGTGGCGTCGGACTTTCTTTCGGGGACTCGCCGGGGGCCAGGAGCAGCTCCCACGGCCGCACCCCGAGCGCCTGCGCGAGGTCCCCGAGCACCTCGAGCGACGGCAGCTTTCGCCCCGCCTCGATTTCGCAGACGTAGCTCTTGGCATGGCCGCTGTCCCACGCGAGCCGCTCTTGCGTGAGGCCGCGCGCCTCGCGCAGCGAACGAAGGCGCAGTCCGAACTGGTTTCCGTGGAGGAGGGCGCTGGGCGTCATGCGCAAAACCTAGTCCCGGTGCCGCTCCGCATCATTCGCACGAAGCGAAACGGTCAGCGGGACGCCGGAAGTTGCAACCGGAACCATGCGCCGCGCCGCGGCGCGCGCTCGGCGCTCGTCGCGCGCACCCGCGCAGGGCGCCCGTTCATGGCCTCCAGGGGCG
>JBDLRI010000010.1:0-7365 GCA_039800105.1 Pseudomonadota bacterium
TCGACCGCCCGGATCACCCGCGCGGCGTTCGCCTTGGCATCCGGAACGCAGTCCACCATCAGGTGGTTCTTCAGACTCCGCGCCCATGCCTCGTCGTCGAGCGGGATCGGGTTGCCTTCCAGGTCCGTCAGCAGCGCTGGGTGGACCTCGTCGTGCAGCGCGGCGGCCATGTCGCGCTCGACCGCCCGCCGCCCACGCCCCCGCAGGCGGCTGTACGCACCCACCGTGACCCCACGCTCGCGGCTCAGCGAGCCGATCCGCCCGCCGTCGAAGGGATCGATGGCGCGAAGATGCTGGAGCGCCCACTGCGCATGGGCCGCGTAGAATCGCGCGCGTGCCGGCGTGCGCGGCGCCATGCTCCACCCACGCGGGGACCACGCCAGAAGGCGTCGGAAGTAGGCCTGGAAAGGCCGACCGCACACGTCGCCCTCCTCGGAATCGAAGTCGTGAAAGGTCGTGTCCGTGAGGACGAGTTCCGCGCGGCGATCCCCGTCGACGTCCGCGGCCTCGACGTCCTCCACATGGAAGCCCGGCAGATGGGTGACCGTCGAACCCTCCGGGCAATGCGTGATCAGGTAGGTCGCCTGGCCCCCGTGGCTGCCCACGGACTGCTCGTCGATCTGCAGGGTACGGCAGCGGCGGTGGGGGACGTCGTCGTAGGCGTAGACACCGTAGTAGCCCGTCGCGGACCACCCATCCGGCACCCGCCACGGGCCGGCGGACCACGCCACCTCCGCCACCGGATCCTCCAGGGACTCGGGAATCCGCCACCGGACACGAAACGGCCCGGCGGACCATCCGCATGCGACGAATCCCCCATCCTCGACCGCGCACGCACGCCGGGGCACCCGCGCCAACGGATACGGCCCGAACACCCGGTCGAGGGCTGCGAGGTGCTCCGGGTCCACCCGATCCGGCTCCCAGCCCCGCGGCGGACCGGGGTCCTCCCGCACCGCCGGGGCCGCCGGCGGCGTGAAGAAGATTCCGGTGGGGGACCGCGGCGGTGCACCGAATCCTTCGCAGGCGACAAGGACGAGCAGGACGAGCATGGCCAACGTGGTAGCACGATCACGACCGCGCATC
Organism: Pseudomonadota bacterium; assembly: GCA_039800105.1. GTDB lineage: Bacteria > Myxococcota_A > UBA796 > UBA796 > SXON01 > CAMAXZ01. Next base: position 1,084 of record JBDLRI010000010.1, read on the forward strand.
AAAACAGACGACCAAAGTTCGTGCACACGCAACCACAAGACCGCCGCAGCTCCCTCACGGTCACGCACCCGGCGTGCCCCTACCCCCCGAGCAGCTCCACGCACCGCCCGAGCACCGCCCGCGCCTCCTCCGGGTCCTTCACCCGCCACCGCGCCGCCGTGACCGGCCCATGGGTGCCCACGCGCACGGACACCGCGCCCCTCGGGAGGGCGCTGAACACGTCCTCGTCCGTGCGATCGTCGCCCAACGCGACAAGGAGCGCGCCCGTCGCCGCGATGCCGGGGACGATGCGCCCCTTGTGCACGCCGCGTGGCCGCACCTCGAGCACGTGGTCCCCCTCGAGGATCTCCAACGGCAACCAGCGTCCCAGATCCGCCAGCGCCGGACGCAGCGCCGCGACCGCCTCCCGGGCCTGCGGGCAGGTGCGCCAGTGCAGTGCGCGCGTGCGCTCCTTGCGCTCCACGATCACACCGGGCCAGGCTGCCGAGAGCGGCGCGAGGAGCGCCTCCACCAACGCGTGCCAGCACACCGCGGACGGCTCCAGCGGGAGCGGCCGCCACGCGTCCACGTCCGGCATCGCCCCCCGCGACCATGCTCCGTGCTCGGCGTGCAACGCGACGGGGAGGCCCGCGAACCACCGCTCCAGCTCCTCCCGGCCACGCCCGCTCACGAGGTGCACGGCAGCCCGCGCGGAGAGCCCCTCGAGAAGTCGCAGCAGCGGCGCGTCGGGTGCCGCCAGCTCCGGCCGCGACGCGAACGGGACGAGCGTACCATCGTAGTCGAGGAGGAACGCCAGGGGACGACCCGCCGCCACAGCGCGACGGACGGGCGTCTCCCACGGGACCCGCGGCGCCGGGGGCGCGACCACGGGGGCGGCGTCGAGCGCGTCCAGGAACGCCCGCGCCCAATCGTGCACGTCGCCTGCGGCCACCCGTTCGCGGAGCGCCGCCATGCGCGCACGACGCTCCTCGACCGGCAGGGACACCGCGCGGTGCAACGCATCGGCCATGCCCTCCACGTCGTAGGGGTGCACGCGGAGCGCCGCGCCCAGCTCGTCCGCCGCGCCAGCCAGCTCGCTGAGGACCAGCACGCCATCGCCGTCCACCCGGGTCGCGCAGAACTCCTTCGCCACGAGGTTCATGCCATCACGGAGCGGTGTGACCACCATCACGTCGGCGGCGCGGTACAGCGTCGCGAGCGCTCGCTCCGACACGCCGCGGCCGAGGTACTGCACCGGGGTCCACGTGCTCGTGGCGAAGGCCCCGTTGATCCGGCCGACCTGCCCCTCCACGACACGACGCAGCTCCCGGTAGGCCGGGACCGTCTCGCGGGACGGCACGGCGACCTGCAGCAACCGCGCGCGCCCGCGCAACTCGGGGTGGCGGGTCAGGAGCCGCTCCCAGGCCAGGAGGCGACGCGGAATCCCCTTGGTGTAGTCGAGGCGGTCCACGCCGAGCAGCAGCGGTCCTCCGTCACGACGCACGCGGGCCACGTCCGGACCGAGTGAGGCGTCGCGCCCGTGAGCCTCCCAGGCCGCCACGTCCACCCCCATCGGGAAGACCCCCACGCGCACCCGACGCCCACGATGCTCGACCCAGTCCGGCCCGGTCCGTGCACCGAGCAGGCGCGCGCAGGCATCCCGGAAGTGGGCGGCGGACGGCTCGGCCTGGACTCCCACGATGTCGGCACCCAGAAGGCCCTCCAGCAGCGGTGCGCGCCACGGAAGCGCCCGCAGGACCTCCGGCGCGGGGAAGGGAATGTGCAGGAAGAAGCCGATGCGCATGTCCCCGACGCGCGCGCGAAGGAGCCCCGGAACGAGCGCCAGCTGGTAATCGTGGACCCACGCCGCGTCCCCGGGCCCCGCACACGCGGCGACGGCATCGGCGAACCGCGCGTTGACACGACGATAGACGCCCCAGTCCTCCGTGTCCCGCGGCAGCCGGTCCAGCTGATCGTGGAACAGGGGCCACAGCACGCCGTTCGCGAAGCCCTCGTAGTAGCGCCGGACCTCCGTCGCTCCCAGCCACATGGGCCGCAGGCCCATGCGGGTCAGCTCCAGATCCGCCGTGTGCCGGACCTCCGGCGCCATCCGGCCGGCGAATCCAGGCCAGCCGATCCACGTGCCGCCGAGGCGGGCGAGCGACCCGTCGTCGAGCAGGCGCCGCAGTCCCGTGGCCAGCCCTCCGGCGCTCGGGACGCAGCGCACCCCGTCCCCCTCCATCCGCACCGTGACCGGGAGGCGGTTGCTGACGAGGACGAGCCGCCGCACGTCAACGCCACGCGCGCACGGCACCGTCGCGCGCCTCGAGGAGCTGCCCGATCGTCATGGCCGCGTGGATCAGACCGACGTGGGTGTACGCCTGAGGAAAATTGCCCAGCAGGCGCCCCGTCGCGGGATCCACGTCCTCGCTGAACAGCCCCACGGGGTTCGCGTGCGCGCAGATGCGGTGGAACACCTCGGCGGCCTCGTCGAGCCGTCCGCACAGCGCGAGCGCCTCCGCCCACCAGAAGCTGCAGATGGTGAACGCGCTCGTGACGGCGCCGAAGTCGTCGTCGTTCCGGTAGCGCAGCATGAAGCCGCGGTCGACGAGCAGGCGGCCGCAGGCGTCCACCGTGGCCCGGAAACGCGGGTCGTGCGCATCCACCAGCCCGATCGTCGCCAGGAGAAGGCTGCTCGCGTCGGGCAGCACGCCGTCGAGTGCCTGCGCGAAGAAGCCGCCGTCGGGGTTCCAGCCCCGGCGCAGCACGGTGGCCCGCTCCTGCACCGCGACGGCCTCCCAGCGCTCCGCGAGGTCCTTGCGCCCAAGGCGCGCGGCGAGCCGCGCCCCGCGATGGATCGCCGCCCAGCACATCGCGCGGCTGAAGGTGTAGGGACGGAGGAAGCTCCGGAACTCCCAGATGCTGGTGTCGGGGGTCGGCGCCGCCGCGATGGCCTCCTCCACGAGCCGCTCGATGAGCGGGAGCAGGCGCGCGGGGTCCTCGTGGACCGTGCGCGGATCGCCGAGCAACGTCTCGAGGCAGAGGATCATCTCGCCCATCAGGTCGTTCTGGCGCTGGGTGCTCGCGGCGTTGCCCACGCGCACGAATCCGTTGCCGCCGTACCCCGCGAGGTGCGGGAGGAACCGCTCCTCCAGGTCCCGCTCGCCGCCGATGCCGTAGAGCGGCTGGAGCGGGCCCGCCTCCGCCACATCCCGCAGGTAGCGAAGGAAGTGCGCGCCCTCGTCCACGTGGCCGAGCCGGCGGAGCGCCTCCACGACGAAGGCGGCGTCGCGAAGCCAGCAGTAGCGGTAGTCCCACGTGCGCTCGGTGCCCATCGCCTCGGGGATGGAGGTCGTCGCCGCCGCGATGATCGCCCCGGTGTCGTGGTAGGCGCACAGCTTCAGGCACAGGGCCGAGCGGAGCACCTCGGCCGGCGCGAAGGTCGGAAGCGCGCAGGTGGAGGCCCATCGGCGCCACCCGCGCGTGGTCATGTCCAGCACGTCCAGCACGCCGGTGACGCTCATCGGGCCCTCCGGCGCACCCCAGCCGACGACGAACCAGGTCGTGCGGTCCAGCAGGAAGGCGCGGCCGCCGAGCACGTACGGCACCGGGACGTTCGTGTGCAGGTACAGCGGCGCCGCACCCCCGAGCACCGCCACGCCGTGGGTGGTCTCCAGCAACTGCGGTGTGACGCGCGCGTACTCGGGACGCGGGTCGAAGACGACGCGGAGCCGTGGGGTGCCGCGGATGGGCCGCACCACGCGGATGAACTGCAGCGGCACGTCCACGTCGAGCCCGCGGGGGACGCGGGGCGCGAAATCCAGCACCTCCCATCGCGTGTCGCCCGCCGCGAAGACCGTGCGGAGGACGTTGGTGTTGGGCAGGTACGCCATGTCCCCGCGGATCTCGTGATCGCCATGCAGGATCCGGAAGGAGCCACCATGGTCCTCGTCGAGGATCCGCGCGAACACCGACGGGCTGTCGAACCGCGGGAGGCACATCCAGTCGACGGAGCCGGTGGGGGCCACGAGCGCCAGCACCCGGCCGTTGCCGACGAGGCCGTGATCCAGACGCGGAGCGGGTGCGGGTTGCATCGCTCCCGACCTAGGCACCGGGATACGGGGCGACCCGATGCGGACGCCGCTGCTCCCGTTTCTGACCGTCGGCCTCGCCGAGGCGTGGCTCGCGACGCGCCTGGGCACCGTGGGCGGCGGCCTCGTGGCGTGGATGTCCGCCGCCACGCTCTGGACCGCGGCCGCGTACGCCCGACAGGCTCCGGCGATGCTCGGGAAGGCGCGCTGGCCGCGCCTCGCCCCCGTCCTGCTCGCGCCCGTGACCCTCGGCGCCGCGACGGCATCCCTGGTGGTCCGCGCCTACGATCGCCGGGCGCTCGGCCCCGGTGGCGCGCTGCGGGTGGAGGTCCATCCGGGCTGGTGGGTCGGCGGGTGGCCCTGGGCGGGGGCCCCGGAGCTGGCGACGCTCGACGTCACCGCGGAGCTTCCGGCGCACGGACCGTTCCTCCGCTACGCCTGCGTGCCGATGCTCGACGGCGCCCCGATGACGGACGACGCCTACGACGCCGCCGTGCGGCAGCTCGTGGCGTGGCGGGCGGAGGGCCACCCGGTGCTCGTGCACTGCGCCCACGGCCACGGCCGAAGCGTGGCGGTGCTCGTGGGCGCGCTGGTGGCCGCCGGCGTGGAGACCGACTGGGAGCAGGCCCACGCGCGCATCCTGGCGGTACGCCCGCGGGCACGCATGACACGACTGCAGCGCGCGGTGGTGTCACGGCGCACGCGCGCGGCTATCCTTCCGGCATGACGCTCCTGCTTCTCCTCGCCTGCGCATCCGGCTCCGACGACAGCGCGGCCGCCGCGGATCCCCTCGGCGGCACCGCCGCACTCGCGCCGGTGAGCGCCGGGGCCTGCCCCGCGAACCTCGCCGAGGGCGGGCGCGTCACGCTGACCTCGGACGGGTTGGCGCGCACGGTGCGGGTCATCCTGCCCACCGGGGGCGCCCCCGCGGGCGCACCGGCGGTCTTCGCGTGGCATCCGCTCGGCGTCTCGGCGACGCAGCTCATCCAGTACCTCGGGCTCCGGGACTGGGCCGAGGCCCACCAGGCCGTCGTGGTCCTGCCCGAGGCGCGGGCCGAGAACCCCTTCGAGTGGGACTTCTGGAACGCCGGCACGCACGATCTGGTCCTGTACGACGACCTTCGCACCTGCCTCGTCCAGGAGCTGGGCGTCGATCCCACGCGCATCTCGGCCACCGGGATGAGCGCCGGCGGGCTGATGACGACCTACCTGGGGATCCAGCGCGGGAACACCCTCGCCACGATCCTGCCGATGTCCGGCGGCACCGAGCCGGTCGTGGCGTACACCCCGCCCACCGGACCCTTCCCCGCGATGCTGATGTACGGGGGGCCCACCGACACCTGGGGGGCCGCAGGCGTGGAGATCGACTTCCAGACGGCGACGCTGGCGTTCGCCGGCGCGCTCGACGCCGACGACCACTTCGTGACCGTGTGCGACCACGGCCGCGGCCACACCATCCCGCCGGAGGGCCCGGAGGCGCTCACGACGTGGCTGCTCGCCCACCGCTACGGCGAGCCCTCCCCGTTCGCGGACGGCGCGCTGGACGGACTTCCCGGCTACTGCGCGGCCTACGCCCCGCCGGCCCCCACGGAATAGGCGCGTCCCATGCCCGACGAGGTGTGCAACATCGGCCCCGGTGGCCGCAAGGTGAGACGGCTCATGGGCCTCGCGATGCTGGCGGGGAGCGGTGCCATGTTCGCCATCCTGGTGCGCGCCGGCATGCCGCGCCCGGTGCGGGCCGGGCTGTTCGTGCCGCTGCTCTTCGGCATGCTCGGCGTGATGCAGGCGCGCGACGGCGTGTGCGTGGCGCTCGCCGCGAAGGACCTCCAGGACTCCGACGACGGGCCGGTCGCCGTGACCGACGCCTATGCCCGCGCGCGGCTGCGCGTGCGCGCCCGGGCGACGTGGTGGAAGGCCGGAACGATCGCGCTCGTGGGCACGGTGCTCGCCGTCCTGGCCTGACGTCCCGCACGGACCTGCACGGGGGGCGTTGCGGGGGGATGTCCCCCCGCCCCAGCACCATGACCGGACGACGCCTGCGCGATAGTCGCCTGCGCGAGGAAGCCGCCATGGAAGACCACGAGAAGGGCCGCGACGCGTTCGCCGACGACGAGAGCTACCGCCTGCACTGCCTGCGCCACAGCACGGCGCACGTCATGGCGGAGGCCATCGCCCGGGTGTTCCCCGGGGCGAAGTTCGGCATCGGGCCGGC
>JBDLRI010000011.1:0-45039 GCA_039800105.1 Pseudomonadota bacterium
CGCGGGGGCACCGCCACGACCTGGGAGGCGCGCGATGCCCGCGATGGCACCGTCGTGGCCATCAAGCTGGTGCCCGCGGACGCCGGCGGGCTGGCCATCGTGGAGCGCGAGGCCGAGGTCGCGGTGCGGGTGCGTCACCCGGGCGCCGTGCGGGTCTTCCTGACCTTCGAGGACTCAGGCCTCGCCGGCATCGTCATGGAGCGCTGCACCGGGAGTGCCGCCGATCGGGTGCTCCAGGACGGCCCCCTTCCGCCGCAGGACGCCGCCGCGATGGTGGAATCCGTCCTCGACGTCCTCTCCACGGCCCACGCCGCCGGGGTGGTGCATCGCGACGTCAAGCCCGCCAACATCCTGCTGCGCCCCGACGGCAGCGTCGCGCTCGCGGACTGGGGCATCGCCCGCGCGCGCTTCGGCGGCATGGCCACCCACACGAGCGCCCCCGCGGTACTCGGCACCCTCCCCTACATGGCGCCGGAGCTGCGCCAGGATCCGCGCGCCGCCAGCCCCGCCAGCGAACTCTACGCCGTGGGCGTCACCCTGGCGTGGCTCCTCACCGGCGCGCCGCCCGCCGACCCGTTCGTGCCGGAGGGTGAATCCTCGCTCCGTGCCGCCATCCCCGGGCCGCTGGCCGAGGTCATCCTCCGCGCCTGCGCCTGGTCGCCGGAGGCACGCCACCCGGACGCGCGCACGATGGCCGACGCGCTCCGGGACGCCCGCGCGCTTCTTCCCGACTCGACTCCGGGGGCGGGGGGGCGCAGCCCCCCCGCAACGCCCCCCCGACGCGCCGGGACGCCGTCACGGGTGTCCGGAACGACCGTGCTGCTGGGCATCGTCGCGCTGGCCGCGAGCGTGGCGGCCGCCGCGAGCAGCTGGGTGGCCCTGAGGGAGCGCTCCATCCCGGCCGCATCGCCCGCCCCGACGGATCTGGGTGCCTCCGAGGCCGCTCGGACGGTGCCGCCCTGCGCGGACACCCCGCGGGACTTCGTCGGCGGGCGCACGCTCGCGCCCGAGGAGAGCATCGCGGCGTCCGTCGGGGACCTCGACGCGGACGGCGCGCTGGACGTCGTCTTCAGCAACCAGGCCGCGGAGAGCCTCTCCCTCTGGTGGGGCCGCGCCGGCGCCCTGCCCGCGTCTCCCGAGCACCTGCCCGTGGGGCGCGTGTCCGGGAGCGTCGCGCTCACCGACACCGACGGAGACGGCCGGATCGACCTCGTCGTCCCGCACCGCGACGCCGGCAGCTTCAGCGTCCACCCCGGGCTGGGCAACCGCCGCTTCGGTCCGCCACGTCGCGTGTTCCAGGGGCCGGCCCCGGAAGCCATGGTCGCCGCGGGACCCGGGCAGCTGCTCTTCCGCGCCTTCGGCGAGCTCTGGCGGCGCGACTCCGCGGGCGGCACGTGGCCCCCCCACCGCAGCTTCGCCAAGACCGACGCCGACCCCGTCGTGTTCCTGTGGGGCGACGCCACGTGGGCGGCCACGCACGGCACGGGCGGATGGAGCATCCAGCGTCTCGGCGAAGGCCCCGACGCGATCGCCGTGCGGGACCTGCCGGCCCGCGTCGCCGCCGCAACGCGCATGGTCGCGTGGATGGACCCCGCGGGCGGACCGGCCCTGGCCGCGGTGCTCGACGACACCGTCCTCCGCATTCCCCTCGCGGCGCAGCCCGGTGCGCCGGGCACGCCCGCGGCGGACCCGCGCGCCGTCTGCCGCGTCACGAGTTGGTCGAGCGGCGTGCTCCACGCGGTCGTCGACCTCGACCAGGACGGCGTCGTGGACCTCGTCGGCAGCGACACCTGCTCCGGCTGCACCTCCAACCACATCTTCCTGCGTGGAGTGCCCTGACATGGCCATCCTCCTCGTCTCGGGCGAAGGCGCGCCCCGCTCCGTCCCGCTCCCCGCCGCCGCCGTGGTAGGGCGCGCCGCGGGCGTGTACGCCCGCCTGAACGATCCGGCGGTCCCCCTGCACTGGCTCGAGCTGCGGTGGACCGAGGGCGCCTGGCGCTGGCGCAGCCTGGCCGGCACCCGTCGCACCCGCGGCATCGGCATGCTGCTCGAGGACGGCTGGCGGAGCCTTCCGGTGGGCACTGCCGCGCGCCCCCAGCGGATCCGCCTCGACGACCGCATCTTCGTCGAGCTGCTCGAGGGTGGGGCGCCGCAGCCCTTCCTGCTGGACCTCGTCTCCGGTGCGGTCTGCGCCGGCGAGGCACTCTCGGAGCTCGTCGAGGTGCGCCCCGACGCCCTGTTGCCGCTCGACGCCGAGGGCGACCTTTCCCGTCGGCACGCGGACGGGGACGTGATCGTCCGCGACGGACGCGCCTGGCGCGTTCACCTCTCGGAGTCCCCGGAGGCCACGGTCGGCACGCGCCTCGACCTGTCCCGTCCGGGTGTCTCCCTCGACGTGGACGCGGGCGCACTCCACGCCGTGCTGCACCAGGGCGGCGTCCAGGTGGTCATGACCGGCGAGCACGTGCGCGTCCTGGCCGTGTACGCCGAGGCGCGACGGCTCCCTGCGACGTCCGGCGGCTGGCTCTCCGCCACGGAGGCCTGGACGGCGTGGCGCGCCCTGGGTGGAAACCCCGACAGCCCGGTGGATCGCATCGGCTGGGACCGCGGACGCTGCCGCAGCCACCTCGCGCGCCTGGGCGTCGCCGGCGTCGAGCGGCTCTTCGAAACCCGCAGGGTGCACGGCGAGCCGCAGATCCGCGTGGCGCTCCCGCCCGCCTGAGCGTGCACGAAACGCGTCGGCCGTCTCACCGACCGTGAGGCGGCGGGTGCGCTAGACTGCACCCATGCGCATCGCCCTCGTCAGCCCGACCCCCATGGACCACTACAGTCCGTGCATCCGGACGCTGACGTCGTACCTCAAGCTGCACGGCCACGAGGTGCGCCAGATCTTCCTTCCGGCGGACACCTACGGCCACCGCTTCAAGGAATCCTGGCGCCGCGGGACCTGGTCCCACATCATGCAGCTGCCGCAGTCGATGGTGTCGGACCTCGTGGGCCTGGTGAAGGACGCCGATCTGGTCGGCGTGAGCTTCCTGACCGCCATGTTCGACGTGGCGGTGCAGGCCACGCGCGCCATCCAGAAGGCCCATCCGGACAAGCTCATCGCCTGGGGCGGCTTCCACCCCACCGCCATGCCGCAGCAGGGCCTGGAGTTCGTGGACATCGTCCACGTCGGCGAGGGCGAGCTGAGCCTGCTCGAGCTGGTGCAGCGCATGGAGGACGGAAAGGACTGGACCGACGTCCAGAACTTCTGGTTCCGCACGCCCGGCGGGAAGGTCATCGGCAACCCGCACCGTCCGCTCGTCCAGGACCTCGATTCGCTCCCCTTCCAGGACTACAGCTTCGCCGACGACTGGACCTACGACACCGAGCAGAAGCACCTCGTGCGGCTCGACCACGACCTTTGGCGCCGAATCATGCCGACCTACCCCGACCGGCAGGGGCAGCTCCGGCCCGCGTACAAGACGATGATAACCCGCGGCTGCCCGCACAAGTGCAGCTACTGCGGCGTGGCCTTCAACCACGACCTCTACAAGGGGCAGAGCTACCTCCGCCGCCGCTCCGTCGAGCACATGCTCGCCGAGGTGAAGCAGGTGCTGCGGACCCACCCGGAGATCGGCATCGTCCACTTCCAGGATGACGTGTTCTTCAGCACGTCCACCGAGGAGATCGTGAAGTTCTCCGAGCGCTGGAAGCGCGAGATCGGCCTCCCGTTCCGGGCGCAGTGCTCCCCGACCACGATCACCGAGGAGAAGTACCGGGCGCTCATCGACGCGGGACTCTCGTTCACCGAGTTGGGCATCCAGACCGGGTCCAGCGAGACGATGCGCATGTACAAGCGCGGCATGACCAACGAGCAATTGCTAAAGGCCGTGAACATCATCAGCAAGTACGGCGACCAGATCAACGTCCCCGACTACCACATGATCCTCGACAACCCCTGGGAGACCACCGAGGATGTATTGCGCGGCTTGCGTCTCCTGTGGACGCTTCCGCCCCCCTACAACCTGCTCCCCAGCTCGCTCGTCTTCTACCCGGGCACCGAGTTCTACCACAAGGCCCTCGAGGACGGCATCGTCACCGATGAATACAACCAGGTGTATCGCAAGGGGTTTCACACCCCCAACGGCAGCTACCTGAACTTCCTGTTCTTCCTCACGCTCTTCAACAACCTGCCGAAGGAGTTCGTGCAGCTGCTGGCGAGCGAACGTCTCGTGGCCACCTTCCACCAGCGCAAGTACGACTGGTTCTGGGGCAAGGCCTACCAGGTCGGCGAGTACGCCCGACAGGCGCAGAAGCTCTCGACGTTCGCCGCCAAGGGCAAGCTCTTCGAGATCGGGAGCCTCCGCGAGCTGAAGCGCGTCGCGAACCAGGTCAAGTAGCGCCCGGCCAGGCGGTCAACGCTGGCAGGACTGCAGGCACCCGCCCATGCGCGACGGATCGCCGGATTCGCGGCAGCGGTTCATGCAGGCCACCCGATCCGACGCGTCCCGGGCGGCGTCGCCGGCGCGCTCCACCGCCTGGGTGCCCAGCGCGGGGAGCTGCCCGGCGAGGCCCTGCAGCCGCGCCTGGCACAGCGGATCACGGCTCGCCGGATCGTTCGCCGCCGCGGCGGCCTTCGCCTGGAGGTCCGCCAGCCCGCGGGAGATCTGGCTCAATGCCCCCGGAGAGCGCGGATCGACCCGCGCGCCGGAGAGCTGCGCCTGGAGGGCACGCACGTAGGCGTCCACGGCCCCGCAGTCCTTCCCGGCACGCGCGTCCGCGCCGTCCGGGGCCGCGGCACCCGGAGCGCCCGGCACGGAGGATGCGGCCGCCTCGCCCACCTTCATCCCGGCGCCCGGAACCGATCCCGCCGCGGCCTCCCCCACGCCACCGGACGACGCCGACGCGCCGGGGGAGGCGTTGCGGAGGGGGGTGGACCCCCCTCCGCCCCATGCCACCATCCCGCCGAACAGCGCCATGACGGTCGACACAACCACGATACGTCTCACCGTGCCTCCGGGATGTCCTGCCACGCCAACGGGGTCTCCGACGGTGCGGTGTCCGCCCACGGAGCCGGGGGAAAGACGGCGAAGGTTCCCTCCGCGATCGCCCGCGGCGGCTCCTCCGGCGCGTGGAGGTCGCGCACCCAGATCCGCGGCGCCACGGAGAGATCGGCCTGGCCGGCGCCCGCGGGGTAGCCAGCCCAGACCATCCAACGCCCGTCGGGCGACACAAGCGGGTGGCTCACCACGTATTGGTCGAAGAAGTGCAGGTAGAAGAGCATGTCCCGGGTCGGCCAGGACGTCCCGAGCCGCATGCGGCCGCTTCCGTCCGCGGCGGCGCGCCACCAGGTGACCCCGTTCTCCGGGGAATCGGCCACGGCGTAGAACACCGCGTCCCCGGAGGGGCTCCACGTGAACGCCATGCACCCGGCGTCGGTCACGCGGCGGGTCTCTCCCGTCTCGATGTGGATCACGTCGATGCCGTCGTACGAGGTTCCCTCGCCCCGCTGGGCCGCGCTCACCGCGATCCACGGAAGACCGCCCGGACACGGCATGATCGCCAGCAGTCCCGGGTGCCGTGCCAGGACGCGCGGTGAGCCACCGTCGATACGGCTCACGACCACGGCGGACCAGCCTTCCTCGTCCGCGACGGCGTACACGGGGCGGGTCCCCGGAAACACCGGCGCACAGAAGCTCCCGGGCGCGCTCGCGTAGATCACGTCCGCGCGCGGCCCCAGCGGGTCGCGCAGCACGAGCTGCCCGCCGGTCTCCGCGCGGCCCACGTGGACCAGCAGCCGCCCGTCCGGCGACCAGCCGAAGAACAGCGGTGTGCCGGTCTCCAGCTCGCGCAAACGACCGAGGCGCCCCCGCGCCACCACGCGCAGCGTCAGCTGGTTTCCCTCCTGGGACAGCACGCCGAGCGCGTCCCCGCGGGGATTCCACTGGAGGTACACGGGCGTCGCCTCCTCCACGCGCGCCCATTCCTCCACCCGAACGCCGTCCACGCCGAGCGCCACGATGCGCACGGGTCCGGAGTCGTCATCCCGCTCGGCGCTGCAGAACGCCGCCACCCACGCGCCGTCCGGCGACCAGGTCGGCCAGCTGTAGGCTTCCCGTGCGGGCTGGAGCATCCCCCACGGCGCCTCCGCCTCCGCCGGCAGCGGCGTGCTGAGACGAACATCGTTGCGCCCGTCCGGGTCGACGAGGTGGATCTGCCGGTCGATGCCGACGTAGGCGAGACGGCTCACGCTGCGCCTCCCCACGCATGCCACGCCCGCAGGCCCGCCCACGCCAGGACCCCGAGCGAGACGGCCGGCAGGATCCACGCCGCCCGGGGGCTTGCGTGCAGGGCGCCGAGGCGCACCGCACGCACGCGACGCTCGTGGGCCAGCTCCGCGGCCAGCCAGCCCGGAAGGGCCTCCCCGCGCTGCGAGGCGGCGTCGGCGAGCCGAAGCGCCGTGTCGTTGTTCACCCCGAAGGCTCCGAGCGAAAGTCCGAGCGCCGCCACGCCGGGAAGCACCTGGCCGGGTGGGAGCGCGCCGACCACACCGGCGGCCACGAGGGCCGTGAGCACGCATGCCGCCGCCGGAAACGCCACCACACCCACCCAGCGCAGGCGGGCGTGGATCACGGCGCGACGGACTTCGTCCCCCCCCATGCGGCGGCTCCTAGAGCAGGTACAACATCTCACGGTAGCGCGGCACCGGCCACGCCGCGTCGGACAACACGTCCTCGAGCGCGTCGGAGGCTTCCCGGAGCGCCTGCATCGCCGGCACGACGGAGGCGCAGGCCGCTTCGGCGCGGGCCTGCTCGCCCTCCGGCACGGCCGCCAGCGTGGCGTCCAGGCGCTGCCGGGCCTCGTGCAGCCCGTCCACGAGGTCCGTGAGCACGAGCCGACGGCTCTCTGCCGCCGCGGAGCGGGACCCGAGCGCACGGATCTGGGCCTCCTGCCCCGCCACGGTCCCGAGCTCTCCGAGCGCGGCGGGCAACACGGCGGTGTCCACCATCGCGCGGAGCACGTCCGCCTCGATGTCCACCTTCTTGTTGTACTGCTCCAGCCGGACCTCGTAGCGCGCGTGCAGCTCGTCGGCGGTGAGCACCCCGTGACGGGTGAACAGCCCCTCCGCGGCCGGCGTGTGCAGGGCGGCCAGCGCGGCCGGGGTGTTGCGGGCGTGCGGCAAGCCGCGCCCCTCGGCCTCGACGACCCAGTCGGCGCTGTAGCCGTTTCCGTCGAAGCGCACGGGCGCGCTCTCCTGCATCGCCCGGCGCACGGCCTTCATGACCGCGTCGCTCCCGCCGTCCGCCGCGATCCAGCCGGCCAACTCGGCCAGCCCGTCCGCGACGGCCACGTTGAGACACGTGGTCGGGAAGCTGATGCTCGCGCTGGAGCCCACCGCGCGGAACTCGAACTTGTTGCCCGTGAAGGCGAACGGAGACGTGCGGTTGCGGTCGGTGTTGTCCTTGGCGACCGCGGGCAGGCGCGCCACGCCGAGCTCCAGGAGCGCCTGACCGGCCGGGAGGTCGGCCACGGTGCCCGCGGCGATGGCGTCGCACATGCGACGCAGGAAGTCGCCGAGGAACACGCTGATGATGGCCGGCGGGGCCTCGTTCGCACCGAGGCGGAAGTCGTTGCCGTGGCTGGCGATGCTCGCGCGCAGCACCGCCGCGTGACGATGCACGCCGAGCAGCGTACCGGCGAGGAACGCGAGGAAGCGGAGGTTCTGCTGCGGGTCGTGGCCCGGGTCGAGCAGGTTCTCCCCGCTGGCGGTCTGCATGGACCAGTTCACGTGCTTGCCCGAACCGTTCACGCCCGCGAAGGGCTTCTCGTGCAGCAGCACCGCGAGGTCGTGGCGCACCGCGACGCTGCGCAGGGTCTGCATCACGAGCTGGTTGTGGTCGGCGGCGAGGTTGGCCTCCGCGAAGATGGGCGCCAGCTCGAACTGCGCCGGCGCCACCTCGTTGTGGCGGGTCTTGGCGCTCACGCCGAGCTGGTGCAGCTCCAGCTCGACCTCCTCCATGAACGCGAGCACGCGCGCGGGGATGCTGCCGAAGTAGTGGTCCTCGAGCGACTGACCCTTCGGCGGACGCGCCCCGAGCACCGAGCGGCCGGCGATCAGCAGGTCCGGGCGCAGGCCGGCCCAGGCGCGGTCGACCAGGAAGTACTCCTGCTCCGGGCCGACGGTGGCGGTCACGCGGCCGGGATGGGCCGTGCCGAGGGCGCCGAGGAGCGTGCCCGCCGCGCGGGAGAGGGCGTCCATCGAGCGCAGCAGCGGCGCCTTCTCGTCGAGCGCCTGCCCGTGGTAGCCGATGAAGGCGCTGGGGATGCACAGCGTGCGCCCGCTGCCCGCGTCCATCAGGAACATCGGCGAGGTCGGGTCCCACGCCGTGTAGCCGCGCGCCTCGAAGGTCGAGCGCATCCCGCCGCTGGGGAAGCTCGACGCGTCGGGCTCCGACTGGATGAGCATGGAGCCGGTGAACTTCTCGATGGCCCGGCCCTCGCGGTCGAACCACAGGAAGCTGTCGTGCTTCTCGGCGGTCGCGCCGGTCATCGGATGGAACCAGTGACAGAAGTGCGTGGCGCCGTTCTCGACCGCCCATGCCTTGGCGGCGTGGGCGATCGCGTCGGCCACGGCGCGGTCCAGCCGGTCGCCCCGCTCGAGCGTGGCGGAGAAGCGCGCGAAGATCTCGGGAGGCAGGCGCTCGCGCAGCCGGTCCATGCCGAGGGTGCGCGCGCCGAAGAACTCGGGGATTCGCTGCGCGCGCCCGGAGCCGTCCACCGGGCGCGGGACGGCGCGGACGGCGCGGGACGTGGCGAGACGGGCGGCTTCCTGACGGGCGTGCGACGACATGGGCACCTCTGCGACCGGCGCATCTAGCATGGGTGCACGGACGCGGCGACCGGCAGCCCCGCCGGCCGCGTGATGTGGTTCACGGGGCCCGCGGTAGCTGGGAATACACGGCGCGCCGGACACCGGTGCTATGCTCGCTCCATGACCCCTACCCTTCCGCTCGTCGCCCTTCTCGCCTGCGTGACCGGAGCCGACACCACGGCGCTCATCCCCCTCGGCGCGCCCGCCCCGACGCCCGTGGCCGCGGACGCGTCCGACGGCCGCGCGGCCCCGCGGGAGGCGTCTGCACCGGCGGATCCGTCCGACAGCGGCGCGACGCGGGAAGACCCGCCGGAGGCCGAGACCGCTCCCGAGGGCGACCCTGAGGACGACCTCGGCCGCTACGAGGGCAGCTTCTGTCCGGACGCGCTGTTCATCGTCACGGAGGACATCTCCCGCGCCGACGCGCTCGCCAACTGCGAGCTCAACGCCGTGCTGAACCCCGACCGAAGCGTGCGATGCACCTGGAACGGCGAGGAGATCCTCCGACGCGAGGTGACCCCCGGCGACTGCGACTCCGCGCCCGGAGACGCGCCCGCGGAAACGACGTCGGACGATGCGGCGGCCGGATGCTGGCGCATGTGCGTGGACGCCGCGTGGCCCGGCCTGATCGCGTGCCTCGACGCCGGCGGCGGCGACACGGCGTGCCACGACGCCTTCTACGCCGACGTGTACGCCTGTGGCGGAACATGCGACGCCCCCGCCGACGGCGCGGGCGACGCGCCTGCTGACGACACGCCCGCCGATGACGCCGGCGACGCGCCCCCTGACGACACGCGCGACACGCCCGCCGATGACGCCGGCGGCGCGCCCCCTGACGACACGCGCGACGCCGGCGATGCGCCGGCGGAGGACCCGCTGCCCGCCGACGGGACCTGCCTGCCCGACGGGTTCGCCCCGGCCGCCTTCGAGGTGCCGCAGGACGGCATGTCCTGTGACGGCCCCGGCAGTATCCGCTACGACGCGCGCCAGGGCCTGTGGGTCGGCATCGTCGCCTGCGCTCCGGGCACCTTCCGGTTCTACCTGTCGCGGGACGCGGCGGGCCCCTACCTCCCGGCCATGGACGTGGCCGGCCACGGGCAGGACCACTGCGAGCTCGTGGACCCCGGCTTCACGCTCGGAAACGAGGACGACATCACCTCGGGCTCCTGCCCCGACTGCGCCACCGGCTGGAACCTCCCGCTCGAGGGCGTGGCCGGCTGGTACCGCGCCTTCCTCGGCGAGCCCTTCCAGTACGTCGACGCGACGGGCCCGTGGTCCTACCAGGTGTCGCAGGTCACGTGCGGGTGCGGACGTCCGTGAGGGCGTAGGCGCAAGGGGCGCTCCGCGTCGATCCTGATGCAGCATAGCGGGGCAGAGACGCTCCTATCGTGGTGCATCACCGCGCATACGCCCTGCGTGTTCGGGCCAGCCCGCCGGATGCGGGGCGTCCTGTCCGACGACCCTGCGGGCCACGCAGAGGCGAGGGGCGAACCGTCTGATTCGGACTGCGGGCCACGGCAGCCGGCGCCGAACCGCTGGCTGCCCATGCGAGAGCGGATGCGGGCGACGCTGGAGCGCGCTCGGCGGTACGCGCGCATCATCCGGGAGGACCGGGTGACCCAGGAGGAACTCGCCGCCCGCGAGGGAGTGTCCGGCCCGCGCGTAAACCAGGTGCTGTCCTTCCTGCGGCTGGACCCGTCCATCCTCGGCGACCTCACGGACCTCACGAGCGTGGACCTCATCCCGTCGATGGACGAGCTGTTCGCCATCGGGCGCCTGCCGAGCGGGCGCGCGCAGGTGGCGCGCTACCGCACCGTGTGCGCGACGCTGAAGGGGCAGCGCGCGTGCGAGCAGGCCGAGGCAGCGCGGCAGCGGGGGTTCCAACACTTGTTCGCCCAGGCCCGCGGCTGGCAGGCGGCACTCGACGCCGGCACGTACCGCTCGCTTTGCGAGTTGGGTCGGTCGGAGGGGTTGTCGGCGCACGGCCGGCCTCACGCAGAAGGTCGTAAAGGCGATCGCGCGGCTGGAGGGCGAGGAGGCCAAGCGTGCGGCGTTCGCGGCATGGTTCGGGGCGACGCACGAGCCGGTCTCGAAAGGCGCGAGGGATCCGGCTCAGGCGGCAACGCAGAGGCCGACGTCGCGACGGAGTTGACGGGGCAGGCGACAGATCATTAAGATCCCCAACATAGTACGAGGTGTTCCATTGCCCGCCGCCTCGTTGTCTCGCGTGCTTGCTGCGCAGCGGCGGGGCCGCGCCGCGGTCCTCGCGCTAGCCGGAATCTGTGGGAGCACGGGTTGCCGTTCGCCGTGGCAGGATCTCTTCCACGTCCAGAGCGCCGGCGCGCGGCTGCCCGTCATCGCGTACGGTCCGTCGGACGCCTCAACCGTCGTCCTGTTCCAGCACGGCGGACCCGACGGTGCCGCGGGCATCGACCCCCTGCCGCCCGGACTGGCGAACCTGACCGAAGAGGCCCTCGTCGTGACGTGGGCCCAACGCTCTACCGGGCTTGCGTCCGGCATCTCCCGGACCCGCGACAACACCATCGCGCAGCACGTGGCGGACCTACACGCCGTGCGGCAGGCAATGACCAGTCGCTACGCCGGTACTCGTCGCCTTGTGCTCGCAGGCCACTCCTGGGGAGTCTCGCTCACGCTGGCCTATCTCGACACCTACGGAGAGGCCGATGTCGCCGGCCTCGTGCTCACCGACGGGTTCGATGCGTTCGGCAACAACGCCGAGCGCTCGTTCATGCGCCTGGCGGAGTTGGCGAGCGAACGCGCGGACGACACGACGGGCGAGGACGCCGACTTCTGGCGCGAAGTTGAGGATTTCGCGCTTGACGAGGGAACGAGCGGTGCGCCCTATGCGACAGAGACCATCATGGAGGCGTCGAGTGCCTGCGCGCGGATCGAGCAGGAGTTGGACCGTCCGGAGCCCGTAGAGTCCGCGCTGCCCGCGCTCGGCACGGTCACCTCTCCGCTGGTCGTGCCTGATGGGCTCCTCGTCTCCTGGAACCTGCGGACCATGTTCGAAGACTTGACTGCCTTCGACCAGTCCGCCAGCGTCGAAGACCGGCGACTGCCGGCGCTGCTCGTCTGGGGCGAGAGCGACTGTCGCGTCCCCGTCGCGACCGGCGAGTCGATTTTGGCGCGCTACGGCGGCGACGCTACGATGGTCGTCGTCGAGGGCGCCACCCACTTCGCGATCTATTCGCAGCCGCGGGCCTTCGCCGAACCGACCCTCGCCTTCCTCGAGGCCCTGCCGTGAGCGAGCTGCGCCGCGTGGTGCGTTGGAGCGTCGCGGCGCTCGCGGTTGTGACCGGGGATGCCGCGCGCGCGAGCGATGCGGCGCCGCCGGCCGCGGCGCGCCCATCGCGCACGGTCTTCGGGGAAGTCTGCGCTTTTGTTCCGGATCCCATCCAGGCGCCGGCGTCCCGGCAGTTCGAGGCGGGCATGTCGCTCTCCCGTGGCAAGGGTCCGTTCGTTCGTGTCCGCGCCGGCGGCGCGATGCGCTCGCTCGGCGGCGACGTGCTCGGATTGGTCGAGGGCGGCTTCGGCAGCACGAGCCCGCGGAGTTTCGTAAAAGATGTCGCGGTCGGGATCGGGGCGCGGCAGCAGTTCACCGCGGGAGACCTGTACGTGGTCCAGGACGATGGCACGGTGCGACGGCAGGCAGATCTGGGCACGACATTGCTCCTCGCGACCCTGAGCGGCGGTGTGGGCTGGGATCTGCGCGTCATGACGGGCCAGCCACTTCACGTGCTCGTCGGACCGCGCGTTCAGCTCACGCTGCCACAGCGCGGCGGCGGCGCGATTGAGTTGGGCCTGGGCGGCAGGGTGGGTTGGACGTTCTGATTCCGCGGCGGTATCGCGGCCCGCTCGCGCGCGACCGGCGAATGGGTCGCCGCAGCAGACGTCATCGGTCGAGGCGTGGGCACCGCGCGTGAGGGTGCTGCTCGCCGGCGGTGCGCAGATGAGCGGAGGCCCCTACGCCCTCCGGGCCTGGAGCGGAACCTGACCCTCCTGCGCCGCCTGCGGAGCAAGCTCGGAGGCGGCTTCGAGCGCCTGCCCTTCGGCGTCCAGCGCCAGATCATCCTCGCGTTCGTCGAGGGCATCTCCGTCCGCTAGCGCCGCGAGGTGGCCATTCACCGTAGGCTCACCCTCGACAACGGGGGCATCCAACACCTCTGCGACGAGATGGATGCCGCCGATAGTGGGTGTTGGACGGAGACGAACGAGGGCTTCTCCGACGGCGAGAGCGCCGGCGACAAAGCCGACGCTCTCCATGTTCCGTCAGGACCAACGTGGCGCTCCCGGAGGGGCTCGAACCCCCGACCCCTCGCTTAGAAGGCGAGCGCTCTGTCCAGCTGAGCTACGGGAGCGGACGGGCGTCTCCTAACGCCTCCCGAGGATCCTGGGGCGGGGAGGGAGCGCCCTCCCCGCAACGCCCCTCCCCTGCGCGGCGATGGGCCCGGCGGCGTGCGTGCACGGGCCGCGCTAGCCTTCCCGCATGCGCTCCCGATTCCCGACGCCCCTGCTCGTCCCCGCGCTGCTCGTGGCCTGTGCGCCCGATTCGTGGCCGCTCGCGCCGAAGCCCCACGACACCGGGACGTCCTCGGGTACCCCCGCCACCCCCACCGACACGGCCCCCGGAACGAGCACCGACACAGCCACGGACCCGGACGTGGCGCCCTGGTCCGGGTGCGCGGCCGGCGGGCCGGAGGTGGTCGTCGTGTCGGAGCGCGTCCCGCCCTCGCCGGTCGTCGCGGGCAGCACCCTCGCGGGAGAGGTGGTGCTGGCCAACTGCGGCACCGGGACGTGGCGCGCGGCGGCGGCCGACGCGGCCACCGGGCACAAGCTCGCGCCCGCCAGCCCGCCGGGCAACGCCGACTGGGGCGTGACACGGCTTCCGCTCCCCGCCGACGTGCCGCCCGGTCACCGCGTGCGCGTGCCGATCACGGCCACCGCGCCCGCACGCGATGGGACCTGGACGTGGCAGTGGCTCGTGCTCGACGAGTGGGTGCGCTGGCTCGCGCCGGCGACGCCCGCGCACGTGCTGGAGGTGACCGGCGGCCTGCCGGCGCTGGAGGTGCACCCCGCGTCCGAATGGGAGAGCTCCGCGGAGCCGGTCGACGGCCCCGACATGGAGCTCCTCGCGCTGCGCTACGTCACGATCCACTACCCGGGCGTGGCCATGGACCTCGACGGCGACGACGACGTGTACGAGGATCAGGACACCATCGACTTCCTGCGCAACCTCCAGCACTACTCGCTCACGCTCAACGACCGCGGCTGGACCATCGGGTACAACAGCATCATCGCGCCGGACGGCGACGAATGGGAGGCCCGCGGCCACCAGGTGCGCAACGCCGCGAGCGGCTGCCTCGACGCCAACCGGCCGGGCTACACCCTCATGATCCAGACCGCCGACATCGACCTTCCGCCCAACGAGGCCCAGGTCGAGGGGGCGCGCCGGGCGGTCGCCCGCATCCGCGCCGCGGCGGCCGCCGCCGGCAACCCCCACACGCTCGTGATCAACGGCCACCGCGACGTGGCGCCGCTCTGCGGACTCGGCACGGCCTGTCCGGGCGAGCCCATCTACGACATGCTCGGCCGGGGCGCCTTCGAACCCTGAGCGCCGGGGGGCGTTGCGGGGGGGCGGCAAGCCCCCCCGCCCCACGAATCAGAGGTAGCCGACGTACGCGTTGTTGGTGAACACGCCGCTGAAGCTCACCCGGGTGCCGCTCGCGGAGAGCACGGAGAACCCGTCGTCCATGGCGAAGGGCAGCCAGCCGCCTCCGTCGTTGACCATCAGCGCGTCGATGTACGTCACGGACGACGACCCGTAGTAGTAGTACGACCAGTAGTCCTGGTACGGGTAGGCGTTCGTGAAGCCCCACTGCAACGCCGGGGCATTCTCCAGCGCCGTCCAGGGGATGCTCCCGCCGGCGAACCAGTCCGTGAGCGGGTACGCCGCGCAGTTGCCGTCGACCTGCTGCGAGTTCTGCGGCGAGGACATGGAGAACGCCCATTCGCAGGACGGACAGCCCGCGGCGTCCGGCGCCGCGCCCTGCTCCGTGAGCGTGCCCGCCCATTCGCAGGCGACGCGCATGGAGTAGCTGCTCTCCAGGCGCCACCCCAGGCGCGCCGCGTTCACGCGCCCCCCCGAGACGTCGAAGTAGCCGGCGTAGGAAATGAACGTCATGCCGGTGTCCCAGGGCCACGGGGAGCCGCTGTCCGTGCCGGTGCCGGTCGACCCGCCGCCGCCGCCGCCACCGCCGCCGCCACCGCCACCGCCACCGCCGGAGCCGCCGCCGCTGTTGCCGCCCCCGCCGCTGTTGCCACCGGAGCAGTCGTTGTCCACGACGCTGTCGCAGTCGTTGTCGACGCCGTCGCACGCCTCGGACGCCGCCGGGTAGACCGTGGGCGCCGCGTCATCGCAGTCGCCCTGCGCCACCGAGAAGCCGTCCCCGTCGCTGTCGGTGCTGCCCGACCCGCTTCCGCCGGAGCCGGTGCCGCCCGACCCGCTTCCGCCGGAGCCCGTTCCGCCCGAGCCGGTTCCCCCGGTCCCGCCCGTTCCGCCGGTTCCACCCGTTCCGCCGCCGAAGTCGTCGGTGGCGTCGGTGTCCCCGGTCTTCACGCTGTCGAGGCCGACGCAGCCCGTCAGGACGAGAGAAAGCAGCAGCGAAGCGGTGCGCGGGACCATGAACCCTCCGTCGCACCACCCTAGCACACGACCGCGCGCGCGGTTCGCAAAATCCCCGTCACGCGCTAGGGTTGGGCATGCGCCCCATCCCCGTCGACCCTGCCGCCCGCATGAAGATCGAGCGGGGCCTGGCCGCCTGCGAGCTGTTCCGCGCCCTCGACACGTCCCTCCTGTCGCAGGTCGCCATGCGCGCCGTGCTGCTGGAGACCACGCCGGGAGAGACCCTCGTCCGCCTGGGCGACCCGTCCGATTCGATGTTCGTCGTGCTCGGCGGCACGATGGAGGTGCTGCGGCAGGGCCTCGTGCTCGCGCGCATCGGGGCGGGCGCCACGGCCGGCGAGATGGGAATCCTGCTCGGCGAGGCCCGCAGCGCCGACCTCGTCGCGGGGCCGGGGCTGGAGCTCGTGTCCTTCCCCGCGGAGGACTTCCGCCGGATGATGGACCGCGTCCCCGGGTTCGGCTTCACGGTGGCCCGCGCGCTCGCCACGCGCCTGCGGGACTCCTCCAACCGCGTGCCGCTCCCCATGTGGGACGGCGACGCCACGCGCCCGGAGCCGCAGGCGGCGTCCCTCATGCCGCTCGCGTTCCTGGAGCGCCACCGCGTGCTGCCGGTGCGCATCGAGGGCCGCACCGTGATCCTCGGCTGCGTCGGCGACCCGAACCCCGAGGTGCTCGAGGCGCTCAACGCGCAGCACCCGAGCCTGGAGATCCGCCCGGTGCGCATCCCGGCCGCGAGCCTGGAGACGTGGCTCGCGCGCGGCGAGGGCAGCCTCACGGCCGTCGCCGGTACCGGGGACGCCGCCGGCACGCCCGCTGCCCCCGCGGGCACGTCCGTCGCACCGCCGGCCGGCACGCCGAACCTGGAGGCGCTGCTGCGGCGCATGGTCGCCGAGGGCGCGTCCGACCTGCACCTCAGCGCGCAGCACTCGCCGTGGTGGCGCACCAGCGGCGATCTCCGCCCGCTCGACC
This sequence comes from Pseudomonadota bacterium, assembly GCA_039800105.1. Taxonomy (GTDB): domain Bacteria; phylum Myxococcota_A; class UBA796; order UBA796; family SXON01; genus CAMAXZ01. The sequence continues at coordinate 16,533 of JBDLRI010000011.1, forward strand.
CCAACCTGCGGCTCGGGCCGGAGACCGTGCGGGACATGCTGTGGCCGGTCATGGACGAACGCGCGCGCGAGGCCTTCGACGCCTCGCACGACGCGGACTTCGCCCACGCGGTCGAGGGCGTCGCCCGCTTCCGCGTGAACATGTTCCGCGACCACCGCGGGATCGGCGCCGTGCTCCGACAGATCCCCTCCCGCATCCTGACCTTCGAGCAGCTCGGACTCCCGGCCGCCGTCGCGCGGCTGTGCGACCACCCGAAGGGCCTCGTGCTCGTCACGGGACCGACCGGCAGCGGCAAGTCGACGACGCTGGCCGCCATGATCGACGCCATCAACCGCAGCCGGCCGGTGCACATCCTCACGATGGAGGACCCCATCGAGTTCGTCCACCAGAGCCAGCGGGCCCTGGTGAACCAGCGCGAGGTCGGCACGCACACCGCGAGCTTCGCCCGCGCGCTCAAGGCGGCCCTCCGCGAGGACCCCGACGTCGTGCTCGTCGGCGAGCTCCGCGACCGTGAGACGGTGCAGCTCGCGCTCGAGACGGCCAACACCGGTCACCTCGTGTTCGCCACGCTCCACACCAACACCGCGCCGAGCACCATCGAGCGCATCGTGGATCTCTTCCCCTCCGACCAGCACAACGCCATCCGCTCCACGATCTCCGAGGTGCTCCGCGGCGTCGTGTGCCAGACGCTGTGCCGAAAGATCGGCGGCGGACGCGTGGCCGCGCTGGAGGTCATGGTCACCAACCCCGCCATCGCGAACCTCATCCGCGAGGGCAAGACCTTCCAGATCCCGAGCACCATGCAGACCTCCCGCGGCCAGGGCATGCAGCTCCTCAACGACGAGCTGGCGCGGCTGGTCATGGAGCGCCGCATCGACCCCGACGAGGCCATGAGCCGCTCGGTCGACAAGGCGGATCTCGGCAAGCGCATCGGCCGCCCCGTCACGTAGACCCCTCCCCTGTGCGCTGGGGCGGGGGACATCCCCCGCAACGCCCCCGTGCCGGCGCCGGGGAGGCGGGTCCCTACGCGTTCGCCGCGAGCTGCGCCAGGAACGCGCGTCCCGCGGATTCGCTCTCCGCATCCCCGAGGGTCGCCGCGCGGCGCACGGCGGCGTCCAGCTCGGCGGCCACGTCCTCCCCGCGGAGCGCGCGAAGCCAGGTCAGGTAGACGTCGTTCATCACGACGCCGCGCTCCCAGTCGCACGCCCGCGCCATCTCGCGGCTCTGCTCGAAGCTGGCCCACGCGCGCGCGTGATCGCCCAACCGGAGCAGGGCGTCACCGATGTTGTGGTGGTTGATGATCTCGCCATGGCGGTAGCCGAGCCCGGCGCGGGCCTCCAGCGCCCGTCGGAACTCGTTCAGCGCGGCCTCGTGCCGCCCGGTCTCCAGGGCCACGATGCCGAGGTTGTTCACGATGCGGCCGAGCAGGATCCGGTCGTCGGCCCGCTCCGCGTGCGGCAGCGCCTCGCGCAGCAACGCCTCGGCGCGCGCGTGGTCCATCCGGTGGATGGCGTGCGTGCCCAGCCCGAGCAGCATGCGCGCGGCGAGCGCCTCGTCCGTCCCGGCGACCGCCCGTCCCTGCTCGTACGCGGCGCGCGCGGCCTCGGCATCGCCGGAATCGAGGGCCAGCGCCCCGAGCGCCTCCATGCACCGCACCAGGCCCTCGCGCCCGTCCAGCCGGCGCCACAGGGTGGCCGCCGCGTCGAGGTGGGCCCGCGCCAGCGCACGACGGCCGTCGTCCACGTACAGACGCCCGAGCGCGAGGAGCGCCCGCGCCTCCACCTCCACCGGTCCGTCCTCGGAGTCCTCCAACGCACCCTGCAGGAGCGACTCCGCGCGCGGCAGCCCGAGCAGGCAGGCCACCTCGCCCGCCGCCACGCGCAGCGTCGCCTCGAGCCGCACGTCCTGCTGATCGCGCGGCGCGGCCCGAAGCCAGCCGAGACCGCGGTCGTAGCAGGCGAGGGCACGCTCCGAGAGCTGCATGCGCCGCTGCACGTCCCCGGCGCGGAGCATCGCCGCCGCCGCGTCGCGCACGCGCCCGGCGGCATGGGCGTGCAGGGCGAAGGTCTCGGCCACGACCTCCATCCCGTCGGCGTGGGTGCGCTCGATCGCCGTGGCGACCATGCGGTGGTAGGCGCGGCGCTGGATTCCGAGGATGCCTCGCGTCGCGCCCTCCCACACCAGCACGGACGCGAAGGCGTAGCCGGTGTCCGGCGAGCGTCCCTCCGGCACGATGAGGCCCGAGCGCACCAGCTCCCCGACCAGCGCGGAGGGGTCCTCGGCGCCCACCGCCGCGCCCAGCAGCGTCGCCGAGAACGACCGCCCGAGGATCGCCGCCACCTGGAGAGCCCCGCGCGCCGCCGGATCCAGCCGGTCGATGCGCGCCGCGACGAGGCCCTGCAGCGTGGCGGGCAGCCCCGGATCCACGTGGGGATCCCGCAGACGGGCGGTGGTGCCCTCGTAATAGATGCGGCCCGCCTGGCGCAGCGCCTTCACCACCTCCTCGAGGTACAGCGGATTGCCCTCCGCGGTGCGCTGCACGAGCCGACGGAGGTCCGGTCCGATCGCCTCGGCGCCGAGCAACTCCGCCGCCATGTCATCGACCTGTCCGGCCTCGAGCGCGCCCAGCCGCACCACGCGGAAGGCTTGCCGCAGGTCCTCCGGCACGTCTCCGCGCCACGCGCCGAGCAACAGCACGCGCTGCCCCGCCGCCGCGCGGCACATCGCCACGACGAGCGCCTGCTCGGCCGCATCGAGGTAGTGGAGGTCCTCCAGCAGCAACACCACGGGTCCGCGCGTCGCGAGGCCGCGCACCAGCCGCCCCGCGAGGGCCTGGAGCACGTCGCGACCCGGCTCCGGGGCCACGCTGGAATCCAGCGAGAACAGGGCCGCCACCGCCGCGACGTCGGCCGCCTCCAGCCCGAGCTCCGCGAGCCGGCCGAGGCGCGCGCGCAGCGCGGCGGGGGCCATGTCGGCCGTGGCGCCGAGCACGTCGCAGAGCAGATCGCGGAAGGGCGCCATCGGCCGGTCCGTGCCCCACGGCGCCGCGCGCCCGAGGTGGACGGCCACGCCCCGCCGCGTCGCCAGCTCCCGAAGCTCCCGAAGCAGGCGGGACTTTCCGGTCCCCGCGGCCCCGACGACCGCCAGCGCGGCCCCGGTGCCATCCCGCAGGCGCGCCACCGCCTCGCCGAGCACCTCCAGCTCCTCGCCGCGGCGGAACCAGCGACCGGCCGGTCCCCGCGCGCCCGCGCCGCGCCCCGACGCGAGGACGAAGCTGGCACGCACCCCGCGCGCACCCTTGCGCCGCAGCTCGGGCCCCCGATCGAACGGAAAGCGATCCCCGGAGAGCGCGGCGACGCGGTCGGACACCAGCGTGTTGCCCGGCTCGGCCGCGTAGGCGAGCCGCACCGCGAGCTTCAGGGTGTCGCCCCGCGCGGCGTAGCGGCTGCGACGGCCGGGATGCGTCACGATGACGTCCCCGACGTGGATGCCGATGCCGAACTCCACCGCGATGCCGCGGCCGCGCAGGCGTGCCGCCTGCCGGTGCAGCTCGCGGGCGCACGCCAGGGCGCGGTCCAGCTCGTCTCCCTGCGCGCGTGGAAAGCCGAACACCACGAGGAGCGTGTCGTCATCGAAACGCTCGGCGCGTCCGCCCATGCGGTCCACCACCCCGCGCAGCGTCCGGAGGAGCCGGTAGTGGGCGCGCCCGAGGTCCTCCACCTCGGCGCGCTGGCTGGTGTCCGTCAGGCCGTTGACCTCCGCGACGAGGACCACCACCGACCGCTGCTCCCCGCGCGCGACGACCTCCCGCGCCGGCGCCGAGATCGACGCGGCGCCATCCGAGGCGCTCGGCTCCGAATCGCCCGGATCGGAGACGCCCGACGCCGTGGCGGTCGCGTGCGTCGTCATCGCCGTGTCGTCTCCCGCCGCGGAACGCGCCTGCAGCGCGTGGAGATCCTGCACCAACCGCTCCAGCTCCACGCCCGCCGCCGGCTCCTCGACGTCGGGGAACACGCCGCGCAGCCATCGGGCGCGTGCCTCGAGCTCGCCGCGCCACCCCACCTCGAACAGCCACGCGCGCAGCAGCTCCTCCACCGCATCGGCCGACGGCGTGCGGGAGTCGCGGTCGCGTGCCAGCATGCCGTCGAGCAGATCACAGAGCGGGCCGGGCACGTCCGGCAGCGCCTCCCGCATGGGCGGAAGGGCGCAGGCGATCACCGCGCGGCGCTTCTCGTCCGCGTCGCCCTCGGCGAAGAGCCGACGGCCCGACAGCAGCTCGTAGAGCACCACACCGAGGGAGAACACATCGGAGCGCCCGTCCAGCGCCCCGCCGGACGCCTGTTCCGGCGACATGTACGCGAACTTGCCGCCGCCAGGCGCCGCGGCCCCGTCGCCGCCCTCGAGCCGCGCGATGCCGAAGTCCACGAGCTTCACGGACCCGTCGAAGCTGACCAGGATGTTGTGCGGGCTCACGTCGCGATGCACGATGGCGAGCGGGCGGCCCTCGGGCGTCGTGCGGCCGTGCGCGTGGGCCAGACCGCGGGCGGCGCTCGCCGCGATCGACGCCGCCACGTCGGGAGGCACGACGGCGCCGTCCCGGCGCAGGACGCGCATCACCTGCGCGAGATCCCGGCCGTGGATGTACTCCATCGCGATGTAGGGCTCCTCGCCGACCTTGCCGAGATCATGGACCGACACCACGTTGGGGTGATTGAGCACGGCGCACAGCTTCGCCTCGTTCACGAAGTTCGCGACGAAGCGCGGATTCGAGGCCAGCTCCGGCAGGATGCGCTTGATGACGACGCGGCGCTCGAAGCCCTCGGCGCCGAAGCTCCGCGCGAGGAACACCTCCGCCATCCCCCCCGCGGCGAGGCGCTCGAGAAGCTGGTAGCGGCCGAAGGAGGCGGGCAGGTCCATGGGGCTCGACGTGGATGGTAGAACGAACGGTCGGCGCATGTCACGCACGCGCGGGGCGGCGTCGTCGTTCCCGCAACGCCCGGAGGCCGCCGGGCCATCCCCGCGTGACGGCGCATGACCGCACCGGACGGACGGAATAGACCCGCCCCCCATGGCCAAGCCGAATCCGACCCTTCCCCTTCGCACCCAGGCGATCTTCCCCGGGATGATCGTCCCGATCACGGTGCCGCGCGGTCCCTCCGTGCAGGCGCTCGATGCGCACCTCGACCACCGCCTGGACCTCGTCGTCGTCCTGCAGAAGGACGCGGGGCTGGAGAACCCCGGGCCCGACGACCTCCACGGCGTGGGAACCGCGTGCCGGGTGCTGAAGACGCTCGGCTTGCCCGACGGCAGCGTGCGGGCGCTGGTGGAGGGCCTCGACCGGGTCGCCATCCGCGAGTTCCAGGAACACGAACGCTTCGGCTGGACCAGCGTTCCGGCGCGCTTCCCCGAGAAGCCGGGCGATCCGAGGCGCGTGGAGGCCGCCGAGCGGCGCGCGCGCGAGCTGGCTGCCGAGGTCCAGAAGGCCAACGGCGAGCGCCCGCCCGAGCTGGACCAGGTGCTGGGCATGCAGCTCGGCGCGGCGCGGCTGTGCGACCACCTCGCCCCGCAGCTGGGACTCAAGCCGGAGGAGGAGCAGGAGCTCCTCGCCGAGGCCGCGCTGGATGCGCGCATGGAGCGCCTCGTGTGGTTCCTCGAGCGCGCGCGCGAGTACGGGGTCATCAGCCAGCGCATCGCGCGGGACGTGCAGGCCGCGATGGACGCGAGCCAGCGCGAGTACTTCCTCCGCGAGCAGCTCAAGGCGGTCCAGAAGGAGCTCGGCGAGGCCGTCACCGACGAGATCGCGGACTACGAGAAGAAGATCGCCGAGGCCGGCATGCCGGAGGACGTGGAACGCGAGGCCCGGCGCGAGCTGGATCGGCTGCGCAAGATCCACGTGGACGCCGCCGAATACATGGTGGCCCGCACCTACCTCGACTGGCTGGTCGCGATGCCCTGGCGCGCGGAGAGCGAGGACCTCACCGATCTCCACGCCGCCCGCGGCACGCTCGACGCCGATCACCACGGCCTCGACAAGGTGAAGGAGCGCATCCTCGAGTTCCTCGCGGTGCGACAGCTCAAGGCGGACGCACGCGGGCCCATCCTGTGCTTCGTCGGACCGCCCGGCGTCGGAAAGACCACCATGGGGCGCAGCATCGCCAAGGCGCTGGGCCGCAAGGTGGAGCGCGTCGCACTCGGCGGCATGAAGGACGAGGCCGAGATCCGGGGCCACCGTCGCACCTACATCGGCGCGCTCCCCGGGCGCATCGTGCAGGCGCTCAAGCGCGCCGGGACGAAGAACCCGGTCATCATCCTCGACGAGCTCGACAAGATCGGTGCCGACGTGCGCGGCGACCCGGCCAGCGCGCTGCTGGAGGTGCTGGACCCCGAGCAGAACCACGCGTTCCGGGACCACTACCTCGACGTGCCTTTCGACCTCTCCCGCGTACTGTTCGTCGGCACCGCGAACCTGGAGGACCCGATCCCGTCGGCGCTGCACGATCGCCTCGAGATCATCTCCATCGCCGGGTACACGGAGGAGGAGAAGCTCGCCATCGCGCGCAACCACCTGTTGCCGCGCCTGCGCGAGCAGAACGGCCTGCCGGAAGGGCAGCTCGACGTCCCCGACGACACGCTGCGGACGCTCGTGCGCGCCTACACGCGGGAGGCCGGCGTACGCGCGCTCGACCGGGAGCTGTCCGCGCTCCACCGCAAGACCGCACGCCGCATGGTCGAGGGCGACCGCGCGCCGGTGCGGGTCGACGAGGCCCAGCTCGTCGCGTGGCAGGGGCCACCGAAGTACCACCTGGAGCTGGCCGAGAAGAGCGAGCGTCCCGGCCTCGCCGTCGGGCTGGCATGGACGGAGGCCGGCGGCGACATCCTGATCATCGAGGCGTCGAAGATGGCCGGGCCACGCGGGCTGAAGATCACCGGCAGCCTCGGCAACGTCATGAAGGAATCGTGCGAGGCGTCCATGAGCGTGGTGCGTGAGAACGCCGTGCGCCTGGGCATCGATCCGCAGGTGTTCGCCGACCATGAGTTCCATCTGCACATGCCCGCCGGCGCGGTGCCCAAGGACGGACCGAGCGCGGGCGTGACGCTGACCACCGCGCTGGTGTCGCTCCTCACCGGCCGCCGGGTGCGGCACGGACTGGCGATGACCGGCGAGGTGACGCTCCGCGGACGCGTCCTGCCCGTGGGCGGCATCAAGGAAAAGGTGCTCGCCGCCCGCCGGGCCGGCATCACGGACGTGCTGCTGCCGCGCCTCAACGAGCGAGATCTGCTCGACATCCCCGAGGCGCTGCGCGGGCAGGTGCGCACGCACCTCGTCGACACCATCGACGACGTGCTGGCGTTCGCGTTCGATGGAGTCGCCGCGCCGAAGGCGCCCGCGGAGGCGGCGCTCAGTCCGACGTGACGGTCGGGTTCAGCGCCGCGAAGCGCTCGATCAGCCGTCGGGACTCGGCGTCGAGCTCCCGCGGCACGACGATCTGCACGTCCGCCAGCAGGTCCGCACCGTTCAGGCCCCGCCCCCGCACGCGCAGCCGCGTGCCGCTGCTGGTACCCGCCGGCACCGCCAGGGTCACGCGCCCTGTCGGGGTGTCCAGCGGCACCCGACCGCCGAGCAGCGCCTCGGCGACGCCCACGCGTACCGGCACCACGGACTCCCCGCGCGCTGGCGACGCCGCCGCACCCGGCGGCGGCGCCACGGGGGGCGTGACGCCGTCCCGCGGGGGCATGCGCACGCGCCCGGTCCCGGCGGCTGCCACGATCCGCACGGTGGCGGCCAGCTCGCCGACCTGACCGACGCCGAGGGAGGCGTTGCCGAGCCGGGGCACTCGAAGCACCTCGCCGTCGCGGGTGCCCGGCGGCACGCGCAGATCGTGGATCTCCTCGACGACGGCGAGCCCTACGCCGTCCTCGTCCCGGCGCAGCCGTCGATACGCGACGAGAAGACTGCCGCCGTGCTCGGCGACGTCCGCCGGCACATCCACGCGCACCTCGGCGTCGCTGCCGGGAACGGGCGCGCCCGCCTGCGGGCCGGCCTGCGCACGCGGGGGGGCCGCGTCGGGCGGCGTGGCGCGCGGCGGCGGGGGCGCGGCGCGGGGCGGAGGCGCGGCGCGGGGCGGAGCATGCGGCGGCGGCGGCGACGCGGTGCGCGGTCCCTGCGCGCCGGGACGCGCGGCGCCCCCGAACCCGAACTGTCCGACGCCCCCGAAGTCGTTGAAGATGTCTTCCAGATCGAGGTCGCGCGAAGGCGGCGGCGTGGCCGGCGGCGGGACGTCCGGGCGCACCGCGCCCCAGTGGCTTCCGTGGAACGGGCTCGCGCGACGCTGCCCGCGCCGGTCGTAGCGCGCGCGGGACGACGGATCCCGGAGGACCTCCCAGGCGTCCACGAGCGCCTTGAACGCCTCCGGGTCGCCACCGGTGTCCGGATGCAGCTCCCGGGCGCGCACGCGGTACGCGCGCTTGAGGTCGTCGGCGCTCGCGTCCGGGGCCACCCCCAGCACGGCGTACAGGTCGCGTGGGGACGGTCCCGGAGCCATGAGCCCATCATACGGTCGATACAGGCCCGCGGGCAAGCGGCGCAGGTTGACGCCGCAGGGGCCTCCCCCATAGATGGAGAGGCAGGATTCGGCCCCAGGAGTGAGATGACCAAGTACGCGAACCCGGCTGGTCTCTCGTGCTCCTTCTGCCACAAGGCGCAGAAGGAGGTCGAGAAGATCATCGCGGGACCAAGCGTGTACATCTGCAACGAGTGCATCCGCCTGTGCCTCGACATCATCCGGGAGAACCGGGCCCCCGCCACCGGACCGATGAGCGGCGGAAAAGTCCCGTCGCCGGCGCGCATCAAGTCCTACCTCGACCAGTACGTCGTGGGGCAGGACACCGCCAAGCGCAAGCTCGCGGTCGCGGTGTACAACCACTACAAGCGCCTGGAGCACAACGCGAAGGCCGCCAAGGACGGCTCCACCGTCGAGGTGCAGAAGAGCAACGTGCTGCTGATGGGCCCCACCGGCACCGGGAAGACGCTGCTGGCGCAGTCCCTCGCCAAGATGCTGGACGTCCCCTTCATCATCGCGGACGCCACCACGCTCACGGAGGCCGGCTATGTCGGCGAGGACGTGGAGAACATCGTCCTGAACCTGTTCCAGGCCGCCGGGGGCAACGTCGAGAAGACCTGCCGCGGCATCGTCTACATCGATGAGATCGACAAGCTCGCGCGCAAGGGCCACGGCACGACCGTCGCGCGGGACGTGTCCGGCGAGGGCGTGCAGCAGGCGCTGCTGAAGATCCTCGAGGGCACGCAGGCGAACATCCAGGTCAAGGGCAACAAGCGCATGCCCAACCAGGAGTTCACGCAGGTCGACACCACGAACATCCTGTTCATCTGCGGCGGGAGCTTCGAGGGCATCGAGCGGATCGTGCAGGAGCGGCTCGGCCGCCGGACCGTCGGCTTCCTCCAGGACCGCGGTCCCGCGCAGGAGACGGTGGCGTCGAGCCGGCCCGAGAACCTGCTGGCCCACGTGACGCCCGAGGACCTCGAGCGCTTCGGCCTCATCCCGGAGTTCATCGGCCGCCTGCCCATGCTCGCGACGCTCGACCCGCTCGCGGTCGACGACCTCACGCACGTCCTCACCGAGCCGCGAAACAGCCTGGTCCGCCAGTACCAGAAGCTCTTCAAGTTCGAGAAGGTGAAGCTCACCTTCACGCCGGAGGCCCTGCGCGCCATCGCCGAGAAGGCCATCGAGAAGAAGGCCGGCGCGCGCGGACTGCGCTCCATCCTGGAGACCGTGATGCTGGACCTCATGTACGAGCTCCCCTCCATGGAGAGCGTGCGCGAGGTGACCATCACCGAGCAGGTCATCGCGGGCACCGGCCAGCCGGTCGTCGAGGGCGCGCGCGACTACGGGTCGGCCGGCTAGTGCAGCCCGGCCTGCTCGTCGCGTCGCCCCAGCTCCGTGACACCCATTTCGCACGTACGGTCGTGCTGCTGTTGCAGTCCGACCCGGGCGGCGCGCTCGGCCTCGTGGTCAACCGGGTGACCCCCGTGCGCATGGCCGACGTCCTCGAGGGAACCCCGCACCCCCGCCCGCTCGGCGACACGCTGGCGCTGTGGGGCGGCCCCGTCGAGCCCAGCATGGGGTTCGTCCTCTTCCGTGGCCGCGCACCCGAGGGCTGGCAACTCGGCCGCGACCTCGCGGTCAGCGGATCCCGCGAGCGCCTCGGCGCGCTCGTGGCCGGCGGCACGCCGTTCCACCTCTGCCTCGGCTACGCCGGGTGGTCGCCCGGGCAGCTCGAGCGGGAGTACGAGGAGGGAAGCTGGGTCCACGTCGAGCATGACCCCGACCTCGTCCTCGATGCGCCCGTCGAGGAGCGCTACGATCGCGCCCTGGCGCAGCTCGGGCTGTCTGCCGACCGCCTGTGGATGACGCCCTTCGAGGCCTGATCCGCTCCGGGCATCCGCGACGCGTCAAGAGCGGACCTGACGAGGGTGTGCACGTTCGCGCCCGACCGGATACCCCGCCCTCACGTCCGCAGTTGGCGCGCAGCCCCCCGTCGCCCTCCCCTCCCGAGCCGCGCGCGCAGGTTCGGGTCCCTGCCCTCCCGCCGGGCTGCCGTCGCCCCCGCTCGCGGCGCACCCCCGGAGTCCCGATGCGCCTCGCCACGCTCCGCACCGCGTCGTCGCTCGCCATCCTGATGCTCGGCGGCGCCGCCTGGGCGGCCCTGCCCACGCAGGACGCGCTTCCGCAGCCGCCGGTGGCCGCCGTCTCGGCCCACGTCGCGCCCGTCTCGCGCTACCGCAGCGACACGCGCACGGTGAAGGCCGGCGACACCGCCGGAAGCCTGCTGCGCGCGCTCCACGCACCCTCGGCGGGGGCCGTGCTGGCCGGCGCCGACGGTGCCCTCGACCGTCTCTCGATCGGGGACACCCTGGCCATGGACTGGCGCGACGGGGACCCCACGCCCTGGCGGCTGCGCCTGCTGCACGGCACCGCGGGCGTGACCACCGTCGAGCGCGGCGCCGACGGGTGGATCAAGCACCGCATGGCCATCCCCTACACCATCGAGGATGGCGTGCAGGAGCTGACCGTCGCGCGCGGCGGCAGCCTGTGGGGTGCGGCCGACCAAGCGGGGCTGGACGAGTCGCAGATCGGCGCCCTCGCGCGGATCTACGAGTACGACGTGGACTTCAATACGGAGATCCAGCCGGGCGCGCGGATCCGCGCCGTCGCCGAGAAGCTCGTGGCCGACGACGGAAGCGTCCACTACGGCGACATCCGGGCCGCGGAGTTCGTCAACGACGGCAAGACCTACACGGCCATCCGCCACGCGCTCCAGGACGGCAGCGTGGGGTGGTTCGCCCCGTCCGGCGAGGGGCGGCGCCGTCCGTTCCTGCGCAGCCCGCTCGCGTTCTCGCGCGTGACCAGCGGGTTCTCCAAGGCGCGGTTCCACCCGCTGCTCGGCATCGCGCGCCCGCACCACGGCGTGGACTTCGGCGCCCCGACCGGCACGCCCGTGCGCGCCGTGGCCGACGGCGTCGTGGACATCTCCGGGTGGGTCGGGGGCTACGGCAACCACGTGCAGATCGACCACGACGGTCCCTACGCCACCAGCTACTCGCACCTGAGCGCCATCCTCGTGAAGCGCGGGCAGCGGGTCAGGCAGGGCGACGTGATCGGGCGCGTCGGCAGCACGGGCTGGTCCACCGGACCGCACCTCCACTACCAGTTCATGGTGAACGGCGGGTTCGTGAATCCGCTCACGATCAAGCTCCCGTCCACCGGTACGCTGCCCGAGGAGGAGAAGGAGCGCTTCTTCGCGGTGCGGGACGCGGTGTTGCCGATGCTGCGCGGCATCCCCGCGGAGGGCGACGCCCTCGCCGACGCGGACCCCGCCGCAGGAACCGTCGAGCGCCCGTGATCGTCGCGCTGGCGGGCCTGCTCGCGGGGCTCGCGCAGGCGCAGCCGTCGGACCGGACCGGCTGGGTGCGGGTGGACACGCCGGAGGCCTCGGCGCGGGCACGGGCGGCCGGCCTCGGCTTCCTCGAGTCCCGGCGCGGCGCGTGGATCGAGGTCGACACCGACGATGCCGCCGGCGTGCGCGGCGTGGCCGGACGTGCCGGGCTGCCCTGGCGCGAGGCACCGCCCGACGACGTGTCCGCCGGCCCTTCCTGGGGCGGAGGGGGCTCGGGCCGCCCCCTCCGCAACGCCTCCCCGGCCCCTCCGGCGGCCGTGTCCCCCGCCGACGTCGAGTCCCGGCTGGCCGCGATCGTCGACGCCGGCGCCGGGGCGTGGGTCGACGTCGGCACGAGCGTGGGGGGACGGCCGATCCTGGGCGTGCGGATGGACGGCGCCGGACGGCGCACCCGCAGCGTCCGCGTGCTGGGTGGGCACCACGGGGATGAGACCGCCAGCGTGGAGGTCGCGCTCGCGCTGGCGGAGAGTCTCGCGCAGGACGGCATCCCCGACGGGCTGGAGGTGTGGATCGTGCCGGCGGTCAACCCCGACGGCCTCGCCGCCCGCACGCGCCGAAACGCCCGGGACGTGGACCTCAACCGCAACTACGGCGCGCACTGGAACGCCACGGAGCCGGGCGCCGGCGCGGGCCCGTTCTCCGAGCCCGAGACCGCCGCGATCCGCGCCATGACGGACCTGCGGGACTGGACCGGCGGGCTCTCCCTGCACGCGGGCGCCACGAACCTGGGGTGGGTGTGGAACTGGACGACGGCCATCCGCCCGCCGGAGGAGCCCGCGCTGGAGGCCCTCGCCGCGACCTACGCCGAGGCCTGCACGGCACCCGGCTTCTGGCTCACCAACGGCGCGGACTGGTACGTCACCTTCGGCGACACCACGGACTGGACCTACGGCGCCTTCGGACAGCACGACTACACCCTGGAGGTGTCGGAGGCGAAGTCCCCGCCCGACCGGGAACGGGAGGCCTACGTGGGCTGGCATCTCCCCGCGCTGCGGGCGTGGCTGGCCATGGTGCCCGCCGCGTCGCACGCGGTGGTCGACGCCGACAGCGACCTGCCGCTGCCCGCGCGCGTCGAGGCCGACGGACTCGGGTCCGGCGCCACGGGGCCGGATGGGCGCTGGGCGCGGTGGGTGTCCCCGGCCGGGCCGCTGCGGGTGTCCGCCCCCGGCTACGTCCCCGCCGACACCGAGGACACGCGGATCGCGCTCGTGCCGCGCTCGCCCTGGACGGAGCTGGAGCTCCTGCCGCCCCTGCTGCGCCACGGGCCCGCGCCGCGCACCCTCACCGTGCCCGGACTCTCGGACGCGGCACCGCTCGTCCTGAGCCGCCCGGGCACCGCGGACGTGACCCTGGCCCCCGCGCCCGGGGGTGGCTGGACCGTGGTCCCTGACACCCTCGCGCCCGGTGCGTGGACGGCCACGGTGGGCACGCAGGTCCTTCCACGCGCCCTGGTCGTGCTCGACGACGACGGCCTCGTGGCCCTCGACGCGATCGACGCCGATGCGGAGCGGACGGTCCTCACGGGTCGCGGCTTCGGGCGAGGCGCGGAGGCGTTCGCGCTCGTCGGCCCGGCGCGCACCCCGATCCCGGTGCCCGTCCGCGAGTCGGCGGAGGACACGCTCCTCCTGGACCCGCTGCCGGACGACACGCGCACCCTGCTCGTATGGACACGGGGCCACTGGCGCGCCGTCGCCGCCCCGCAGGACGACCCCACCCTCGATGACACCGTGCCGCCCGACGGCATGCTGCGTGCCCCGGGGGTGTGTGGTCCGGCCGACACGCGCGCCGGGCCGCCCGTCGGCGGGGTGGCAGTCCTGATCGCCCTGACCGCGACCGTGCGCCGCGGGCGGCAGGTCCCCCCGGCGAAGCCGCGCACGCGTGCGTGTTACCTCGGGTGACATGATGCTTTCCACGCTCCTTGCGCTCGCGCTGTCCGTCCCCGCCGCGAAGGCCGCCGACTGGCCGGACCTGTCGACGCCGCTGGCGCGCACGGACGAGGGACGCAAGGACGCGGTGGTCCTCGTGGCGGTCGAGGACTACGCACGGCTGCCCGACGTCCCGGGTGCCGTCGCGTCCGCGGATGCCTGGCTCCGTTGGTTCGTGGGCGTGCGCGGCGTGCCGCCGAGCCGCGTGTTCAAGGCGTACGGCGCGGAGGTCACGCCCGCGACGTTGCGGGAGCTGGCCCGCCAGGCCGCGCAGGCCGTCCAGCCCGGGGGCACTCCCTGGCTGGTGTTCATCGGCCGCGGCGATGCGGACGCCGCTTCGGGCGCATCGACGGTGCTGACGCAGGCCGCGGAGCCGACGCCGGCCAGCGTGGCGGAGGCGGGGGTCACCGTCGCGTCGCTCGTGTCCGCGCTCGAGGCGAACGGACAGGCCCGCGCGGTGGCGCTGGTGGACGCCGCGGGGTGCCGTCCCGCACCGGCCGGTGCAGCGCCGGAGGGGCTCAAGGGTCTCCGCGGACACGTCCTCGTCTCCTGCGGCGCGGAGGGCGTCGCCCCGGCGGTGCCCGGGATCGTGGGGCCGACCTTTCCGTACCTCGCGCTCGGCGCCGTGGGCGGCTGGGCCGACGTCGACGGCGTCGGCAACCGCGACGGACGGGTGAGCGCGTCGGAGGTCGACGAGTACGTGCTGGGCGTGCTCAACCTCGCGGTGCGCGGCCCGCGCCCCACGCTGCTGCGGATGGGCACCGACCTCGACGTCGGGAAGGCGGTGCGGGCCCCGGCACCCGACGTGCTGGCGATGTCGCTGTCCGCCCCGGCGGCGCCTGCGCCGGCGGCGCGTCCCGCCCCGCCGCCACGCGCGCCGCGCACGGCCGTCCGGTGGCCGCACGTGCGCCTCGATGCGAAGGCGTCCGGCGGAACCTACGCGTACCACTACGAGCCGCATGACGTCGGCTCCTTCGGAACCGCGCAGTTCTACCGTGACGCGTTCCGGTACCTGGACGTTGCGGCGGGCGTCGAACTGGGCGCGCGTGCGACCTGGGACGGGCCGTGGGCGCCATCCGTCGCCGCGCGGCTCGCGGTCGATGGATGGGGCGCAGGCGCGCTGCAGGAGGATCTGTGCGCGAACCTCGGTCTCGCGCGCTGTCCCTTCACGTCGTCCGATTGGCGTAGCGTCGGACCCTATGATCTGTTGACGGACGCGACGGTGCGGGTGGGCGTCGGCCGCGCGCTGACACGCGGCGCGTGGCGGTGGACGCCGCGGGTGCATGTCGGCGGAAGCATCCGCAACACCAGTGTGTACGGCGGCTTGTCCCGCGACGAGGCCGGAAGCCTTCAGTACCTGGTATCCGCGGTGGACGTGGCCTCGGTGTCCGTCGGCGGGGAGGTCGCGGGTGTCCGCGGGCGCGCGACGCTGCAGGCGGAGGCGCACCATCACGTGTCGGTCGCGGGACGTCCATGGGCCACCGAGGGCGGCATCGAGGCGGGCTGGCACCTGTCGCCGCGCACACGGGCCACCCTTGGCGGGACCTTCGAGCGCCGTGCGCTCACGCTCGGCGTGGACGAGGGCAGCGATGCGTCCGCCACGGTGACCCAGTCGTTCACGCGCGCACGCCTCGGCATGTCGTTCGATCTCTGACCACGCGCGCTCACCCCACCGCGGCGGCGAGCCTCCGCCAGGCCGGCAGATCCAGCACCTCCGCGCGCACCCCCGGGTCGATCCCGGCGCGCGCGCAGGCTGCGAGCGCCGCCTCCTTCGGCATGCCCGTGGCGAGGGCGTTCACGAGCTTCTTGCGACGCAGGGAGAAGCCCAGCCGCACGACGCGATCGAACACCTCCGGCGCCACGCCGCCGTAGTCGGGCGTGGCGATGCGCGTGAAGGACACCACCGTGCTGTGGACCTTCGGCGGGGGATGAAACGCGCCGGGCGGCAGCTCCACGGCCCGCTCGGCGCGCGCGCGCACCTGGACCTGCACGGAGAGGGCACCCCACGCGTCGTCGTCCACCTCGGCACAGATGCGCGCGGCGACCTCCCGCTGGAACATGAGCGCCATGCGTTCGAAGCGGCCCGCGCGCAGGAGCTGCATCACCAGGGGCGTGGCGACGTTGTACGGCAGGTTCGCCGCGACCTTCCAGCCCTCTCCGGGGCACACGTCGTCGAGGTCCACCCGCAGCGCGTCGCCCTCGACCAGCGTGACCTGCGGGTGGGTCTCCCGCAGCGCGGCCGCGAGGTCGCGGTCCAGCTCCACGCAGGTGACCTGCGCGCCGGCGTCCAGCAGCGCGTCCGTGAGTGCGCCGAGCCCCGGGCCGATCTCCAGGACCCGGTCGCCCGCGCGGATGCCGGCCGCGCGCACGATGCGGTCGCACGCGCCGGGGTCCACCAGGAAGTTCTGCCCGAAGCGCTTCCGGGCGCGCTGCTCGAGCGCGCGGAGCCGCACGGCGGGATGGACGCGCGCGCTCACGCGGCCCCCACGGCCCAGCGCGGCCGCGCGGTCGTGTCCAGGCCCCCGCGCTCTCCGCGCAGCAGGCGAAGCCGCCCGACGAGGCCGATCATGGCGGCGTTGTCGGTGCAGCGTGCCCGGGGCGGCAGGAACACCTGAAGCCCCGGCTCCGCCGCAGCGCGCGCGCGGAGACGGGCGTTCGCCGCCGCGCCGCCCCCGAGCGCCACGCGCCGCACGCCGGTCTCGGCGGCCGCACGGCGCACGCGGTCGAGCAGCACGTCGCAGGCGGCCTCCTGGAAGCTCGCGGCCACATCCGCGGGGCGCGCGTCGGGGTGCCGCTCGAGGTGCGTGCGCACGGCGGTCTTCAGGCCCGCGAAGCTCATGTCCAGCGGCCCGGCGCCGGTGGGCGCGCGTCCGCGCGGGAACGGGATCGCCGCGGCGTCGCCCGTCGCGGCCAGGGCGTCCACCCGCGGCCCGCCGGGGTAGCCGAGGCCCAGCATGCGCGCCACCTTGTCGAAGGCCTCTCCGACGGCGTCGTCGACGGTCTCGGCGAGCGTGCGGTACGCCCCGGGGGACTCCGCCAGGTAGAGCGTCGTGTGACCTCCGCTCACGACGAGCGCCAGGAACGGGAAGTCCGGCGCGGGGTCGTCGAGCAGCGGCGCGAGCAGGTGGCCCTCGAGGTGGTGCACCCCGAGGAACGGCACGCCCCATCCCGCCGCCGCGGCCTTCGCGAAGGAGAGACCCACGAGCACCGCGCCGATGAGGCCGGGCCCCGCGGTGGCCACCACCGCGTCCGGACGCGCGATCCCGGCCTGCGCGAGCGCCGCGCGCACCACGGGCGCGACCTGCGCGGCGTGGGCGCGGCTGGCCAGCTCCGGCACGACTCCACCGAAGCGCGCGTGCACGTCCTGGGTCCACACCACGTCCGACAGCACCGCGCAGCGTCCCTGGGCACCCGCGCCGACGACGGCCGCCGCGGTGTCGTCGCAGGAGGTCTCCAGCGCGAGGACGTTCACGCGGCCCCCGCGGCCGGGGGCGTTGCGGGGGGTGGAGCCCCCCGCCCCAGCATGGAGGGGTCATCGTCCCGGAGGGCAGGCGGGAATCCGCGCCGTGCCACCCACGCCGTCAGCAGCGCGCCGTGCACGAGCGCGCCCGACGCGCCCAGCAGCGACTGCGTGGCCGCGGAACCGGGCGTCAGCAGCAGCTCGTGGAAGCCCGCCAGCCCGCTGAGCGTTCCGAGGTACGCCGCCGACGCCCAGGCCGTGCCCGCCATGCGTCGCACGAGGATCAGCACCCCGCCGAGCGCCGTGCAGCCGGCGAACGCGAGGAGCGCGCCGCGGAGCCCCTCTCCGGGCACGTGGAAGCCGACGGCCACGAGCGGAAGCTGCGCCACGGCCCACGCGAGCGCCCCCACGACCGCGCTCCGGAGCGGCCCCATCGGCGCCAGCTCGCGATCCAGCACGCCGCGCCACCCGGCCTCTTCCGCCATCCGTACCGGGGTGTACATGAGCAGGCTCACGACGAGCGCCTGGAAGGCCACCGACACCGGGTAGGGCGTGGGCGCGGCATCCAGCTGCGCCTGGAGCGCGGCGGCGGCGTCCGGGTCGAGCGCGCGTCGCGCCACGATGGACGCGCCGGACAGGTCCAGCGCGCCGAAGCCGGCGAGATGGGCGACTCCCGCGGCGAGCACCGCCACGGCGACCGGGGCGAGCCATCCGCCCACCAGCCACGGCCCGATCCGCGTGCCGGTCGGGGCCGGCGGCGCGTCCGGGGCCACCCAGCGGCGCCACGCGGCGTTGACCAGGAGCGGTCCGACGGCGTGGGGAAGCACGAGGAGCAGCAACCAATAGTCGGCCCAGTTTCCATCCCCGGCGCGCGCGGCGACCCACGCCGGGCCGCGGGCGGTCACGGCGAGTCCGGCGAAGGCGGCGGTCCACAGGGCGCTCCAGCCCCAGGCGAGGAGGATCCAGGCGCGTGCACGCGAGGGAAGCATGGCGCGCTCTAACACCGTGCGGATGCATGGGGCGGGGCGGGGGCATCCCCGCCCCGCAACGCCCCACCCCGTGCCGGTGCCTGCAACCGGATGTCATCGGTCCGCGCGCCGCGGTTGAACCCCAGCCGGCCAGACCCGAGGTTTGCCGTGGGAGGTGGAAATGGCAGACCCGAAGAAGCACGCCGGCGACATGACCGTGCGTGAGGCCGGCCGCATGGGCGGCGAGAAGCGCAAGGAGGAGCTCGGCAGCGAGGGCTACGCGGAGCTGGGCCGCAAGGGCGGCGAGACCGTGGCGCGCGAGCGTGGCAGCGAGTTCTTCTCCGAGATCGGCAAGAAGGGCGGGGAGGCGCGCAAGGAGCAGCTCGGACCGCGCGGCTACGCGGAGATCGGCCGCATGGGCGGGGAGGCGCGCAAGGAGCAGCTCGGACCGCAGGGCTACGCGCAGCTCGGCCACAAGGGCGGGCAGCGCGTGAAGGAGCTCATCGAGCAGGGCAAGGCCGCCGAGACGGAGGGCGCGGAGGTCCGCACCCGCCGCACCGGCGAGGATGAGTGAGGGCGCCGGCCATGGGGTACCGGAAGAAGGAGACCCGGCCGAACGTGCCCGGGGAGCCCACGGACACGCCGCCCGAAGCCGCGGGCGACCGGGGGGGCATGAGCGTCCGCGAGGCAGGCCGCCTGGGCGGCGAGGCGCGCCGCGAGCAGCTCGGACCGCGCGGGTACAGCGAGCTGGGCCACAAGGGGGGCCAGCGCGTGCGGGAGCTGATCGAGGCGGGTCGTCGCGCCGAGGAGGAGGGCGAGGGCGGCTGAGTCGGGGCCGCCGGCCGCGGCTGCCGCGGCCGGCGCGTCTCCCCCGGGGTGAACAGGTTGTGCATGGGAGGAAGCATGGACGGCGGCGTGGAGGTTCGCGAGTCCTGGTGGGTCGTCGCCCTGCGGGCGGGCGGACCGCTCCTGCGGGCGGTCATGGGCGCCGCGGTGACACCCGCCGGTCCCCACGCCGGCGTGCTCCGCGAGGCCCTCGGCGTCGGCGCGGCGCCGGCTCGCGGGGCGGTGTCCGTGCGCGTGGCGCACCGCCCGGAGGCACCGGGGAGGACCGCGTTCGCGGTGTGCCCCGTGTCCACGGACGGACCCGCGGCGCGGCGCCGCACGGCCCGCGCGTGGGCCCCGTGGACCATGGTCGCGTGGATCGGGGTGCCCGGCCCGCGTGGCGCGGCCGCGCTCGCGGTGTTCAGCGCCCCGGGAGCCAGGTCCGGAGGCTCTCCGGCGTGTTGAGGTTCCCGGCCACGGCCGGATCGTCCACCGGGACGCGCGGCGCCTCCCGGAGCCACGCATCGAGCCGTCCCTCCGGCGGCCAGCGCACCCGGGGCATGCGGGCCACGCGCACCGGGTGACCGTCACGGCCCTGCCAGGTCGGGACGGCGCACCCGGGCTGATCCGCCAGGCGGCGCAGGGTGTCCGGGCGCGGAACCGGCGTGTCCACGGGCATCACCAGCGCGGCGGCGAGCCCCTCGAGTCCGAGGGCCACGCTCTCCGCCATGTCCGTCTCGGCCCAGCGGAGGTTGTGCACGACCTCGACGTCCGCGGGAAGCACCGACCGGTGCGCGTCGTCGGCGGCGCCCAGCACCACGCGCACGCGCAGGCCCGCGGCGTGCGCGGCCTCGACGTGGGCGCTCAGCAGCGGGCGTCCGCCCCAGGACAGCAGTCCCTTCGGCGTCCCCATGCGCCGGGAGGCGCCCGCACAAAGAATGACGAGATTCACCGTCCTCCCGGGGTTGCGGCTCCTCGCCAGCCGGGTAGAGAGGTGTGGCGAGGTATTGAACAGCCTCGTACACACGGACAAGGAGGGCGAGCGATGATGACGAAGACGAAGAGCTGGTTCCTGCGCCAGACTCCCATGCTCGCGGACCTTCCGGAGCGGGAGCTGGAGATTCTTGAACAGGTATCGGAGACGGTCGAGCTGCGACGTCGGACGGCCCTGTGGGAGCCGGGCAGCGCCGCCAACGCCGTGTACCTCGTGCGCAGCGGCATCGTGAAGGTCTCCAAGATCAACGACGAGGGCCGCGAGCTCACGCTGCACTTCTTCACCCGGGACCACCTGCTCGGCGAGTTCGCGCTGGTGTCCGACGCGCCCCACGATTCCCACGCGGAGGCCTACGAGGACACCGTGCTGGTGCGCATCAGCCGGGATGACTTCCAGCGGGTGCTGCTGCGCGCGCCGACCCTCGCCATGCGCCTCGTGCGCCTCATGGGCGACCGTCGCCAGCGGCTGGAGAAGCGGGTCGAGAACCTGCTCTTCCGCAGCGCGCACGCGCGCCTCGCGGCGCTCTTCCTCGAGTTCGTCGCGCCGTTCGGGGTCCGGGACAGCCGCGGCGTCATCATCAACCTGAAGCTGACGCACAAGGAGATCGCCGCGCTCATCGGCGCCACCCGGGAGACGGTCAGCTTCGCCATCCTCGATCTTCGCCGGGACGGCCTCGTCCTCACCGAGGGCAAGCGCGTCGTCATCCTCGACGAGGAGAAGCTCCGCACGCTCCGCGACTCCTGAGGCGGAGCCCCGTCCGGTTACACGTCGGCGTGCGTCCTTCCGTCGCAATCCGATGTCTCCTTCTCCTGGCGGGCGCCTCCTGCCTGCCCCGGACGGCGGTCTCGCACCACGCGGGGGCGCCCGCGGACCGCTACGCCGTGTGCGCCGACGTCACCGTCACCGACGAGCCTCCCGGCCCGGAGAGGACCCGCGGGTGGTGTTTCGCGTTGCACACCCGCTGGGCACGTGCCTTCCGCGACGGGTCCGCGGGCCGGTGGGTGGCGCTGCACGACGCCGTGGAGCACGACGGTGATCCGTCCCTCGGGCGGCGCGCGCCGTGGGACGGCGCGTGGCTGGAGCTGCGCCAGTTCGAGGACGGCGCCGTCCTTGCGGTGACACCGTTGCCCCGCGGGCTCGGGCTGGAGGTGCTGGACCTGGTGTGGGCCACGCTCTCTCCGCGGCTTCCCGCGCTCGTCGACGGGCGCGGTCACGACATCACCTCCGTTCCCGCGCAGGTTGACGATCCACCCGACCCGGCCGACGAGGCCGCCGGAATACGGGCCCCCGCGCGCGGGCCGTCGATGCGCACGGTGTTGGACCTGGACTGGTCGGCCGCGGACGCGCCCGCGACGTTCCGCTGGACGGGAACCCTGCGGGCCGGGGCCGGCCCCCGGAACGAGTCGGTGACCAGCGACGGCACCTTCTCCGGCGAGGTTCGATTCGCGCCCGACGGCTCCCGCGTGCTCTCGGCCCGCAGCGCGGCGACCCGAACCGTGCGCGTGGCCACCGGCGCGGTCCCCCGTCGCCAGCGACAGATCTGGTCCATCCGGGTCGATCACCTCGGCACGACGGAGGCCCCGCGCTTCGCCCAGGCGCCGGGCGTCGTGGACGCGGGGAGCGACGCGCGTCCGCTCGCGCGCGCGGACGGGACCACCGCGTGGGCGGATCATCGCGCGGCGGGCCGCGTCCCGGCCGCCTGCGCAGCCGACGGCACGTGCGTGCCGTTCCTCGTCGGAGTATCCTCGGAGGGTCCGGAGACCCGATGAGCGCCGACCTGCTCGCCAGCATCTTCGAAGACCACCGCTACCTGGCGCGTGGGACCTCGGCGCTGCATGCGGCGCTCGCGGCGGTGCCGGAGCTCGCCGAGGGCGTGCCGGCGCTCGTGTCCGACGGGGACGGCATCCACGTGTGGTCGGCCTGCGGGGAGGTGCTGCGGCCCATGGTGGACGCCGTGGTCACCGAGGCGCTGTTGTCCGACGTGGTGGAGCCACCCTCGGCGCTGGAGTCCCGTCTCGCCGAGGACGGCCTGGTGAGCGCGCTGGTCTCGCTCTCCCGCGAGGGGATGCACGTGTCCGTCGGTGCCGGGGTCGTCCCGTTCCTCCAGGCTGCCGTCCTGTCGGCGGAGGCCGTGCGCCAGCAGGCCCCGGATGCGTCCCCCGGGGCCCTGGCCCGCACCGCGACGGCCCTGCTCGCGCGGCTGGGTGCCGCCGCCGCACGGCTCGATGCCACCGGCGTACGCATCCCCTTGCTCGTGGAGGCCATCGCCACGTGCCGCCTGCTGCCGATCTTCCCGCGCGGGACGCTCGACCGCGAGCTGGACCTTCCCATGCTGTGCGAGATCCTCGGCTGCCCGGCACCGGCCGAGCTGATTCGGGCCGGCGTACGGGTCATCGGACAGGTCGTCGAGGTGGTGATGGGCCACCGCACGGGCGACAGCCTGCGACCGCAGGACCACCAGCTGCTCCTGCGCATGCTTCCGCCCGTGGTGCTCGACGAGGGACCGTCCGCCGCGGTGGCGTCGTTGACCTACGATCCCGACGCCTGGGCCGTGATCCTGCCGAACCTCGCCGCCTGGCTCGACGCGGCGGGCGTGCAGGATGCGGGTCTCGAGCCCGATGCCGCGGAGCGTTTTCTGGAGCCTGCCAGCGGCGTGGCCCTCGCATCCGCAGTCGGCGAGGCCCTGCGCGAGCTGCGACGCTGGGACGTGCTCAGCATCCTCGGACACGCCGTCGTCACGCCCCCGGTCGGCTACCGCGGCCTCGTGGCGCCGCGCGGCACGTCGGGCTGGGGTACGGCGGTCGCCTGTGGACTCGGCCGCCTGCGCGCCGATGCGGGTGGAACCGGAGCCGACGCGGGCATGGCGCTCGATGCCGCATGGGGTGCGCTGGCGCGTGGCGTGGCCGGCGCCGTCGCCGACGTCGGCACGGCCGGCGTGGTCGTGTTCGAGGACGCGGCAGACGCCGTGGGCTTCGCGCTGACCCTCGAGGACCGGCTCGGCGCGCGTGTCGCCGTCGGGGTCGGGCAGGGCACCGTGCTCGGCGGCGTGGACGGCAGGAACGCGCGCATGTACGGGATCGCCGTCGAGACCGCGCTGCGCTGGGTCGCCGTCGCTCCCCTCCCCGAGGACATGCGCGTGGAGGACGGCGCCGTGCTCGCCCACGTGGGCGGCTGGCTGTGCGGCACCGGCGTGGCGATCGACGCGGCGGTGGCGCAGGCGCTGGAGGCGACGCTGTCCCGACGCGCCATCCCGCGCGACATGATGGACATCGCGGCGAACCCCCGCGCCCCCCGGGGACTCGACGTCCACAAGGTGCTCGCGTGCGACGACACGCACGTCATCGTGCTGCTGCGCATCCCCGGCGCGTCGGGCGGCTTCGAGGCGCTGCGGTTCGTCGGAGAGCGCTGGCGGAGCCTCACCGAGGAGGACGGGACGGAGATCCGCGCGGAATCGCCGATGGCGCCCCCGCGGCCCGCCCGGGCGGCGCCCACGCGCGCGGAGGCGCGCAGCATCACGCCTGCGGTGCCCGGCAGCTACGAGCCGACCACCCACGCGCCCGTCGACTTCGATCCCATCCCCGCGCCCGAGGACGATGAGGATGACGCGGACGGCCCGACCTCCCTGCAACCGCTCTTCTTCCTGCCGGGCGCGCGCGGTCCCGAGCCGGTGGCGCTCGAGGAGGATGACGCGTGGGACATGCCGGAGGCGAAGTCCCATGGCACGCCGTCGCGGCCGAGCAACCCTTCCGTCGACGTGCGCTACCTGCTCCAGGGCTACGCCACGCTTCAGGATGCCGGCCGGATCTGGTTCGGACGGCCCGTGGCGGGTCGCTACGTCGACCTCCACAGCTACTTCTTCGACGGAGACCTCGACGCCGCCTACGAGGCGTTCCTCAAGGAGAAGCTCGAGGCGGGCTTCACGCCGCGCCTGGAGCGATCGGCGCAGATCCCCGCGGGCGCGTCGTCCGTCCCGTTGGAGCAGGAGCGGCTCGGGAACACGTGGCGGCGGGTGTCCACCACGGCGGGCTGACCTCGCCTGCGTGGCCGGACGCCGGCCGGGCGGTTAGTCCGCGCGACATCCTGAGGCCTGGCCATGAAGCTCTACCGTGCGCGCATCCCCAGCATCGCTTCCGGCGTCGTGGAGCGCCTGTGCATCGAGGGTGACATCGAGGTGGAGCCGGCCGACCGCGAGGAAGCCGCAGCGGACCTCGTCGCCATCATGGACATGTACCTGCGTCGCGACTCCGAGCTGCGTGAGGCCGTGCGGGAGAAGATGGACGCGGAGAACATCCCGTTCGACGAGTACACCCGCGCTCGCTCCGAGGTGGCGTCGTCCATGAACCATCCGCTCGGCCACCAGGTCGAGAGCTACCTGGCGCGGCAGTTCATCGAGAACTTCATGATCTCCCGCTTCGTCGGCGAGGTCTACACGGACGACCGCACGCTGTTCAACAAGGTGAAGACCCTGGTGAAGAGCTTCGATGTCGACGAGGCCGCGCTCCGCACCGAGGCCGAGGAGCGCATCAAGAACATCGATCGCGGCTCGGTGGAGTACCAGGACGCGTTCCAGCGCGCGCTGAAGGAAGTGCGCAAGCGCCACGGCCTCGGCTGAGCGCGTCCCGGGGCGGAGGGCGCGGCCCACCGCCATGCGGGCCGAGGCTCCCTGCCGTCCCCCGCGGTGCACGACGGGCCCCCGCAGGCTACCTTGCCGCCGATGTCCGGCATCGTCTCGACCTTCCGCACCTTCGCCCACGGGGATGACCCCTTCCTCGTGATCATGCTCGTCTCGAGCGTGCTCATCGTCGCGCTGGCGATGGAGCGGGCCGTCGCCATCCTTCGCGCCGGCCGGGTCGTGGGCCGCGCGGAACGGGAGGTGCTCGAGGCCCTCCGCCGGGATGACCTGGTCGAGGCGGGTCGGCGGGCGCGCCTTCTCCCCTCCCCCGTGCGCGAGGTGTTCGTCGCCGGCCTCGACCGCGCCGCCGGCACGACCCGCGGCGCACCGCGGCCCGCGGTGCTCCGCGCCCAGAAGCGCGTGGCCGCGCAGCTCCGGGGCGGCCTGTGGATGCTCGGCACCTCCGGCGCGCTCATGCCCTTCGTGGGCTTGCTCGGCACGGTGGTGGGCGTGATGGGCTCCTTCAAGGCCATCGGCGAGACCGGCGCCGGCGGGTTCCAGGTGGTCTCCACCGGCATCTCCGCGGCGCTCATCGCCACGGCGGCCGGCCTGTTCGTCGCGCTCGAGGCCGTGGTGTTCTTCAACCTGCTCCAGAACCTCGCCGCCGGGGTGGTGCGCGAGCTGTCGCTGCTCGTGGACGAGGCGCTGGAGTTGCTGGAAGCCAGGGGGTCCCGTGCAGGGTCCACCGCAGGCGAGTGACGGCGTCGAGGACGACGATCCCGCGATCTTCGCGGAGATCAACATCACGCCGCTCACGGACGTGTTCCTCGTGCTGCTCATCATCTTCATGGTGGTGAGCACGACCGCCGCGGAGGCGCAGGTCGAGAAGGCCCGCCAGGAGGACATCGTCAGCGAGAAGGCCCTGCAGGTGCAGACCCCGCAGGGTACCGGCGACACGCCGCTGCTCCAGAAGGACGTGGTGATCAGCATCCTGCCCGACGGGACGCTCTTCGTGGAGGACGAGCAGGTCCGGGTGGAGGCCCTGGAGGCCAAGCTCTCGGCCGTCAAGGGCGACGCCGCCACGACGCGCGTCGTGATCCGCGGGGACCAGGCCGCCACCTACGAGCTGGTCATGAAGGTCATCACGACCGCGCGGGCGGTGGGCCTCTCCGACGTGGCCCTCGCCAGCCGCACCGACTGAGCATGGCGCGCCGCCCGAACGCGCCGCGGGCGCCCGTCGCCGGCGGGTGCCTGTCCGTCGTGCCCACCCCGCTCGGCGACCCGGACGACCTGTCCCTGCGCGCCCTGCGTGTCCTGCGCGAGGCCGACGTGGTCGCCGCGGAGGACACCCGCGTGGCCGGGGCCCTGCTCGCGCACCACGGGCTCTCCCGCCCCCTCCTGAGCTGCCACGACCACAACGAGGAGACCCGCGCCGCGGAGATCGTGGCGCGGGTGCGGGCCGGGGCGCGGGTGGCACTCGTCAGCGACGCGGGGACCCCGCTGGTGAGCGACCCTGGCTACCGCGTGATCCAGGCGGCGCTCGCCGCGGACGTGCCGCTCGAGGTGCTGCCCGGTCCTTGCGCCGCCATCACCGCGCTCGTGGGGGCCGGCCTTCCGGTCGATCGCTTCCTGTTCGTGGGCTTCCTGCCGCGCGACGCAGGCCCCCGCGACGCGCTGCTCGCGGAGGTGGGCCACCTCTCCGCCACGCTCGTCGCCTACGAATCGCCGCAGCGGCTCGCGACCACGCTCGCGGCCCTCGCGGCCCGCTGGCCGACGCGACGGGTGTGCGTGGCGCGCAACCTCACGAAGCTGCACGAGCAGTGGATCCGCGGCACCGCCGCCGAGGCCGCCGCCGTCCTCGGGGACGAGACCCGCGGAGAGGTCGTCCTGCTCGTCGGCCCCCCCGCGGAGGCGAGCCCGGACGCGCCCGCCGATCTCGACGCCGCCATCGACGCGCTTCTGGCGCAGGGCCGGAGCCCCCGCGAGATCCGCGACGTCCTCGAGGGTGGCAATCTGCCGAAGCGGGAGCTGTACCAGCGGGTGCTGGCTCGCGTCGCCGCGCGGGCGTAGACGACCTCCCGGCGGCGGCCGCGAGGGGGGCCCCCTCCGCCCCAGGAAGGCCTGGCTACTCGGCTGTGCCCGTGCTGGTGCCCGCCTCGATCGGCGTGGAGGCGAGCACCTCGTAGCGCACCACGACCTGCGCGAGCGGCGGCGGCACGAAGGTCAGGAACGTGATGCTGTTGCGGGCGCGGCTGTAGGTGTAGTCGGTCCCGGCGACGAACGGCGCGGTGGGCTCGCCGTCCTGGGGCTCCACGTGGACCGAGATGCTGCTCTCGACCGGCACGAGCGAGAGGTAGAACTCGCGCTTGAGGCCCGCGGCCTGCAGGCCCAGCTCGGTGAGCGCGCCCTGCCAGTCGGGGCTGCAGATGGACCACTCCACGCCGCCGAGATCGCGGGTGACCTCTACGTAGCCCTCTCCCGGGTCCGCCGAGGACCACTCGTCGCCGCCGGGCGGCGTGCAGCCGTTCGGCAGCGGACCGACGATGCTGCTGAAGGAGACCATCTCCTCGGACACCTTCAGCCCACGCATCCACTGCGTGAAGGTGTTCACGCTGATGGTGCTGAAGTCCGGCTCGTCGGAGATCACGACGACGGACAGCGCGGCGTCCTCGCGGTAGAAGCCCGCGTTCACGCCGTTCACGTGGTCGACCAGGGCGGCGCGGACGGCGTCCTTTCCACGCTCGTCGGAGTCCCCGTCCGTCCCGAGCACCGCGCGGCGGCCGAAGGTGGCGATGGCGTCCGACTCCGAGAAGGTGTTGTCGATGTACCGCTGGGAGTTCTGCGTGTCCGTGACGAGACGGCCCGACTCGCGGTTGCTGCTCATGTCGGTGGTGACGACCCCGACATGGTAGTCCAGCCCGCTCGCCGTGAAGTACTGCATGAACGAGTCGAAGTTCTGCTCGAGCGACTGCTGCTCCTCGATCATCGAGCAGCTGTTGTCGATGACCCAGAGCACGTCGACGGAGGACACCGGGACCTGCGTGATACGGTCCTCCCGCGTCTCCACGGACAGATCGGGGGGGTTGTACTGGCCGGGCGCCCCTCCCTTCGCAACGACGTTGTAGTCCTGGCAGGCGAGGAGCAGGGCGACGAACATGGACACTCCCGAGGCCGTGAAGCGGCGTGACGCCATGGTAGCCGACGGGCCGCCGCTCCGCACGCCCCCCGCGATCCTGTTCTACGACGGGACCTGCGGGTTGTGCGACCGCACCGTCGCCTGGCTGCTGCGACGCGACCGACGCGCGGCACTGCGCTTCGCACCGCTGGACGGCGCCACCGCGGCGCAGGCCCGCGCCCGCGTCGCACGCTGGCCCGTGGGCGTGGACAGCGTGGTGCTCGTGGAGGACGACGGCACCGCCGCCCGCGCCACGTGGCGCACGGCCGCCGTGGCCGGTGCCCTCGCCCGGCTGCCGTCCCCGTGGCCCTGGGCCGCGTGGGCGCTGCGCGTGGTGCCGCATCCGATCGCGGACGCCGGCTACGATCTCGTCGCCCGGCTGCGTCGCCGCCTCGCGCCCCCGCCGGCCGCCTGCGCGCGCCTGCCCGAGGCCCTGCGCGACCGCATCCTGCCGTGAGGCCCCGACGCACGAAACCCCCGGTGCAGTCGCCTGCACCGGGGGTCAAGTGGTAGTCCCAACGGGATTCGAACCCGTGTCTACGCCGTGAGAGGGCGTTGTCCTGGGCCTCTAG
>JBDLRI010000012.1:0-32074 GCA_039800105.1 Pseudomonadota bacterium
CCCGGAGGACACCGCCGCGGCTCCGCGCCCGGGCCGCTGCCAGTCGCAGTTCACGGTACGGTACGCCAACGGCGCGTCCTCGACGTTCGACGGCTGTGCCGCCTGGGACCTCGAGGCGGCCTACGAGTTCGACCCTGACGTGCCTCCCGAGATCAGCGCGGCCACGCTCCGGTTCGACGCGTGGGACGAGCCGTCCTTCGTCTGCGAGGTACGCCTGCAGCTCGGCTACCTGTGCGCGGCCGGGACCTACCCGCTTTCCGCGCAGACCGGCGTCACGTGGTCGACGCACGACTGCCCGGACACGCCGGAGTTCCACGAAGGCACCCACGCCGGGACGACCGGCTACGTCGATGTGTGGGCCGTCGACAACGGGCGACAGGCCGGGAACCTCGAGGGGGAGGTCCTGCAGACCCGCCTGCGCGGGGCGATGCGGGCCGTCAGCGAGGACGGCACCGTGGTGGAGGGGACCTTCGACGTCGAGCGTGAGCTCGTCGCGCAGGCCCGACCCTCCGACGCGACGTGCGAAAGGGTGGTGGGCGACGCAGACCGCGATCAAGCGGTGACGGACGCCCTCGGGGGGCTGGACTGCAACGACGCGGACCCCTGGGTCGGCACCTCGGACGTCGACGGAGACGGCTACAGCGTGTGCGGTGGCGATTGCGACGACACGGACGCCACGGTGCGCCCCGGGGACACCTGCGAATACGTCTCCATCGAGGGGGGCCTCACCATCGACGGGTATCCCGGCCTCACGCTGGACTGGTCCTTCGTTGACCCGGCCACGACGCCGTGCCCGGGCTGCGGGTTCGCCCTGCGCGGATCCGTGGGCACTGCCCCCATAGTGCACGTGGCCTACGACCCCAGCGTGCGGGCGACCTACCTTTGGACGTACGACGCGAGCTTCACGGCCCCCGGGACGCTGGTCCCGTTCGGCATCCACGACCGGTTCACCTTCAGCATGCCGGATGTCACCGGATGGGGCCCCGTCCACGGAGACTTCCGCCTCTCCTACCGCTGATCGGTCGTTCGGAGGACCCGCCTACTGTGCGGCCGACTCTCCCCGCGGCGGGATCGCCCGCGGCGCGGTGATCTCCTCCAGTTCGGCCTCGAGCATCGCCAGCGCGGCCTGCACGCGTGCGCGCACCACGGTCTTGAGCTGTTCCAGCAACGGACGCACCTCGTCCGCGTGACGCTCGGCCGTCCGACGACGTCCCCGCGCGAGCGCCGCCCGCAGGAGCCTCGCCAGGCACTCCGCGCGGCCGGCCACGTCCCCGTGGGTGGTCAGCACCGGGAGGCAGGCCCCGAGCAGTTCCTCGGCCTCGTCAAGCTTGCCCGAGCGCAGCGAGAACTCCGCGCGCACCGCGTCGAACTGCGCCCGCGCCAGCACCTCGGCGTTGCGTCCGAGCAGCGCCAGGCCGGTCTCGTAGTGGCGCATCGCGTCGCCGGTCTCCTTGGCGTCGAGCAGCAGCAGCGCGAGGTTGCGGTGCACCATCGCGGCACCGGCGGGCCCGCCGAGCGTACGGTACAGCGGGAGCGCCGCCTCGAGCTGCCGCACGGCCTCGGCGGCGTCGTTCATCTCGGCGAAGACCTCGCCGAGCTCCAGCAGCGCCATCGCCTCGTGCCGCTCGTTGCCCAGCGCGCGGTGGACCTCGATGGCCTCCTGGTACAGGCCGCGCGCCTCGCCGAGCTTGCCCTGCTGCGCGTGCAGCCGGCCGAGCATGCCGAGGTTGACCGCGTGGAACCGCCGGTCCCCGGTGCGGGTCAGCAGCGTCAGCGCGTCACGGTGGGACTGTTCGGCGGCGACCCATTCCTGGCGGGCCTGGTGCAGGGATCCGAGGTGTCCCAGCGCGATGCCCTCGTAGCGACGGTTCGCCTCCGCGCGATGGGTGGAGAGCGCCTGCTGGACGAAACGCATGGCGTCGTCGGGGCGCCCCAGCTCCACCGACACCGTGGCCCGCGTGTTGAGGATGATGCCCTCGAACCGACGGTCCCCATGGGCCTTTGCGCGCTCCTGGGCCCGCTCCAGCAGGGCCACGGCCTGCTCCGAGCGGCCCGCCTGGCGCTCCAGCCGCGCGAGACGGTGCAGAAGGCGAACCTCCAGCGCGGGCGGAAGGTCCGACCGCGCCAGGATGGGACCGGCCGCGCTCGTGCCCGCCGACACCGGGCCGCGCACGTCGAAGATGATGAGCAGCGCAATCACGCAGCGCGCAGCGAGATCCACCTCCCCCAGGAAGGTCGCGCGCCGCATCGCCACCAGCAGGTTGTCCCGCTCGGCGAGGAAGCTGCGCCAGCGGGCCGCCGTGCCCTCGCGCTCGAGCCGCTCGAAGAAACCGTCGTCGCCGAGGCGGGCGTACCACGCGGCGTGACGCCGCTCCGCGGACTGCCGCGCGCCGGTTCCGATGCGCTCGTCCAGCCAGGTGGACAGCGAGACCGGGAGCGTCCAACGGTCGTCGCCGAGCGGCCGCAGCAGCGCCTGCTCCGAGAGGCCCCGCAGCACGTCGATCACCGGGGGCGCGCTGGGGAAGGCGTGCAGATCCAGCACCGCCTCGGCGGCATCCGCCGTGAACCCACCGGCGAAGACGGCCAACTGCTCGAGGGCCGTGCGCTCCCAGTCGCGCACCTGGGCCCAGGCCCACACGAGCACGGCCTCGATCGCGTCCTCGCTGGTCTCGACCTCGGCGAGCGCCGCGCCCACCGCCGCCTTGAGCGACGCGGGGGATTCCCGTTCCAGCCGAACGCCGGCGAGCTCGACCGCCAGCGGGAGCCCGCGCAGGTACCGCACGATGTCGACGAGATCGGGAAGCGCGTCGTCGTCCACCTGGAAGTCCGGCCGCAACGCCGCGGGCCGCGACAGGAAGAGCGCCATCGCGGGGCTCTCCTTCACGGGCGGGTCCGTGCGGGTCGGCACCGGCAGGGGCCCCACCGGGACCACCTGCTCCTCCATGCGCCCGATGGGCGCGCGGGCGGTGAGGATGAAGTGCGCGCCGGGAGCGTCCTCGAGCCAGCGATCCAACGTGTCCGCAGCCAGTTGCGTCAGCCCGTCGGCGTCGTCCAGGACCAGCAGTACGCGTTCGCTCGCGGCCAGGGCGTCGCTGATGCGGCCGACCGGCTCCGGCCCGGCGAGGTGGAGGCCGAAGCCGGCCGCCAGCGCGGCGCATGCCGCATCCACGGAGCGCGCGTTGCCGACGTCGCAGAACCACACGCCACCGGGGAAGTCCGCGAGCAGCTCTCCCGCGACGCGCAACGCGAGACGGGTCTTGCCGGCGCCGCCCGGCCCCACGAGCGTGATGAGGCGGCTTCCGTTGTTGAGCAGCTTCTCGATCTGCTGGAACTCGGGGCCACGGCCCACGAACGTGCTGACTTGCGCCGGCAGGTTCGTACGGCGCACGTCGAGCGTGCGCGGAGGCGGGAAGATGTGCTGCGCGAGTCGACGCGGGGTGAGCTGCCAGAGGCGCTCGCGGCCCTCGAATCCCTTCAGCGCGTGGTAGCCGAGGTCCGTGATGACCGCGTCCACGGGCCCCATCTCCGCGTAGGCCGCGCTGGAGAGGACGATCTGCCCGCCGTGGCCGGCCGCGCCGACGCGCGCCGCGCGGTTGACCATGCGTCCGTAGTAGTCCATGCGCCCGGTGACCGGGTCCGGCCGGCACAGCGGATCCCCGCAGTGGATGCCCATGCGCACGCGCACGCCGCGGAACACGGGGTCGCCGAGCACCTGCGGCGGCCAGTCGGCGGCGTGCAGCGCATCCTGCGCGGCGAGGCAGCAGCGGACCGCCGAGGCGACGTCGGTGAACGCGATCATGAACGCGTCGCCTTCGGTCTTGACCTCGTAGCCGCCGTTCTCCGCGATGACCGCGCGCATGGTCGCGTCGTGGACGTCGAGCACGGGCTGGAACGCATCCCCGAGGCGCTCCCACAACGCGGTGGAGCCCTGGATGTCCGTGAAGACGAGCGTGACCCAGCCGGTCGGTGCCTGCATCGCACGCATCCTATCCCACGCCGTCCCCGCGTGTCTGCACCTCGGCGCTAGAACCGCGCGGAGATGCCGAACCGGCCGCAGCTTCCAGCCACGCCGAGCGCACCGACCTCACCGAACGCGAGCTCCGAGAACGACCCTGCCCCGAGCTCCAGGTACGGCGCGACCCACCGTCCGCGGGACACGTGGAACGGCGCGGTGACCCCGAACACCACGCGCGCGCCCGCCGCCGTCGCCTTCGCGAGGGCCTGCCCGACGTTGTCGTCCTTGAGCGCGTCGTCGTCGAACTGGACGGCAGCGGCCATCGCGGCCCCCTCGAGGGTCGCGGAGAGCTCGACGGGCCCCACCACGGGCTTCGCGACGCGAACACCGAGGGTGCCGACGTGGGCCCGGAAGCGGCTGCGGAACACGTCATCGGGGCGGTCCGTCACGAGAAGGTCGCCGTCGAGGGTCTCCGTCTCGCCGAAGGCCAGGCCGGATGACCCGACGCCCCAGCTCGCCTGAGCGGCCAACCACGGACTCACCTGCCAGGAGGCGCGCAGCCCCGTGGTTACCAGCGTGTCACCGCGCGAAAAGAGCGCCCAACGCGCATCCTCGACCGCCTGCCAGCCGACTTCGGCTGCGACGGAGAAACGGGCGGGTGGCTCGCCCGAGGGCGCGACGATGGCGGCCGTGTCGGGAGCTGCGGACGCGGGCGGAGCCGAAGGAGTCGCGCCGTCGGCCGCCAAGGCGGGAAGCGACAGGAAGCCGAGGGACAGGAGGGTCGTCATGGTCACTCCGAGGCCGCACGGCGCGGCAGGGTGGTGTCGTGAAGAAGGCCGACGCTCGCGAAGCCGCCCACCGCGCGCGGGGTGGACGACCCCGGCGCCAGGAAGCTCAGCATCCCCATCGCGCCGTCATGAACGACGACGAAGGTGCCGTCCGGCATGGTGGCCAGGCCCACCGGCGGCGCCGCCAGGGCGACATCGCTCGCGGTCCCCGTGGCCACGTCCACGCGGAGCAGCGTGTCGACCCCCTCCTGAAGGAGGAAGGCCCACGCCTCCCCGCCGGACTCCACCACCTCAAGCCCCACGGGCGCCGCCTCCAGGGCCAGCGTGAGGGGCGCGTCCTTCGCGACCAGATCGAACAAGGCGAGCGCGTGGTAGCCACCGAGCGTGCCGCTGCCACCCGGCGAGAGCGTCGCGACCGCGTGCGCGTGCGACGGCAGCAGCGCCATCGACGCGATCGGATTTTCCGCGCGGAACTCCGTCGTCGTCCCGGTGAGGGTGTCCAGGAGCACCACGTCCGTCTGGTAGCTGCCCGGGGCGTAGCCGAGGACCATGCCGTCCCCGCCGAGCAGCACCGGCGCCGGCGCGTCCAGGGCGACGGTGTCGAGCTCGAAGGCCGCGTGGTCCACCGACACGATCGCCGAACGGCCCGCCAGCCCGAGGAACGTCCGTCCCGCGGCCGTGTCGACGACCATCGAGCGCGCCTCGCCGCCGAGCTCCACCAGGTCGATGCTCTCGTGGGTGAGGTCGAGCACGTAGAGGTCCGCGCCCCCTTCCAGGGTCACGAGCGCGTAGTCGGTGTCCTCGGAGCGGACCAGCGCCACGTCGCGCGGGGTCACGTCGGAGTCCACGTCGAGCGTGAGCGGGAACCGCACGGCCACGCTCCAGCTCGCCAGATCGACCACGGCGACCTCGTTGCGCGAGAGGACGACCGCGGCGCTGCCGTCCTGCGTGAACAGGACGTGCTCGGCGGCGAACCCCACGGGAACCCGGTGCGTCTCCCCCGTCGCAACCTCGAGGAACACGGCCTCCGCGAGGTTGAGCACGCCATCGACCTCGATGGACGGTGCCTGCGTGAGGTCGAGGTACGCGACGGCCAGCCGGCCGTCGCCGCTGAAGGCGAGCGCGTTGTACTGCGGGGGCACGTCGGCCGTCGCGAGCACGGAGGCGCCACGCACCACCGCCAACTCGTGGCCCACGGCGCGATCGTCCACGGCGCAGTCCTCGAGGGTGCGCACGTCGGGATCGGGATCCTCGCACACGGACCAGCTGGCGAACACCAGCAGCGTGTCCCCGTCGGGCGCGGCCACCACGCGATCGGGTGCGGCGCCACGAAGGTCGACACGATCCACCGCGCCGTCGGGTGCCACCCGCACGAGGGCACCGCCCGCGGGGAGACGCACGTAGACGCCGTCGGAGGCCGGCACCACGGCGCGATCCCAGGCAGGGAGCGCGAGCGTGGCGGACGGACCGCCCGGAAGGTTCCAGTCGAGGGAACAGCCGAGGAGGGCAAGGAGCAGCATGGAAACTCCGTGGAGGCAGGAAGCCGGGTTCAGTGCTGGATGCCAGCGTTCAGCTCGAACCCGGTCAGGGTGTCGAGCGCGCCCGTGGCCGCATCGTAGAAGGACAGTCGCCCGAGCGCGTGGAGCTGGCTCACCCACGCCGTGCGCGACCCCGGCAGCACCCCGAGGTGCACCGGCTCGGAGGGCAGGGCGATCTCCTCGTAGAGCAGCGTGTCGAAATCGAGCACTTCCAGCAGACGTCGTCCGTCCATCACGAAGAAACCGTAGTTCCCGTCGTCGGACACGGCATAGCCGCTGGGCTCCGCCGGCAGGACCATCGGATTCTGCCGGAAATCGGTGAGGTCCACGAGCGTCAACGCCCAGCGGTTGGTGAAGGGGCTTCCCGCGTCGGCACCGACGGCATCGCCGCGGGTATGGAACACCAGCAGGCGCTCGCCGTCCCCGCTCACGCCGACACTGGCCACCGGCTTGACGAGGGTGCGCTCGACGACCTCCCCGGTCAGGCGATCCCACACCCCGAACCGCGGGAGCGCGGCGGCATTGGTCGTCAGGATGGCGCGGTGCCCCGCGAAGTGCAGCGAGCCGTACGCGTCGGGGAGGTCCACCACCTCGGCGTCCCCGAACGGGTTGAGGGCATCGAGCACCCAGAGCTCCTGGGCGCCGCGGCTCACCACCGCGAGCGTGCGGCCGTCCGGCGCCATGTCAAGATCCGTGGGGTTCTCCCCGACGGCGATGGGCTCCACCTGGCGCGTGGCGAGATCGACGGCGAGGATCGCGTCGCTGCCAAACTGCCGCACGAAGGCGAAGCCGCCGTCGGGCGCCAGCTCCACCTCCTCGGCCGGGGGGGCCGCCGCGGCGTCCTCCACGAGGTCGACGAGCACCGGACGCGGGGTCGTCAGCGTCAAGTCGAGGGAGGCCAGCGCCGCATCGCTCACGATCACCGCAAGCGTCCCATCCTCGCTCCATCGCACCCCGCGCGGGTTGAAGCCGACCGCCATCGGGAAATGCGTGCGGCTGGGCAGATGGACCAGCGACACCTCGTTGAAGGACTGCACACCGCCCGAAAGCCCGCGGCTCTCCGCGTCGGGATCGTACCAGGCGAGCGCCCACTGCCCGTCGCCGGAGAGCGACAGCGCGTTGAAGTTCGGCCGAAGGGGGACGCTCGCGACGGCCATCGATTCCGCGTCCACGATGGACAGCGTGTCGTCGCCCTCGTTGAGCGTGACGGCCATGCCGGCGTCCGCCGTCGTCCGCACGACCGTCGGCATCGCGCCCACGGCCGCCGTGGACACCGCGAGCGAGGGCACCGCGATGCGCGTGACGGTGTCGCGGTCGGGGTTCGCCACGAAGACGTAGGTGGCGGTGCTCGCGGGCAGGAGACGCAGCGGATCGGCCTCCTCCTCGGGCGGGAGATCCCCGTCGCCGGCACCGGAGGCGCCGTCATCACCCGCGCCGGGGGCCATCGCCCCGGTGTCGAACGCGGCCCCGTTCGTCCCGGACTTGCTCAGTTCGTCCAGGGCGGCGCAGCCGAACAGCGCGAGGGGCAGGGGGAGAAGGACAGACATCATGGAAATCCTCCGGGAGGGATGCCGGACATGAAAGCACGAAGCGTGCCAATGTCCGGGACACCTCGAAAATCTAGCACGGATGCGCACCTTCCCGGACGAGGCGGTCATCGGAGGTCTCCACGCGCGACATCCCTGTCGCGTGGCAGCGACCGCCCCGGCGCGGTACGCGCCCCGCCAGGAGCACCCACATGACCTTCGCACGCATCGGCGTCATCGGCGCCGGAACCATGGGACACGGCATCGCCCACGTCGCCGCGATGGCCGGCGCGACGGTGGTGCTGCACGACCGGGACGAGACCACCGTGGCGCGCGGGCTCGCCCAGGTGCGCGGCAACCTCGAGCGCGGCGTGGAGAAGGGCAAGACCACGCCCGAGCAGCGTGACGCGACCCTCGCCCGCATCCACGCGACGACGTCGCTGGACGACATGGCCGGCGCGGACCTCGTGGTGGAGGCGATCCCGGAGCGGTTGGACTGGAAGCAGGCGCTGATGGCCTCGCTCGGCCGCATCGCGCCGAACGCCATTCTCGCGACGAACACGTCGAGCCTGTCGGTGGCGGCGATCGCCAGTGCCGCCCCGGACCCCGGCCGCGTGGTGGGCACGCACTTCTTCAACCCCGTGCACCTCATGAAGCTGCTCGAGATCGTGGTGCACGACGGAACCGCATCCGACGTGCGCGACCGCATCCTCGCCTGGGGCACGGAACTCGGAAAGGACTGCATCGTCGTGCGGGACGCGCCGGGGTTCGCCACGTCCCGCCTGGGCGTCTGCATCGGCATGGAGGCGATCCGCATGGTCGAGCAGGGCGTGGCGAGCGCCGAGGACATCGACAAGGCCATGGTGCTCGGGTACGGCTTCCCCGTCGGGCCGCTCAAGCTCACCGACATGGTCGGTCTCGACGTGCGCATGGCCATCGGCGCGTACCTTGCCCGGGAGCTCGGCAACCCCGCGTTCGAGCCGCCTGCGTTGCTTCAGCGCATGGTGGCGGAGGGGCGTCTGGGCAAGAAGACGGGCGAGGGCTTCTACCGCTGGGACGCGAGGTAGAGCGCGCTCAGCGTCTTGGCGTCCGCAATCGCGCCTTCCGCCACGCGCGCCCGCAGCTCGGCGGGCGTGAGGCGCACGGCGTCGAGGACCTCGTCCTCGTCGAGTGCCCGAGGGACCTCGCGCAGGCGGGTCGCGACGAAGAGGTGGATCTGCTCGTCCGTGTAGGCCGGCGCCGGCCACACGGGCCCCAGCGGCGAAAGCTCCCCGGCCAATCCGACCTCCTCGGCCAGCTCCCGCGCGGCGCAGTCCTCCGGAGTCTCCCCGGGCTCGCGGCGACCGGCCGGGATCTCCAGGATCCAGCCACCGGTGGCGTGACGGTACTGGCGCACGAGCGTCACGCTGCCGTCCTCGTGCAACGGCAGCACGGCCGACGCGCCGGGGTGTCGCAGGACCTCGAGCGTGACCGCGACCCCGTTCGGGAGCACGACGTCCTCCACCCCGTAGCTCCCCACGCGGCCGTTCACCCATTCGCGACGGCTCATCGTTCGCGCTCCCCGCTGCCGTCCGCGTCGTGGAACGTCATGTCCCCGTGCACCTGGACCTCGATGCCCTCCGGACCGGCCAGGCTGTAGGCATAGCGCACCGTGGCGCCCTCCGCGTCCGCCGACGCCACGGCACGGACCGCCGGACCGTCGTGGTCCCCCTCCAGGATGACCACCTCCAGGCCCTCGGAACCACGATGAAGTCCCCGCCACGCGGCGTCGGGGAGCACCAGCCAGTCGCAGACCTCGTGGCGCTCGCTCTCGACGCGATGAAAGGCGTCGCAGCGCGGACACGCAGCCACCAGCGCGTCCCACGCATCGTCCCCGGCCTCCACCCGCGCGCCGTGCTCCGCGACCGTCGCCTCGCACACGTAGCCGGCATGGAAGGATTCATAGGTGAACCCGCGCGCGCCACTCCACGTCTCGCCGTCCGGGAACGCCCGACGCCCGCCGTCGACGGCCGCGGTCCCGGTGTCCGTCGCCGTCGCGGCCGCCGTGTCCGGGGAGGACACCGGCGCTTCGTCCACCGCGGGCACCACCGCGCGACCGGGCATGCACCCCGCAGCGAGCCCCATCCACCACCACCCAGACACGCCGTGCACCGCGAGCCTCCGTGACCCCACCATGCCACGCACGCGGTGCGACCCGCAACCGCGGCGTGCGTCAATCGGGCTTGCACCACCCCATGGTGAAGCTGCCCGTGCCGCTCACGCTCTTGATGCGCACGCGGTACGCCCCGACCCGCGACGTGTAGCGGATGGTCTCGGAGGACCGGCTGTTGCGCGACGAGGCCACCGTCGTCCACGACCCGCTCGAGTTCTTCTTCTGCAGGTAGATGTCGAAGTTCGCGCGCGAGGGGCCCGAGAGCGTGACGACCGTGTCGCCGCTGTGGAGCGCCGACCCGCGCGAGCTGTTGGGCAGGTAGACGGACGAACCGACGCTCGAGACCCGGGAGCTCGACGAGGTCTGGCGACAGCTGCTCTTGACCCCGACCGCGCTCCACGCCTCGCCGACGTTGCGCATCGGATCGGTACCGGCACCATAGATCTGGGCGGTCGCGGACAAGGTGGCCGCACGGGCCCCGGCGTAGTTCGTCGAGGCGGTCATGTAGCTGGACAGGGCAAGGTACCAGACCGCGGCGGCCGCGTCGGCGCCGAGCGGCGTCACGCGCACGGTGTTCATGCCCCGCGGATGGGTGCCGCCCACGGACGCGAGGTAGAACGCCAGGTTCCCGATGCCGGAGCTGTAGTGCACGTCGGCGGCCGCGGCCGCGGCGGCGTCGTACCAGTCGAGGCTCGCGCCGTCGAGACTCGGGTTGGACATGGAGCGGAACGCATCCCCCGCCACGCTCGGCGTGGCGACCGACTCGCCGATCAGCCAGGGATCCGCGTACGGGCCGAGGATGACACGGTCCACGGCGGAGGCGAACACGTCCGACATGGACTCGTTGAGTCCGCCGCTCTCGCCCGCGTAGGTGAGACCGGCCTCGAACTGGGTGACCCCGTGGGTGTACTCATGCGCCACGACGTCGAGCGCCGAGAACGGCCCGGCCGAGGTCCCGTCGCCATCGCCGATGGCGATCATGGCGCCGTCCCAGTGGGCATTCACGTATGCCTGGTCGTAGCGCGTGGCGATGCCCATGAACCCGACGCCGTGCGCGCCGACCGACTGCGGGCCCGCGGCCCCGTCGATGCCGATGCGCCCATGGTAGACGGCGTAGTAGTCATAGGTCCGCTGCATGCCCCAGTGCGACTCGACCGACGTCGGGTCCGCGATGGTGGTGCCGCCAGCCGTGACGAAGGCGAGATCGGTGGTCGTACCGTTCCAGGTGTACGTCCCCAGTCGCTGGTCGAGATCCTCGAGGTAGTACACGCCGCCGTCCTCGAGGCAGTCCACCGGCTGATCGCCGTACCGGACGGTCGGACCCGAGCACGCGGCGGCACCCAGCGACTGGAGGTTGTCGAAGGACCACGCGATGTCCCCGTCGTGGGCGTCGACGAACACGAGCGGCATGGCGGGCTCCGTGTTGCCGCCCAGATGGCGCAGCTGCACCTTCCAGACCAGCCGGTCGACCCCGCCGCGACGCAGCACCACCAGCTCCGTGCCGGGCTTGTCGGACACCACTTCCCAGCCGTCGGGATGGGCCGCCTCGACCGCAAGATCCACGGCCTCGTCCGCGTCGTAGGCGGGCTGGACATCCACGTCGAGCGCGCGGGCGAGCGAATCCGTCACGCCGGCGCGCCATCCCTCCTCGTCGTAGTGGGCGATGGCCTCGCCCTCGAAGACGCGGACACCGCGGTGGTACTGGTCGAGACGCACGTGCCAGCCGCCGTAGGCGTCCTCGCGGACGGACCGCAGCACGAGCCCGTCGTCGCTGTCGAGGACCGTACGGGCATCCTCCACGAGCGCCATGGGGTCGCGCAGGTCCACCGGCGCGTCGCCGTCCTCGAGGACGACCTGCTCGGCACCGCAGCCTGCCAGCACCCCGCACAGCCACGCGACGATCCAGCCCCCACGCACGACCATGTACGCCTCCTGCCTACGCGCTAGCCTGCCTGACGCCGCCCGACCACCGCGCGTCGGCGGAGCGTCAGCCGTCCACCCGCATGCGCCAGGTGCTGCCCGACGGCGTGTCCATGACGACGATGGCCTGCGCATCGAGCTCCGCCCGGATGGCATCCGCCGCCGCCCAGTCCTTTCGCGCACGCGCGTCGGCCCGGGCCGCGATGCGCGACTCCACCTCGCCGACGGAGCGTCCGAGCGCGCGCAGGCGCTTGGCCTTCACCTCGTCGAAGAAGGCCTGCGGTGCCATCGCACCGATACCCAGCACCTCCGCCGCGAGCGCGAAGGCGGGGCGCGCCGCCAGGGCCACCGCGCGCCCGCGGGCCCGCTGCTTCCGGTCGTTGCCGAAGCGGTTGACCGCACGCACCAGTTCCATGAGGTGCGCCACGGCCTCCGCGGAGTTGAAGTCGTGGTCCATGGCCGCGTCGAAGGCGGACGTGAAGCCGGTGGCGAGCCGATAGGCCTCCTGCGCGTCCGGCCCGAGCTGCGTCACGGGCACGTCCTGCGCGGTGGCCTCCAGGTCCTCCACGGTCTCGCGGGCCGTGTAGAGCCGATCCAACGCGACCAGGGTCTGCGCAAGGCGCTCGGTGCTGTACGGGAGCGGGCTTCGATAGTGCGTGTCCAGGTAGAGCAGGCGCAGGCACTCTCCCGGCAGCTCCGCGAGGATGTCGCGGATGCGGACGACGTTGCCCAGCGACTTGCTCATCTTCTCGCGGTCGAGCGTGAGGTGGCCGTTGTGCATCCAGTAGCGCGCGTAGGGCGCGCGTCCGGTGGCGCACTCGCTCTGCGCGACCTCGTTCTCGTGATGCGGAAAGACCAGGTCGATGCCGCCCCCGTGGATGTCGAAGGAATCGCCGAGATGGTGCCGCGACATCGCGGAGCACTCGATGTGCCAGCCCGGTCGGCCGGGTCCCCACGGGCTCTCCCAGCGCGGCTCGGTCGCGTCGCCACCCCAGGCCTTCCACAGCGCGAAGTCGGCGGGGTGCCTCTTGGCGGTTTCCACGGCCACGCGCTCCCCGGCGCGCAGGTCCTCGAGGCGCTTCCCGGAGAGGCGGCCGTAGGCCGGGAAACGCTCGACGGCGAAGTAGACGTCGCCGTTGTCCGCCTGGTACGCATGCCCGCCCGCCACCAGCTCGCCGATCATGCGGACGATGTCGTCCATGTGGCCGCTGACGCGTGGTTCGTGATCGGGCGTGACGAGTCCGAGGCCGGCGGCATCCTCGTCGAGCGCATCGATGAAGCGCTGCGCGAGGGCGAGCGGGTCGACGCCCTCCGCGGCCGCACGCTGGATGATCTTGTCGTCGACGTCGGTGTGGTTGCGCACGAACGTCACGCGAAGCCCACGGTGACGCAGGTGTCGCACGACCACGTCGAAGGTGATGAGCGCGCGGGCATGTCCGATGTGGCAGTAGTCGTAGACCGTCATGCCGCAGACGTACATGCGTACGTGTCCGGGCTCCTGGGTGCGGAGGGGTTCGACGGTGCGGGAGAGGGTGCTGTACAGCTCGATCGGGGCGTTCATGGGCCCACGCGCTATCCCGTCGCCCCCGACGGTGCCGGCGCGAGGGGCCACGTGCCGGCGGGCCAGTCCCCGACGACGTGCACCTCGGGCACGAGGGACACCCCCGCGTGGTCCCGAACACCGCTCCAGGCCGCACGGATGCACGCCATCACGTCCGAGGCCGTCGCACCGCCCAGGTTCACGATGAAGTTCGCGTGGCGCGCGGAAATCTCGGCTCCGCCCACGCGGTACCCCTTCAGACCGGCGGCCTCGATGAGACGGCCGGCGTGGTCGCCCGGCGGATTCCGGAAGGTGGAGCCGCAGGAGGGCAGGTCCAAGGGCTGCGTGGCCTTGCGCCGCGCCAGGTGGTGGGCGATCGCCGCCTGCTCTGCCTCGAAGCCCTCGCGGGACAACGCGAGCACCGCGGACGTGAGCACCACCCCGTGCGGCAGGCCACCCTCGCGGTAGCGCATCGGGAGGTCGGCGCGCGAACGATGGAACGGGCGGCCGACGGCATCCACCCCCTCGACGGAAATCAGTCGAGCCTCGATCTCGCCGAGCGCCGTGCCAGCGTTCATCGCGACCGCCCCCCCCACGGTGCCGGGCACCCCCGCCAGGCAACCCGCCCCCGCGAGGCCGAGCTTCGCCAACCGAGCCAGCAGCACCGCGTTGGGCAGACCCGCGCCGACCCGCACGCACACGCGCCCGTCGTGTTCCTCGAGCATGACCGTCTCGCGGAAGCCGCCGCCCAGCTTGAGCACCGTGCCACGCAGTCCATCGTCCGGTGCCAGCAGATTGCTGCCGTTGCCGAGCACCACGCTCGGCCGACCCTGGGAGGCCCACTCCGACGCGAGCTCGTCCGGGGTGTCGACGATCACCAGCCGTTCGACGGGACCGCCGACGCGCCACCACCCGTGACGGGCGAGCGGCTCGCCGAGCCGGACGTCCACTCAGGCCTCGCCGGAGTCGTTGCCGAAGAGCTTGCCCACGATCACGCGATCGCCCTGGAGCGCCGTACGCTGCAGATAGAACGCGAGACCCCGCTCGCCCCCGAGCTCCTCGCCGCCGCCCGCGCGCCCCGGTCCCCCGTGTACGAGGGACGGCAGCACCATGCCCGGCCCGATCGGCTGGTCGGCGACCTTCGTGGACACCAGCATGAGCCGCCCGAGGAACGGGGCCGCCCCCAGAACCGCCTGCTCGAGCCACGCCCGATCGTCGGAGGCCACGGTGCTGACGAGGCTGCCCTGCCCCATCGACAGGATGCACGCCGCAGCCCCGGCAGACCCGTCGTACGGCAGCAGCGTGGCGACGGGCCCGAACACCTCGTGCTCGTGGACCGGACCCGCGGCCGCGCCGTCGGGCACCGACAGCAACGTGGGCGCGACGAAGTAGCCCCGGCCGGCCGGCGCTCCGCGCCCCTCGATGCGCGCAGGAC
Source organism: Pseudomonadota bacterium (assembly GCA_039800105.1). GTDB lineage: Bacteria > Myxococcota_A > UBA796 > UBA796 > SXON01 > CAMAXZ01. The sequence continues at coordinate 14,855 of JBDLRI010000012.1, forward strand.
CGCCGCAGTGCAGGGTGGCCCCCGCGTCGACGAGTCGCTGCACGCCGGCCACGACGTCCCGCAGCTGGCCGGCCGTCGAGACCGGACCCATGGTGACGCCCGCCTCGAGCGTGTTGCCGACCACCACGCCGTGGAGCGCCTCGAGGAGCGCCTCGCGAAGGGCCGCCTCCTGTGCGCGCGGCACGAGGATACGCCGGATCGCGGTGCACTTCTGGCCGGTCTTCTGGGTCATGTCGGTGACGATGTGGCGCACGAGGGCGTTCCAGGAATCCGACCCTGGCTCCACGTCGGGCGCGAACACGGCCGCGTTGAGGCTGTCCGCCTCCACGTTGACCCGCACGCCGCGCGCGGCAAATCCCGGCGTGGCACGAAGCATCGCCCCGGTGGCGTTGCTGCCGGTGAAGGCCAGCCCGTCCTGGCCTCCCAGGCGCCCGAGCAGGTCGCCCGTCCCCCCACAGATCAGCTGCAGGCTGCCCGACGGCAGGATCCCGGCGTCCACGAGCACGCGCGTCGCCCGCCATGCCACCAGCGCCGTGGCGGTCGCCGGCTTCGAAATCACGGGGACTCCCGCGAGGAACGCGGCCGCGACTTTCTCGAAGGTGCCCCACGCCGGGAAGTTGAAGGCGTTCACGTGCACCGCGACGCCCACGCGCGAGGTCCACACGTGCTGCCCCACGTGACGGGGCGTGCGGGCGAGCGGGAACATGTCCCCGTCCACGAGGAAGGTGCGCTCCCCGGCACGCGCCGCGAGCTGCTCGCCTACGCCCGCGTACGCCGCGAGGGTCCCGATCGCGCCGTCGACGTCGAACTTGGCGTCTGAACGGGTCGCGCCGCAGTTGAGCTGCGCGAGGTCCAGCAGTTCCTCGCGGGCGGCGTGCAACTGCCGGCTCATCTCCTTGAGAAGGGAGGCCCGCGCAGCGAACGTCATCGCACGGAGCGCCGGTCCACCCTGCGCCCGCGCCGTGTGGAGCACCTCGCCCATGTCGATGCCGTCCGCGTTCGCCTCGGCGAGCGGTTCCTCCGTCGCCGGATTGACCAGCGCGGCGTGCGCACCCTGCCCCTCGACCCACCGACCCGCGACGAACGACGACAGACGCTGCATGGATCCTCCCGGCCCCCGCCGGGGTAACCGACGCCCCCTCGCCCGTCATCGCAGGCCCGCCGCCGCGAGCACCACGGCCGGGGACACCGCCGGTATGGCTCCCTCCTCGATCATCGCGCGACAGCCCTCGGATGCCTCCCCGCCCGGCGGACCGGGCACGGCCAGTACCTCGCGCCCCATGTACAGCCCGAGGTCCGCGGTGATCCTGGCCCCGCTGCGGGCCCCGGCCTCCACGACCACCACCGCGCGCGCCAACGCTGCCAGGACACGGTTGCGCACCGGAAAGGTCCAGGGCCGCGCCGGCGCGTGGGCGTCGAACTCGGACACCACGAGCCCCCCGGCCTCGAGCACCCGATCCCGCAGCCGCGCCTGCCACGCGGGCATGGGCGCGCCCAATCCCTGTCCGAGCACCGCGATCGTGCGACCACCGGCCGCGCGGTGCGCTTCCGCGTCGATCCCCCACGCCAACCCGCTCACCACCACGCCCCCGGCGTCGGCCACGGCGTGCGCGAGCGCGCGCGCGGCGGCGCGCCCGGTCTCCGTGCATGCCCGCGCGCCGACGATGGCGACCCGCGTGGACGCGAGGCGGCCAAGGGACCCCTCGAACGCGAACGCCACGGGTCCCAGGGGGACACCACGGAGGTCCGGCGGCCAGGCCCGGTCGGCGGCGGTGACCCACCCGGCACGCAGCGCCGTGGGGTCACAGCACCCCGCGCGCGTGCATCCAGCCACCTCGGGTGGAAGGCCCGCCCGCACCCACGCCATGGGGCTCGCCGTGTCGACGGCTCCTGCCCCGCCCAGCCGCACCAGGAACGGCCACGCGTCCCTGCGCGCCGACATGCGCACCAAGGATGCCCAGCGGCACCCCAACCGACCCTGTTCCACCATTGCCCGACCCTCGTGTACGAGGGGTGCGACCGGGCCCTTGAAGAATTTGCGCACCGACGCGGACGCGACAAGGGCATCCCACACGAATACGGCCTCCGCGTGCGGCCCGCGATGCTCGTCGGTTGGCTCGTCCTGCTCGTCGGCGGGTCCCTGCTCGCGGCGGCACCGTCGTGGCCGCAACGCGTGCTGGAGGACGCGCTCTGCGAGGAGGCGCCGCCTGGCCCGCCCGGGAGGGACGCCGCGCCGGCCGCCCCCGCGCCCACGGCGTGCGTGCCCGCGGACACCGTGGACAGCGTGGTGCTGCCCTACGACGGGGACGGCCGCGGCGTACACCTCACGGTGCAAGCGCAGGCCAACGGCCACGAGCGCGAGGTGCCGCTCCTGTTCGACACGGGCGCCACGCTGACGACGCTGGACCGCGCCACCCTGCGCAGCCTCGGCATCGACGTGCCGCCCGACGCGCCGGTGCTGGAGGTGCGGACCGCGAACGGACCCGCGCGCGTACCCAGCGCCCTGGTGCCCCGCATGTGGGTCGGCGGCCTCGAGGTGGGCGGAGTGACCGTCGGCGTGTGCGAGCCGTGCGCCGACGCGCGTTCCAGCGGTCTGATGGGCCTCAACGTCACGGGGCGCTTCCTCGTGACCGTCGACACGGTGCGGCGCGAGCTCACCTTCGTACCGCGGGCCGAGGCCGCCGACCGTGTCCTCGACGTCTCCCCGTGGCTGGACGTCGACGCCTCCCTGCAGGGACGGGGCTTCCGCGGCGTGCTCGCGACCCTCACCGTGCGCAACCGGGCTCCCCGGGCCGTCCTGGACGCCACCGCCCGGCTCCAGTGCGCCGACGGAAGTGACCGCCACTGGGACGTTCCCCTCGGCAGCGTGGACGCCCTCTCCACCGCGACCCGGGACATGCGCCTGGACGATCCCGACGATTGTCGCGCCTGGCGGGTGCGGCTGCACGCCGCGCGTTGGTGACCCCTCACCCCGCGCGGGCGTCGAGGACGACGCGCACGGCGCCGCGACGGGCCACGTGGCGGATGCGCGCGACGAGCAGGACCGCCACCGTCGCGAGCGCCACGGCGAGCCCGGTCCAGATCCCGACAACGCCCCATCCCTGGCGAAACGCGAGCCACGCGCCCAACGGCAGGCCGAACACCCAGTAGCCCAGGAGATTGGCGAGCGACGGCACCCGCAGGTCCCCCGCGCCGCGCAGGATCCCGAAGCTCACCACCTGCACGCCGTCGAACAGGGCGAACGCGCCCGCGATGGGCAGCAACCGAGAGGCGAGGGCCAACACCTCGGGATCGGGATGCCATGCACCCGCGACCTGCACGGGGGCTCCCGCGAAGAGCAGCGCGAAGACGCTCATGCCGACCATTCCGAGCATCACCGCCGCCACGGCGGCACGCGCCCACGGCCCACCGGCGCCCACCAGGTTCCCCACCCGCGTCGCGGCGGCGCCGGAGATGCCCAGCGGCACCATGAAGGCGAGGGAAGCGAGCGTGAGGGTGATGCTGTGGGCCGCCATGCTCGTCGTGCCCAGCCACCCCACCATGAGGCCCGCCGCCGAGAACGCCCACGCCTCCATGCCCATCTGCACCCCCAGGGGGACGCCCTCGCGCAGCAGCCGGGACACCACGCGGACGCCGCCCTCGGCCACCGATCGGAGCGCGGCCCGAAGGCCTCCGGGCACGTAGGCGGCCAGCCGCCGACGCACCGCCAGTGCCAGCGCCAGGAAGCAAAGGGTGTGGCACGTCGCCGTCGCGACGGCACAACCGATCGGGCCCCAGCCGAGGTGATACACGAAGAGCCACACCAGCACGGCGTTCACGACGTTCGCGACGAGCAGGACCACCGTGGCGGGCCGCACGTCGCCGATGCCCTGCAGCACCTGGCGGAGCGCCGCGAACAGGAAGGATCCCGGAAGGCCGAGCAGCAGGATGGCGCAGAACCGCGCGGCGAAGGACACGAGCCCGGGCGCCTGGCCGAGCGCCGGCAGGATCCACGCCGTGCCCGCGAGCAGCAGCCCGATGGGCACGCACAGCACGAGGGCGAGCGCGAGCGCGTTCCCGAGCGCGCGGCCCACCGCCGCGTGATCCCCCGCGCCGTGGGCCTGGGACACGATCGGGTCAACCGCCCGCATCGCCCCGATGCCGAGCACGGAGCAGGCAAAGTACCAGTTGGTGGCGAGGGAGACCCCGGCGAGCGCGTCCCGGCCGAGCGGCCCGACCATCAGCGTGTCGACGAGCCCGAGGCCGAAGCTCGCCAGCATCCCCACGGTGATGGGTGCCGCCAGGCGCCCCACGTGGCGCAGCTCCGCGACGACTCCGCGCACGTCACAACCGCCGTCGCAGGACCGTGTCCCGGATGCAGCGCGGGTCGGACGCGGGGTGGTCGAGGGTCGTGTGCAACCCGCGGCTCTCGCGACGACGGAGCGCGCTCTCCACCACGAGATCCGCGACCGTCGCCAGGTTTCGCAGCTCCAGCAGCGGGGCGGTCACGCGGAACTCCCAGTAGTAGTCGTGGATCTCCTCCTGCACCATCTCCACGCGCGTCCGGGCGCGCAGGAGGCGGCCGGTGGACCGGACGATGCCCACGTAGTTCCACATGAACCTTCGGATCTCGTCCCACGCCTGGGTGATCACCACGCCCTCGTCGCTGTCCACGGCACCGCCGGCGTCCCACGCCGGAACGGACTCCGAGAGCGTCGTCTCGGGGAGGCGGCTGGCCGCCACGCGCACCGCGTGCCGCGCGAACACCAGCGCCTCCAGGAGGCTGTTGCTGGCGAGCCGGTTGGCCCCGTGCAGGCCCGTGCACGCGGTCTCGCCGATGGCGAAGAGGTTGTGGATGCTCGTCTCGCCGTCGAGGTCCACCTGCACGCCGCCGCAGAAGTAGTGGGCCGCCGGCACCACGGGGATGGGCTGGGTGGCCATGTCGATCCCGAGCTCCGCGCACCGACGGAAGATGTTCGGGAACTTCGCCGTCAGCGTCTCCCGGTCGAGATGCGTCATGTCGAGGAAGACGCAGTCGTCCCCACGCTTCTTCAGCTCCGAGTCGATGGCGCGGGCCACGATGTCCCGCGGGGCCAGCTCCCCGCGTGCGTCATGACGCGGCATGAACCGCTCGCCGTTGGCCAGCACCAGCCGGCCACCCTCCCCGCGGAGGGCCTCGGAGATGAGAAACCCCTTGGCATGCGGGTGGTAGAGGCACGTCGGGTGGAACTGGACGAACTCCATGTTCGCGATGCGGGCGCCCGCGCGCCACGCCATCGCCACGCCGTCCCCCGAGGCGATGTCGGGGTTGGAGGTGTAGAGGTACACCTTTCCGGCGCCACCGGTCGCGAGGACGACCACCTTCGCGCGGACGAGGTGCACCTCGCCGGTCGAGGGATCCAGCAGGTAGGCGCCCAGCACCCGGTCGGGCTCCACCGGCGCCAGGCCCGCGCGCCGCGCCAGGCTGTTCTCGGTGACGAGGTCGATGGCGTGGTGCCGCTCCAGGAACGCGATCGACGGGTCGGCCTCCACCGCCGCGAGCAGCGCCCGCATGATCTCCGCACCGGTCAGGTCGTCCACGTGCAGGATGCGACGCGCGGAATGGCCGCCCTCGCGGTGCAGATCGTACTCGTCGGGGTGTTCCTCGCGACGGCTGAAGCGCACCCCGAGGTCGATGAGCTCGCGCACGCGCGCCGGTGCCTCGCGCACCGTCCGCTCCACCGCCTCGCGGCGGCACAGGCCCGCGCCGGCCACCAGCGTGTCGGAGATGTGATCCTCCACGCGATCGTCGGGATGCCACACGGCCGCGATGCCGCCCTGCGCGTAGTGCGTGTTCGTCTCGCCCCGGTCGGCCTTCGTGACCACGAGCACCCGCCCGTGGCGGGCCGCCTCCAGCGCGAACGAAAGGCCAGCCACGCCCGCGCCGAGCACCAGGACGTCAACGGTGGAGTGCGCAGGATCCATGGGTGACCCGGAATGAAGAACGCCGCGCCCGCAAGGTCACGAGGCGCGGCGTCCAGGGTATGGTGCGGAGGGGGGGAGTTGAACCCCCACGGGAAACCCCACTGCGTCCTGAGCGCAGCGCGTCTGCCATTCCGCCACCTCCGCAGGCGTCGGACCCCTGCCCTTTACTGTCCCGCACGACGCGCGTCAAGTTGGCCGCCGGGACTCCGGGGCGGGGGGACATCCCCCCGCAACGCCCCCCGACCCGGCGTCGCCCAGCAGGACGGCCAACCGCTGCACGACGGTGTGGTCGGCGAGCACGCGCGCGCGCCCCCTCGCCGCGATCCGCGCCCGCTCCTGCGGGCGCGGCAGGTACCAGGCGACCTTCTCCAGCAGCTCCGGGACGGTGCGCCAGCTCTCGATCTCCTCGCCGAGGACGAACAGCGCGGCGAGGTCCTCGCTGTGGTGCGCCAGCACGAAACCGCCGCAGGCCAGCACGTCGAACACCCGCAGCGTGACGATGTCCAGCTGGTAGAGGCGCCCCACGTCCACGTGGATGCCGCCGTTGCCGTAGATCCGGGTCAGCTGGCGGGCATGGCCGGCCGACCCGCGGTACCGCACGCCGTGGCGCACCACGGCCTGCCAGCCCTCGTCGCCCCACGCGTGCGCGCCGAAGCGTCCGAGGTTCGCGACCACGCCCATGCGGAACTCGGCGGCGGCCACCTCCCCGAGCATCATCACGGGGTCGGCGCCGTCCGGCTGCGCCTCGTGCAGCAGCTCCGGCGCGTGCGCGGCGATGCCTTCCGGGATGCGGTAGACCCCCGGCTCCGCGCGCTGTGCCGCGAGGATGCGCTCCAGCACCGCCGGCGCCCCCGCGGGGTCGAGCCCCGCCGCGGCCCGGCACGCCGCGAGGCGCGTCACGAGCTCGCGGTGGTACTGCGTCGCCTCGAAGGCCATGCTGCGCCCCACGAAGGTCACGGGCGCACCGTAGGCCGCCTGCTCCTCCCCGGTGAGCGCGAGCGGGCACCGGCGCTCCGGGTCGCTCGCGAGCGGAAGCCAGGACGCGCGGAACCCGGCGGCCCGGAACCGCGCGACCTGGGACCGCCGCCACGTGTGGATCGTCGTGTGCGGCACGGGCACCGCGGGCGGACGCACCGCGTCGGTCGCCGGATCGATCTCCCACACCGCGAGCGCGAGTTCGGGACAGTCCCCACGCAGCGCCTCCACCGCCTCGGGGAGGCCCGGCTGGTGGTTCACCGCGACCACCCGCTCCGGGCGCAACGCCCGTGCGATGCGTGCGAGCTCCGAAGGCGGAAGGCGCGTGGTCTCCCACGTCCAGCAGGCCCAGCCGCGCGCGGCGAGCGCGCGTGCCAGCTCCTCGACGAGAAGCCCGCCGTCGACGAGCAGGGCCCGCCGACGCGGCACGGCGTCGCGCCATGCGAGCTCACGCGCGTAGCGTGGCCCGAGCACGGGATGCAGGACGGTGGGCGTGGCCTCCGGCAGGTCCAGGTCGAGCAGGTCGACGTCGCAGGCCAGCTGCAGCCGCCCCGTCCCCAGGGGCGCGCTCCAGTCGACACGGGCGAGCAGGTCGCGGAGGATCGGCGCGGACCGCTCCCACAGCACCACGTCGCGTCCCCCGTGCAGCGCGGCCCCGATGCCCTCCGGGGACGCGGCGCCCACCATCAGGACGCTCCGCCCCTCCGGCAGGGCGGGCCAAGGGACCGGTGCAACGGGCTCCGCCACGCCCCCCGCTTCCAACCGGAGGGCCAGCGCGCGATGCCGCGCCGACCCCGCGCGGAGCGCCCCGAGGTTCGCCGCGAGCGCCGCGCCCTCCACCCGCTACCGACGCACGAGCCGGCGACCGTCCCAGCCGAACCCCACGGGCAGGTGGGCATCGAGCCAGGGGTCCTCCGGCAGCTCCCAGCCCGCCTGCGCCACGATCTCGGCCAGGCGGCCCCGGATGCGGGTGGACTCCTCGCCGGCGCGCCGGAGCGCCGCCACGAGCGGCTCGCGGCGGGCGTCCCCGTCCTGGGCGCCGATGGCCTCCACCGCGGCGTTGCGCACGCCCTCGTCGAAGTCCGCGAGAAAGGGCGCCGCGGCCTCGACGATACGCGCGTCGCGACGCTCCGCCAACCCGATCAGCAGACGGTGCTTGCGCTCGGGCTTCAGCTCGTTGTCCACGCTCTCCATGGCCAGCATGTCGAGGAGGAATCCCGTGGCGGCGTCCGCCCCCTCCACCGTCTCCACGACCTTGAGGGCATGCGCGAACGCGGGATGCCGCGCGGCGAAGCGCCGCGCGACGGCGGCACCGTGGGTGCCCTTCTCCACGAGCAGCTCGAACACGAGGTCCTTCTCGCGACGATCCTTCATGCCGTGCTCGAGCTGCATCCCGAGGCGGCTGCAGAGTGCCTCGAGGGCGGCGTCGGAGCCCTCCTCGGCCAGCCAGCGGGCCGACGCCTCGCGGTCCTCGGGCTGGGCGTCGCGATCGGTCATGCGGCGCCCGTGGCGCTGAAGCGGCGGACCGCCGGTGAAGAAGTCCAGGAAGCCCATGTTGTCCTCTATCGGGGGCGGGGCGTAATCGGCGGCCGGCGGAACGCACAGCCCCGCCGCGCGTGCGTGTGGACTACGGGGACGCCGCAGCCGGCGCAAGGGACATGCGGGCGCGCGCACGTTCGGCACCGTCCCGGAGCGGATGGGTCCCCGGTGCCCGCGCGAGGAACGAATCCAGATGGTACACGCCCCGCGGCACGTCGCCAGCGCGGGCGTAGAGCAACCCGAGGTTGAGGTGGGCCAGCAGGTCCCCCGGGCACGCGCGAAGCGCGGACTGCCAGCCGGCCACGGCCTCCTCGACGCGGCCCGCACGGAGGCCGAGTGCCGCGAGGTTGTTGTGCGCCGCGCACGCGCCGGGATCGGCGCGCAGGACCTCCTGCCACAGCGCTCGCGCTCCCGCGTCGTCGCCCTGTTCGGCGCGGGTGATGCCCAGGTTGACGCGCGCGTCGCGGTGGCCCGGGTCACGCGACAGGGCCGCCCGGTACGCGCCCTCGGCCTCGGCCATGCGCCCACGAAGGCGCAGGGCGTCGCCCAGGGCGTAGTGCGCCGACGCGCTGGCGGGATGGACGCGCACGGCGTCCTGCCACAGGCGCACCTCGTCGGCCCACACCCAGGCGCGCCATGCCGTGACCGCGGCGAGCACGACGGCGATCCCCGCCGCGCGGCGCGGCGTGAACCCGGGCACCGCCGCAAGGAACCATGCGAGCCCGAGCCCGCCGAGCAGGGCCCGGTGCTCGGCCATGACCTCCCGCAGCGGTACCGCCGACGCCGGCAGCAGCCACGCCGCCCACAGGACCGCCGCGAGCCGGGCGAGGCCGCCGCGGTGCCACGCGAACGCCCCGAGGGCCCCCAGCGCACACGCCAGCGCGCCGCCCGGCCAGGCGCGGGCCGGAAGGTCGTGAAACACCGACTGGCCCCAGGGTACGACCCACAGCGCCAGGGAGCGCGTCCACGCCTCGGCCTGCGCCGCGAGGTGCACGCCCACCGCGCGTTCCACCTCGGGTGCCGGCAGGCCCATGACGCCGAGGCGCGCCACGACAGCGAGCGCGACGACCCCGGCACCCGCGACGACCGGACCGCGCGCCCAGGGACGCCCCCGCACGGCATCGAGCACGGGCAGCACGAGCGGAAGCGTCCATCCCACCTCCTTCGCGCCGACCGCCAGCAGGATCCCCGCCACGGTGCGAAGCCGCCGCCCGGCCAGGTGGGCCTCCATCGCCAGGAGCCATCCCGCCGCGCACAGGAGGTCGGACCGACCGGTGACGTAGGCCACCGATTCGCTGGCCATCGGGTGGAGGCCCCAGAGCGCCGCCGCGACGAGCGCGCGCGCGGGGGGCAGCAGCCAGCGCGCGAGCCGCCACGCCAGGAACACGTCGAGCACGTGCAGCAGCACGTTGCCGAGGTGGTACCCGAACGGGTCGAGGCCCCCGATCCGCCAGTCGATGGCCCAGCTCAGCAGAAGCAGGGGACGGTTCACGTTGTAGACGGTGACGGTGGCGGGGTCCGAGAGCGCGCGCAGCGCCGGGTTGCCGACGACCTCGATGCGATCGTCGTAGACGAAGCCCCCGCCGAGGGCCGGAAGGTACACGACGACGCACGCGAGCAGCAGCGCTGCGAGCAGGAAGCGCTCCCGACGATCCGCCGGGGGAGGCGTTGCGGAGGGGGCCGGCGCCCCCTCCGCCCCAGGCGCCCCGCTCACGAACGCTCCAGCAGCCGACGGTACAGCCGCATGTGCGCGTCCGCGACGACGCCGGCGTCGAGATGCGCCGCGATCCACGCCCGGCCGCGCGCCACGCACGCCGACGCCCGGGCCGGGTCGGCCAGCAACCCCTCGACCGCCTGGCGGATGCGCGCGGGGCTGCCGTCGACGAGCACCCCGGCGCCGGCCTCCGCGACGATCTCGCCGCATCCGCAGTCGTCCCCGACCACCACCGGCACGCCGCACAGCAGCCCTTCGAGCGGCACGAGCCCGAAGACCTCGTCCGAGGACGGGTAGACGAGCACGTCGGCGTCGACGAGCAACGCGAGGCGCTCCGGCCCCTCGAGCACCCCGAGCGCGCGCACGCCGTCGGGCAACGACATGCCGCGCACGGGGCCCGCCAGCGCGAGGGTGACGCCCGAGGGCGCCCGGAACGCCTCGACCAGCGCGTCCACCCGCTTGCGCGGCGTGATCTGGCCCAGGTAGACCACCAGCGGCCCGTGCCCCAGCCCCCACCGGGCACGCGCGGTGCCGCGCGGAGGAAGCTCCGAGAACTCCGGCATCCACATGCCGTTCGGGATGCGCTCGATCCGATCCGCGGCGACGCCGCAGGCCAGCAATTGGCGCACCTCGGCGCGGCTGCACGCGATGACCGCGTCCGCACGGCGCGGCACGTCTCCATCGACGAGAGGGTCCCAGACGCGCTTCAGCACGGTCTTGCGCTCCAGCGCGGGCACGGTGCCGTGGCCGGTGAGGACGACCGGCAGGCCCCGGGCACGTGCGGCCCGCCACGCCCGTCCGTTCAGCAGGTGACGATGCCCGTGGAGGTGGACCAGGTCCACGTCGGAGAGGTCCGGCGCGGCGCCGAGCGGCACGTAGAGCTGGTGACGCCACGCCAGGCGGTTGCTCAGGTTGCGCGCCACGCGCACCGGCACGCCGTCGAGGAGGTGCAGGGGCGGAACGGGGGCCCGCCGGGTGGCGTCGAAGGCGTCGGTCGTCCAGACGCGCGCCTGGATTCCGCGGGCCCGCTGGGCGCGCACGAGGGCGTGCACGGCGCGCGGGATGCCCCCGTACGCCCAGGTGGGCGGGTAGCAGGCGGCGACGTGGAGGACCCGCACCCCCGGCCGATAACCCGCGCCGCGTTGACCAACGCGCGACCACGGACTACCGGTGGCTGCCCACCGAGGACGTCCATGCGCGCGCTGCTCCTGTGCCTGCCTCTCCCCCTCCTGCTCACGGGCTGCGGACCGGACTGCCAGTCCTCCTGCGAACGCCTGTTCGGGGACGGCCCCGAGCAGTGCGCGCTCCAGGTCCCGGACACCCCAGCGGAGGAGATGATCCGCACCTGCCTGGCCCATTGCAACGACGCGCTGTCCCGGACCGGCGAGGTCGGGGACTACGCGCCGAACGCCCGCCCGACCGGCGGCTCCCAGGTGTCGCTCGACAACGAGAAGCAGGCCGCGCTGTGGATGGACTGCGTGGCAGAGACCGCCTGCGTGAACCTCGAGGAAGGCGTGTGCGCGCCCACGCGCAACTTCCCCTGACCGTGCTCGCGCTCCTCCTCTCCCTGCTCGGCTGCGGCGCGACGTGCGCGGACGCCTGCGCGGTCGTGGCGAGCTGCGGCGACTCCCTCGGCGACTTCCCGAACACCGCCGAGTGCGAGGAGGCGTGCGCGAGCCAGCGCAGCCGGGTCGACGGAGGCGGTGACACCGGCATCCAGGGCGCCTTCCAGCGGGAACTGGATTGCCTGGCGGACGCCACGTGCGAGGCGATCGCGTCCGGGACCTGCTACGAAGAGCGGGTCTGGAGCTACTGAAGCGCGTCCCGCCACGGCGCGAGCCACGCGCGCCAGGCCGGCATGTCCGGCCCGGGAGCCCCGGGCCCGAAGACGCCGCCGAGCGACGCGGCCCCTCCGGCCCCCGCGGCACGCAGCGCTGCCGCACGCGACGGGGTCACGCCGCCCAACCCGAGCACGCGCGGGGCAAACGGGCCGCACCGCGCGAGCTCCGCGAGGCCGAGCGGCGGGCGCGTGTCGCCCGGCTTGCTGCCCGGCGACCAGATGGGCGCGAGCAGGACGAGGTCGGCGCCGGCGGCGCAGGCCCGACGGGCTTCGTCGGGGTCGTGCACGCTGACGGAGAGCCTGCCCGGAAAGCGCGCGCGCACGGCGACGACGCGCGTCGCGAGGTCGTCGTGATCGGGAAGGTGCAGCCCGAAGCCGTGGGACGCGGCGAGCGCCTCGGCGTCGGGGATGCGTGCGTGCAGCAGCACCCGCGCGCCGTGCGCCGCGAGTCGCGCGAGCTCCGGCGGGGCCGCGTCCTCGCGCAGCAGGACGGCGGGCAGGCCGGCACGGAGCGCCGCGTCGACGCGCGCCACGAGCGCCTCGCCGCCGCAGGTGACGCCGAGCAGGCGCGGCACGCCCGCGGGGGAGGCGTTGCGGAGGGGGCGTCCCCCTCCGCCCCGGGAATCAGGTCCCGACGACACCGTGGATCGGGCTGGAGGCGGTGGCGTACAGGCGACGCGGGATGCGGCCCGCCGCGCGCGCCAGGACGCCCGCCTCGGCCGCGTGGCGCATGGCGCGGGCCATCGCGACCGGGTCCTTCGCGCCGGCGACGGCGGTGTTGAGCAGCACGCCGTGGCAGCCCATCTCGAGCGCGATGGTGACGTCGCTCGCGGTTCCGACGCCCGCGTCGACGAGCACCGGCGTCGTGGCCTGCTCGAGGATGATCTGGAGGTTCGTGGGGTTGCGGATTCCCTGCCCCGAGCCGATCGGTGCCCCGAGGGGCATCACGGCGGCGCAGCCGATCTCCGCGAGGCGGCGGCAGAGCACGGGGTCGTCGCTCACGTAGGGGAGCACCACGAACCCGTCCTTGACCAGCTCGCGCGCCGCTTCCAGCGTCCCCTCGGCGCACGGGAAGAGCGTGTCGGGATCCCCGATGACCTCGAGCTTCACCCAGTTCGTCCCGAGGAGATCCCGGCCCAGCTTCGCGGTGAGGACCGCGTCCTCCGCCGTGTAGCAGCCCGCCGTGTTCGGCAGCAGCGCGACGCGGTCCCGGTCGATGAAGTCGAGGATGTTGGCACCCTGCGGCGCCGAGAGGTCGACGCGGCGCAGCGCGAGGGTGACCATGGCCGTGCCGCTCGCCTCGTGGCAGGCCCGCATGGTGGCGAAGTCCGGATACTTCCCGGTGCCGAGAAGCAGCGGGGAGGGGAAGACCTTGTCGGCGATGGTGAGCATCTTCCGGACCTAACCCGCGCACGATACGAGACCGGTGCCGATGCTCCCGCTGCTGCTGCTCGCCTGTGCCGAGCCCGTGACCGTCCACGGGACCGTGACCGACGCCTGGGGGACGCCGGTTCCCGGGGCCACGGTCGTGCTCGAGGGCGTCGTGGACCGCTGGACCGCGGGGGCCGACGGCACCTTCACCGTGGAGGCCGACACGCCTCCCGCGACGGTGATCGCGGGCGCCCCCGGGTACATGCGCGGCAGCGCGCCCGTCGCGCGCGGAGACGACGCTCCGCGTCGCCAGGAGGTGCGGATCGCGCTGTGGCCCGACCCCGCCAACCCCGGGTTCTTCGGGGTGGGACCGTCCGGCTACGCGCACCTTCCGGCGCGCACGCTCACGCCCCTGCGGCCGGAGCGGCCGCTCGCGAGCGGGGAGACCGCCTTCCCGGCACTGACCCTCCCGGCGGAGGCGGTCATCCCGCCCGGGACCACGCGCTTCGTCCACAAGTCGACCGTGCGCGCGCAGGAGGTCCGTGCGATGGACCTGCGCCTGAGCCGGCTGACCGAGGCCCCGCCCGCCCTGCGCCCGGCTACGGCGACGACCCCGTGGTGGATCCGCGCCGACGAGGTGCCATTTGAGATCGACGGCATGCCGGGGCGCGACGCCTACCTCCTGAAGCTCGCGGCGCCGCTTCCGGCCGGCGTGTACGCCTGGCACGCGGGCGGCACCCTGGAGCTCCGCGACTCCGACGCCCTGGCCGTGCTGCCCCGCGCACGGCTGCTGGCCTGGCCGTTCCGCGTGGACGGACCGCCGACGTCGGCCGCGGCCGACACGGATGCGGCGACGCCGTAGGCGGCGCGGTGCGCCTCAACACGCCGCCGGTGCCAGCCAGCGCTCGACCAGTTGCCGCACGCTCCGCTCGAACGCCGCGGTCTCCACGGGCTTCGTCACGAACGCGGCGGCACCAAGCGCGAGGCTCCGCTCGCGGTCGGATTCGTGGGCCGAGGACGTGAACACCACGACGGGGATGTCCCGCGTGCGGGGATTCTCCTTCAGGGCGCGGAGCACCTCGAAGCCGCCGAGGCGCGGCATCTGGAGATCGAGCAGCACGAGCCGCACCCGCTCCGCGCCGGACGGGGACGCCTGAAGCACCGCGAGCGCCTCGTCGCCGTCGCGCACCCACTGCACACCGTCCACCACGCCCGCCTTCCGCAGGGCACGCAAGGTCAGCAGCCCGTCATCGGCGTCATCCTCGGCGAAGAGCGTGTGTACGGGCGCATCAGCCATCCGACGGCTCCGGGAGGGTGAACGTGAACGTGGCGCCCCGCCCCGGTGCCGACTCCGCCCAGATGCGACCCCCGTGGCGCTCGACGATTCGACGTGCCAGGGCGAGCCCGCACCCCGTCCCCTCGTACGCGCTGCTGGCGTGCATGCGGTGGAAAAGACCGAAGATGGCCTCGCCAAAGCGCATGTCGAAGCCGATTCCGTTGTCCCGTACCCAGTACCGCAGCTGTCGCGCCCCCGCGGGCCCGGGAGCGTCCTCGATCGTGCCGCCGATCTCGACCCGTGGGGACGCCACGTGGCGGGTGAACTTGAGGGCGTTGGACAGCAGGTTGCGAAAGACCTCCTGCAGGAGCTCCGGGTTCGCCACGCAGGGCGGGAGCTCCTCGCGCACGATCACCACGTCCCGCCCGCTCCAGGCCACCTCCAGCTCCTGCAGCGCCCCCTCCACCACGGCCACCGCGGACGTCAGCTCCTTGCGGACGGGCTGGCGATAGAGCACCGTGAAGCGAACGAGATCGTCGATCTGCGCCGCGAGCGTCACCGCGTTGCGCGCGATGGCGTCGAGGTGGGGGACGGTGCGGGGATCCGTCGCCCCGGTCTCCCGCAGCATCGCCACGTGGCCGTGAAGCGCACGGAGCGGGCCCCGAAGGTTGTGGGTGATGGCATAGGCGATGCCGCCCTGCTCCGCGAGGGTCGCCTCCAATTCGGCCGTGCGCGAGGCGACGCGTGCCTCCAACTCGGAGGTCAAGGCCGCGGCGGCGGCGGCGGCGCGCTCCGAAACGGAGGCGCGTGAACGCTCGATCCCGAGCGCCAGCACCTGCGCAACCCGCACGAGCGCGGCTCGCTCCGCCTCCGCGAGGCACGTCGGGCTGAACACCGCGAGCAACCCGAGGACGTGGTCCTCCACCTGCAGGGGAAGGCAGAGGAGCGCACGCAGCCGTGGATCATGCGCCCATGCGAGGTGGGAAAGGGACGGCTCCCGCGCGACGTCGTCCACGCCCAGCACCGTGGCGTCGCGGAGCACGCCCGACACGAGCGACGCCTCGTCCGTCCACGCGGTGCTCCCGTGCGGCATCGCCACGCCAGCTCCGGCCTCCAGCCTCAGCGTGGTGCCCGGACCGTCCGTCGTCCACACGCGAGCCGCCGAGACGGCCAGGTGCAGGAGCGTGGAGTCGACCGCCTTCTGGAGAAGGGCTGCGAGCGGCCCTGCCCCGCCCATGGCGGAGGCGACCTCCGCGACCAGGGCATCCATCCGTGAGGCACGGAGCGCAGCCTCCCGGCTTGCCTGCAGCGCCGAGGTACGTTCCGCCACGCGCCGCTCCAAGGAATCGGAGAGACTGCGGAGCGCGCCGGCATTGGCCTGCGCCTGACGGAACTGGCGCCCGAGCAGCAGGAGCACGCCGAAGAACAGGCCGTCCGCGACCAGTGTCGCGGCCGCGACCGCTGCCGGCCTCGCCCGGTCCTGCGCGCGCTCGAACGCCGCAGTGCCATACGCCACGACGGTCCACGCCCGCCCCCCGACGCGCATGGACCTCGTCCCGCGATATCGGGGAGCCCGCGCGTGCGACACCGTCGACGCGTACAGCAGAGACGCAGCGCGCGCGTCGATGCCGTCGTACACCTCGAGACCGAGCGCGTCGAGATGCGGGCGCAACACCTGGGACAGCAGATCCCGCGCACGGAACGGGGCATAGACGAACCCCGCCAGCGCCGCGCGTCGCTGCGCCACGGTGACCGTCGGCCTCCCGCGCGCGTAGACGGGCAGGTACAGCAGCACGCCGGGCTGCACATCGCGCTCGGTCTCCTGCACGAGCGTCACGCGCGCCGTCAGCGCCGCCTCCCCGGTGTCGCGCGCACGCTCCATCGCCGTGCGGCGATTCCGCTCGGACCACATGTCGAACCCGAGCGCGCGTTGGTTCCGCTCCGTGAGGGGCTCGAGGTAGAGGATCGACGCTGCGGGATCGCCGGTCCTCGGGTGGACGACGAACCCGACGAGCCCCTCCGCACGCGCACCACGCTCCAGCGAAGCCTGCTCGGCCGGGGCCACCCACGCCGCGTACCCCACGCCCTGAATGCCGGGGTAGAGGGTCTCGATACGCGCGGCCGTCACGAACGCCTGCCAGCGGGCGCGCGTAAGGGTGTCCGATGCCCCGAGGAACGCGACACCTCCGCGGAGCGCGTGGGTGTACTCGTCCATGCGCCGCGAAAGCGTCGACGCGACGGCGTCCAGCTCGCCGTCAAACCGCTGGCGCGCGACGTCGCGGACCTCCGAATCGGCGAGTTGCCAACCGACAAGCG
The DNA here is from genome assembly GCA_039800105.1 of Pseudomonadota bacterium. GTDB lineage: Bacteria > Myxococcota_A > UBA796 > UBA796 > SXON01 > CAMAXZ01. The sequence continues at coordinate 31,829 of JBDLRI010000012.1, forward strand.
TGAGCACGACCGTAATCACGAGCGCCACCCAGGCGAACACCTCCGCCCGGGCGAGCACCCAGACCACGAGCCCGAGCCACGGACCGCGCGCGCCCCTCCGCATGGTCCCGACATGCGCACGGCCGAAAAAGAAACCACCCCCCGGAGCGCATGTGCTCAACGGGGGGTGGTAGGGGTGGCCGGCAGTTACCTACTCTCCCACACCCTTTTGGGTGCAGTACCATCGGCGCCAGGGAGCTTAACTTC
>JBDLRI010000013.1:0-15896 GCA_039800105.1 Pseudomonadota bacterium
ACGTGGGCAAGGCGTAGCTGCCCGCGATCTGTACGCCCACGCCGAGCGAATCCGAGCGGTGGAGGTTCGCGCGGAGGGCCAGCTGCGCGGCGCGCGTCCACGGATCGAACGGGACCAGGCCCAGAGCGGCGCCGACCTCGGCGCGTCCCGCCTTGTCGTAGAGTTGGCGCTGCACGACGCGCACGTCGCGGTCGGCGAGCACGCCGAGGTCGTTCGGCCCCGCGGCCAGGGCCGTCGGCACGGCGAGGAGGAGCGGCACGATCATGGGCGCCTCAGAAGGGGAGCTCGCGCGGCGTGCCGGCGAGGGGACGGTAGTAGATGCGCACGTCGGCGTTGTAGCCGGGAACGGCGTCCCCGTGGAACGCCACGGCGTTCTCGGCGGCGTCGTAGCTCCAGCCGTCGTCGTACAGGGCGTCGCCGGTCTCCTCGGAGCCGTCGATCAGCACGGAGCGCGCGATCTCGACCCCGTCCACCCAGGTGCGGATCGTGTCCGCGTCGGGGATCGCGGCGAGCGCGAAACGGCTGCGGAGCTGTGACAGCAGGCCCCCGAGCGCGTCCATGCGGCTGGCGAAGTCCGCCATGGGACAGTTCTCGGCCAGCTCGGTGATGTCGAGGTACAGGCCGCCCGTCGCGGTCACGAGGTTCTGGTAGCGTTCCACGCCCCACGCCGTGGCGGAGCCCAGGCACAGCGCGTCCATGTCGCGCCACGCGGGCCCGATCGTGGCGAACCGCACCGGCGCGTCGAACGCGGCGAACGCGTCGACGTACGGCTCGACGTCGGTGTCGCCCACCCCGTCCTTGCGCGGGCTCTCGTCGCCCTCGTCGGTCACCACGACCACGATGGTCGAGGCGCCCTCGCGAAGGAAGCCCTCGTTGCTGTGCTCGTCGCCTTCGACGAAGGCCACGGGCGCGCTGCTCGGGAAGTCGTAGCAGCCGGCCGGCGGCTCGGGCGCGGCGCGGCACATCGCCATGTACGCCGCCTCCATCCCCATCTCCTGGCCCGCGCCGGTCGGGCGTTGCCACGCCCCGGCACCACAGAGGCAGTCGAGGAAGTCACTGGAGATCGTGCCGGGAAGTTCGGGGTCCACCCCTTCCTCCGCCGGGCACACGAAGTCCGGGTCGCGCGGGGTCGAGCCAGGGTTCCAGAACGCCGCGTCGCAGATCAGCTGGTGGCGGAACTGCCGCGCCGCGTCGGCGGTACGCCCGATGGGCGGCCCCACGAGCAGCCCCGCCTCGCCCGGGTCCACCCCGGCCGACACGCCCCCGCCGAACATCACGCTCGTCGTCGTGATGCCGATCTGGTAGTCGATGAAGAGCGACCCCGGCTCGTGCTCGCGGATGAAGTTGTCCGCGGCGTCGGCGAGCGTCTCGGTCGCCACGTTCGACCCCTCGGCGCTCGTGAGGCGGGCGATGAACGCGTCGAAGTTCCGCGCCAGCGCCTCCGCCTCCTCCTGCATGGACCCGGAGTTGTCGACGACGAACAGGATGTCCGCGTCGTTGGAGAAGTTGGCCTGCTCGGCGCCCGTCGTCAGGAAGGTCTCGTAGCGGTTGCAGCCCGCGAGGAGCGGGAGCGCCACGAGTGCGGGGAGGAGGCGGGCCACGGCGTCAGGCCTGCAGCTTGCGCACGATCTTGTTGATGTCGTTGAACGCGTCGGTGACGGCCTTCGGAATGCGGATTCCGCGCTCGCGGTGGAACTTGTTGAGCTCGTTCCACAGTTGCGTGATCTGGGCCCGGATGGCGCCGTAGTCGCGCAGCGCGACCAGGTTGGTCAGGGTGTTCACGACCGGCGGCACCTCCGTCTCGCCGTAGGCGGGAAGGATGCGCATCACCGCACCCATCAGCTGCTCCTGGAGGGCCGCGGTGTCCTCGGCGTCGGTCGCGGCCTCGGCGGTGCGCGCGTGCGAGAGCGGCGGCAGGGTCGGCGCGGCGGAGGCCGCCACGGTCGCCGAGACCGACGGCGCGGGAGTCGGCTCCTCGACCACGATCGGCTCCGGTTCTGCGCGCACCGGCGTACCGACCATCGTGGGCATGGGGTCGGCCGGCATGGCCGGCGGCGCCTCGTCCGGTGCGACCGTGTCCGCCAGCGCCGCACGTCGCACGGCGGCAAGGTCGATCTCCTTGCCCCCGTGCCAGGTCTCGTCGGCCGGGGGCAGCGTCGGCGTGGTCACGGGGGCCGGCGGGGGCGCGGGCTCGGCCACCTTCGCGGGTGCCGAGGGCGTTGGCGCGGGGGTCTTCGGCGCGGGGGTCTTCGCCGTGGCAGGGGGCTCCGCCGGCGCGGCGCCGAGCGCGTCGAGGCTGGTGGCCACGCCGCGCTCCTGCAAAAAGCCCGTGGGGTCGCCGATCGTCTCCGCGTAGTCGGCGATCCGGAAGCATCCCTTGACGGCGCTGGGGCCGAGCTCGTCGAGGCTCTCGACGATGGTCGCGCGCCCGCTGGCCTGCGGGTCGAACCGGACCGAGGGCGCGATGACCGCGTCGAGCGAGACCTTGGCCGCGCCGACGCGCACGCTGCGGGTGGCCTCCAGCCCGCGCACGGTCACGAGCGCGCCGTCCAACTCGACCTCGGCCCCCTTCAGGAGCGCGGCCTGGACGCTTCCGATCACGTGCAGCCGACCCGCGGCGACGACGCGCTCCGCGTTCAGATCGCCCTCGATGACGAGCGTGCCCTGCGCTTGGATCTGGTCCACCCGCGCCCGCCCCTCGACGGTCACGCTCCCGCCCGCGATGACGCGCGCGGCCGTCGCGTCGCCGTGGATGGTCACGTCGGCGCCGGCGTCGACCTCGCCCCCGGCGAGCCCGCCGTGGAGCACGACGGAGCCCTCGAGGCTCCGCACGCGCAGCGGAACGCCGCCGAAGGTGGTGTGCAGCACGACGTCGCCGCGATTCTCGATGGTCACACCGTCCGGGGTGACCTGGAACACGACGCCTTCCGGGACGACGAACGCGGGGTGCCTGCTCATGGGCGGGAGAGCCTCCTCCCGCGGCATGTATCGCGTGCGCGGCCGGCCCGCGCGGTCACGCCTCCGCGGGCTCGCGCGCGTGCACCGCGAAGGTGACGGTCTCGCCGTCGAGGTCGGCCACGACGCGCCCGCCGTGGACCAGTCGCCCGAAGAGCAGCTCGTCGGCGAGGGGCTTCTTCAGGTGGTCGGCGACGATGCGTCCCATCTCCCGCGCACCGAATTCGGGCCGGTATCCGCGCTCCCCCAGCCAGTCGCGCAGGGTGGGCGTCACCTCGAGGGTGACCTCCCGCGCGGAGAGCTGCGCGTTGAGCTCCAGCACGAACTTGTCCACCACGCGCCGGATGCTCTCGCGCTCGAGGCCGCGGAACAGCACCTGTGCGTCGAGGCGGTTGCGGAACTCGGGCGGGAAGGTGCGGTTGAGCGCGTCGGTCACGCGCCGGCCGCGGTCCATGCCGGGCGGCAGCGCGCCGGAGAACCCGACGCTCGCCTGGTTGCCCTCCCGCACGCCGGCGTTCGTGGTGAGCACGAGGATGACGTTGCGGAAGTCCGCCTTCTTGCCGTTGTTGTCCGTGAGCGTGGCGTGGTCCATCACCTGCAGCAGGATGTTGTAGATGTCCGGGTGCGCCTTCTCGATCTCGTCGAGGACGAGCACCGCATGCGGGCTGCGCGACACCGCCCCGGTCAGCAGCCCCTCCTGCTCGAAACCGACGTAGCCGGGGGGCGCCCCGATGAGGCGGCTCACGGTGTGCTTCTCCATGTACTCGGACATGTCGAAGCGCAGGAACGCCACGGAGAGCACCTCGGCGAGCTGCTTGGCCAGTTCGGTCTTTCCGACGCCCGTGGGTCCGGAGAACAGGAAGCTGCCGACCGGCTTGTTCGGCTGTCCCAGGCCGGCGCGGTTCACCTTGATCGCCTGCACCACGGTCTCGATGGCCTCGTCCTGGCCGAAGATGCGGCTCTTGAGCGCGTCGCCCAGGCCCGCCAGGCTGGAGCGCTCCTCCTGGTTCACCGAGCGTGGCGGGATGCGGGCGATGCGGGCGACGACCGCCTCGATCTCCGGCACGTCCACGGTGCTGCCGGGCGCGGAGAGGCGGGCGGCGGCGCCGGCCTCGTCGAGCACGTCGACGGCCTTGTCCGGCAGGAACCGATCGTTGATGTGGCGCGCCGCGAGCCGTGCGGCGGCGTCGATGGCCGCCTCCGTGAAGGTGACGCCGTGGTGGGACTCGAACTGCGGGCGCAGGCCCTGCAGGATGAGGATGCAGTCCTCCACGCTGGGCTCGCCGACGTCGACGGTCTGGAAACGACGCGCCAGCGCGCGGTCCCGCCCGAAGGACGCGCGGTACTCCGCGTGGGTGGTGGAGCCGATGCAGCGCAGCTCCCCGTTGGCGAGCGCCGGCTTGAGCAGGTTGCTCGCGTCCATGGAGCCGCCCTGCGTGGCACCCGCGCCGACGAGCGTGTGGATCTCGTCCACGAACAGGATCGCGTTCGGTTGGCCTTGCAGCGCCTTCAGCACGCCCTTGAGCCGCTCCTCGAAGTCGCCGCGGTAGCGGGTGCCCGCGATCAGCGCGCCCATGTCGAGGGCGTAGATGCGCGCGTCCTTGAGCAGCTCCGGCACGTGCCCCTCGTGGATGCGGCGCGCGAGACCCTCGACGATGGCGGTCTTTCCGACGCCGGGGTCCCCGAGGAACAGCGGGTTGTTCTTGCGCCGCCGCGCGAGGATCTGCAGGGTGCGGTCGATTTCGGCCGCGCGGCCCACCAGCGGGTCGATGCGTCCGGACGCCGCCTTGCCGACCAGATCCACCGTGTAGTTCGCCAGCGCGTCGTTGCCGGGCGAAGCGGGCGTGGAGGTGGCCCCGGGCGCGGGGTCGCCGCCCGCGGGCACCTGCGCGCTCGGGCGGGTCTCGGGCACGCGGCGGACCCCGTGGGAGATGTATTCGACGATGTGCAGCCGCTCGACGCCCTGCTCGCGGAGGAGGTGGACGGCGTTGCTGTCCTGCTGCGCGAACATGGCGACGAGCACGTCGTGGCCGTGCACCTCGCTCTTGCCGGAGGACATGACGTGGCGGGCGGCGCGGTTGAGCACGTCGCGGAAGCCCTGGGTCTGCTCCGGCTCCCATTCCTCGTCGTCGGCCGCGTCCTCGAGGGTCTCGAGGGTGTCGAAGAACGCGTCGAGCTTCCGCTCGAGCGCCCGCAGGTCGGCCCCGCAGGCCTCCAGGCACGCGGCGCTCGCGGGGTCGGTGATCAGCGCGTAGAGCACGTGCTCGAGGGTCACGTACTCGTGGCCGCGCTCCCGGGCGACGTCGAGCGCCAGCGAGAGGGCGATCTGCAGGGTGCGGGAGAGGGTCATGGAACTCCGGGTGCTAGTCGGGCTCGGTCGTCACCAGAAGGGGGAAGCCCCGGCCGCGGGCCTTCTCCATCGCGGTGGCCGCCTTCGTCTCGGCGATCTCCCTCGTATACACCCCGGCGATGCCCTTTCCTCCGTTGTGCACGGTGAGCATGATGCGGGTCGCTTCCACGCGGGTCCTCCGGAACACGCCCACGAGGATCTCGATGACGAACTCCATGCTGGTGTAGTCGTCGTTGTGCAGGACGCAGCGGTGCATGCGCGGCTTCTCGGTGCGCTCCAGCACGTCGGTGCCGGGCGCGCCGCGCGTGTCCGTGTCGTCGCCGCCGCCCCCTCCGCCGGGGGAGGCGTTGCGGAGGGGGGCGGGCCCCCCTCCGCCCCAGGAGCCGTGTCGGGGACGCGCGTGATCCAGGACGGGAGCGAGCATGGCGAAATCTAGCGCGCCGGCGGGCCTTCGTCCGCCGCCGCGTGTCAGGTGGGGTCGGGCTTCGGCGTGTTCGGACCCGACGGCGGGAGCGTCGGGGCAGTGAGGGTCGGGAGCGGGCCGGTCAGGCTGCCGAGGAAGGACTTGATGCTGGCGACGTCGGAGTCGGCGAGGTCCTTGCCGAGCTGGTGCTTGCCCATCTTTCGGATCGCGTCGTCGAGCGTCGCGACGGACCCGTCGTGGAAGTAGGGCGCGGTCTTCTCGACGTTGCGCAGCGCGGGCACCTTGAAGACGTGGAGGTCCGCGTCGTTCTTCGTCACGGCCTTGCGACCCTCGTCCTTGGTGTCGTAGGGCACCACGAGGCCGAGCTTCTGGTACATGCCGCCGCCGACGCCCGCGCCCATGTGGCAGCTCGCGCAGCCGGTGCTGACGAAGGTGTCGAGGCCCGCCTGCTGCTCCGCCGTGAGCGCACTCACGTCCCCCGCCAGGTAGCGGTCGAAGGGGCCGGGCGTGACGAGGGTGCGCTCGAAAGCGCCGATCGCCTTGGCCGCGTTCGCGAAGCTGACGGGCTCGGCCTCGCCGGGGAACGCCGCGGCGAACATCGGCGCGTAGCCCGGGATGGAGCGCAGCAGCGCGTCGACGGCCTTGTCGTCCTTCATGGCCATCTCGATGGGGTTGGTGACCGGACCGAGCGCCTGCGCCTCGACGTCCGGGGCGCGGCCGTCCCAGAACTGCGCCACGTGCAGGAAGGCGTTGTAGGACGTGGGGCTGTTGCGGCCCCCGCGCTGGCCCTTGTGGCCGGGCGAGGTCGGCTCGTTGTCGACCCCGTAGGCATCGAGCTTGTGGCACGAATTGCACGACACGTCCTGGTTCTTCGACAGCCGCGCGTCGGTGTACAGCGCGTGACCCAGGTCGACGCGGGCCTTCGCGGCGGCGTCGGCCGGCGCGGCCACGGCGGGCAGCGGCTGGAAGAGGCCCACGTACTTGGGGGCAGCGGCGGGCGCGGCGGCGGCGGGCGGCTCGGCGGGCGCCTCGGGAGCCTTGGAGCACGCGAGCGCGGCGAGGAGGAGGAGGGAAGGGGCCATGGGTGTCTCCGGTGTTGCTCGCATCGTATCTCGTGCGACGGCGCCGTGACATCCGGAGACACGCCGGAGGGAGAACCACACCGCAGGTCTTGACACGTTAGTCCCACGGCGACTCCCGGAACGCCGTGCCATGGACCTCGTGATCCCCGTCGGCCTCGCGACCTTCGCGGCCACCCCCGACGATCCCTTCTCCGTCGTCGCGCTGTTCCGCGACGCAGACTTCATCGTCCAGTTCGTGCTCCTGGGGCTCGTGGCGATGTCCGTGGCCTGCTGGACCATCGGCTTCCGCAAGTGGTCCGAGATCAACGCGGCGACGGCGCAGACCCAGGCGTTCCTCGACATGTTCTGGAAGTCGCGGCGGCTCGATCAGGTCTACGAGCAGGTGGCGCGCTACCCGGCCTCCCCGGTCGCGGCGGTGTTCCGCGCCGGGTACACCGAGCTCTCCAAGCTCACGAGCGCGGACGCCGGCGGGGGACTCGACACCGAGCTGGCCGACAACGTGGAGCGCGCCCTGCGTCGCGCCCAGGGCGTGCAGATCGCGGCCCTCGAGCACCGCACCGGATTCCTGGCGACGACCGGTTCCACCGCACCGTTCATCGGGCTGTTCGGCACGGTGTGGGGCATCCTGCGGGCGTTCCAGAAGATCGGGGCGACCGGCACCGCGAGCATCCAGACCGTCGGGCCGGACATCGCGCATGCGCTGGTGGCGACGGCGGTGGGGCTGCTCGCCGCCATCCCGGCGGTGATGGCCTACAACTTCTTCGTGGGCCGCGTCCGCACCCTCGTCGGGGAGATGGAGGGCTTCTCCGCGGACTTCCAGAACCTGGTGAAGCGTCACTATCGCGGAAGCGGCGCCGGGCGCGCCGACACGCGCGGGAGGTAGCCGGTGGGCATGTCCGGCCCGTCCCGTGGCGGCGGGATGATGAGCGAGATCAACGTCACGCCGTTCGTCGACGTCATGCTGGTGCTGCTCATCATCTTCATGGTGACCGCCCCGATGATGACGACGGGTGTGGCGCTGGATCTGCCGCGCGCCGAGGCGCCGACGCTGGCCGCGGACTCCGACCAGCTCGTGCTCTCCATCTCCCGTGACGGCGCGTACCACATCGGCAAGGAGGCCTTCCCGTTCGAGGAGATGCCCGCCCGTCTGGCCGCCATCGCGCAGGCCAACCCGGACCAGCCGGTGTTCGTGCGGGCCGACGGGACCTTGCCCTACGAGAAGGTCCTGCAGCTGCTCGCGGCCGCACGCCGCGCCGGCATCGTCAAGATCGGCCTGGTGACGCAGCCTGCAGAGCCCGGGTCGGCACCCTAGATGTCGGGCGGCTGGCGCTCGTTCGCCGCGTCGCTCGGCGTCCACGCGGGGTTCGCGCTCACCGCGCTGGTCCTGTCGGGCTGGCAGGCCGCGCCCCGCGCGCTGCCGGCCGCGCAGGAGGTGATCATGGTGGAGATGGCGGGACCTGCGGTGCAGGCGTCCCGCATGCCGCAGAAGGCCGAGCGCGCCCCGCCGCCGCCCCAGGGCACGTCCGCGCCGGCTCCGCCGCCGGAGCCGCCCCCGCCGCGGGAGAGCGAGCTGGCCGTGAAGACCCCCGAGGCGCCGAAGAAGCAGGGGGACGCGAAGGCGCCCAGGGACTCGCGTCGCCGCGAGGAACTGGAGCGGGAGCTGCGTCGCGCGCGGTTGATGGACGAGCTGCGCGACGCACCCGTGGGCCGGGAGGATCGTGCGGCCTCCGCGCCGGACGCGCGCGCCGGCGACGGCGCCGCGGCGTCGAACGGCGTGGCGGACGCCGAGCTAGCGCGATGGACGGAGGCGGCCCGCCTGGCGGTCCAGCCGAACTGGACGCCCATTCGGGCCTATTGCCGGCCGGGGCGGGTCGCGCGGGTATCGATTCCCGTCGACGGCCGGGGCGCCAAGTCCGGCCGGCCGCGCATCGCGCAGCCCAGCGGCGACGCCGGCTTCGATGCCGCGGCGCTCCGGGCGGTGGAGGCCACGACCCGGCTTCCGGCGCCGCCGGCGCGCTATGCATCCGGGGTGACGGGCGTCGTCGAGTTTCGCGCGGGGGAGTGTCCATGAGGTGGGGGAGCGCAGGCGTCGCGGTCGCGGTGGGGTTCGTCGGCGCGGTGGCGCTCGCGTCGGGGGTCGCGGTGGCGGGCGAGGCGGAGCCCGGCGAGGTGCCGCAGGTGCTGATCCAGGTGAAGCGCCCGGGGGAGCGGGGCGTGCCGCTCGCGCTCGTCGTCCCCGAGGGCGACCCGGTGGCCGGGCAGGCCTTCCGCGAGACGGCGGTCCACGCGCTGGAACTCACCGGGCGCGTTCGGGTCGTGCCGCCGGCGGCCCACCTCGAGCGGGCGGGCAGGGGCATCCGCCCCGGCGCCTTCGATCTGGCGGACTGGAAGCCCCTCGGCGCGTCCGCGCTCGCCCGCGCGTCCGTGACCGTCGCCGACGGCGTGGCGCGGGTGGAGGTCTACGTGTACGCGGTGGACACCGGGGCCGTGCTCGCCGCGAAGGCGTGGAGCGGTCCGGCGGGCGCCGCGCGGCGCCTCGCGCTGCGGGCGTCCGACGCGATCCTGCAGGCCATCGGGGAGCCGCCGAGCTTCCTCGACACGCGCTTCGCGTTCGTGAACAACGCCACCGGCACCAAGGAGATCGGTCTGTCCGACGCGGCGGGCGGCGACGTCCGCGCGCTCACCCGCAACGGCAGCATCAACCTCAAGCCGCGCTGGAGTCCGACCGGCACGGCGCTTTCCTACGTGGGCTACGCGGCCGGCAACGGCGATCTCTACGTCGCGGATCTCGCGAAGGGCGCGATCCGCCGCGTGTCCAGCCGCCCCGGCCTGAACACCGGCGGCGCGTTCTCGCCCCTCGGGAACCTTCTGGCGGTCACGCTCTCCGTGGGCGGGGACGCGGAGTTGTTCACCGTGGACGCCGGCGCCGGCCGGGAGATCGCGCGGCTCACGCGCAGCGCGGGCATCGACAGCAGCCCGGCGTGGAGCCCCGACGGCACGCAGGTGGCCTTCGTGAGCGAGCGCAGCGGCAGCCCGCAGGTCTACCGGATGAACGCCGACGGGTCCGGCGCGCGACGCGTGACCTTCCAGGGCAGCTACAACACCGATCCCGCCTGGTCGCCCGACGGCAGTCGCATCGCGTGGGTCGGCCGGGACGGGCGCTTCGACGTGTTCACCTGTCAGCCCGACGGGCGCGGCGCGCTCCGCATCACCCAGGGCGCGGGCGACAACGAGGACCCGAGCTGGTCGCCCGACGGGCAGTACCTCGCGTTCTCCAGCACGCGCGAAGGTGGAAGCCACATCTGGGTGTCCTCGGCCGACGGCGCGTTCCAGGCGCGCGTCACCTCCGGGCGCGGGACGTTCAGCAACCCCCATTGGAGCCCCCACCTCGGCTGGTAGGGCGAAGGCAACGGCATGCGCGCGTCGATCGACATCGGGTCGAACTCCCTCCTCCTGCTCGTGGTCGACGGCCACGGCGGGGTCGTGCACGACGAGGCGCGCGTGGTGGGGCTCGGACGTGGCCTCGGCGAGCGGGGCATGTTCCGCCCCGACCGCATGGAGGCCGCGCTGGCGGTGCTCTCCGACTACGCCGCCACGGCGGAGCGGTACGGTGTCCCGACCGACGCGGTGCGCGCGGTGGCGACGAGCGCGTCGCGCCGGGCGATGAACGCGGCGACCTTCTACGCGACCGTCCGGAGCCGCACGGGCCTGCGCGTCGAGGTGGTCTCCGGGGACGAGGAGGCACGGCTCACCTGGCGCGGCGGGGCCTCGGGACTGGACCTGCCGGACGGCCCCGTCCTGCTGTGCGATCCCGGCGGCGGCTCGACCGAGGTGGTGCTCGGAGAAGGTGACGCCCTCCACGCGCGGATCTCGCTGGAGGTGGGCACCGTGCGGCTCACGGAGCGGTTCCTCGGCTACGGCACGGTGGATCCCGTGGCGCTGGCGCGCTTGCGGGCGCACGTGGACGCGGAGGTGGCCAAGGTGGAGCTGCCGGCGTTTCCGAGGGCAGCGATCGCGGTCGCCGGGACCGCCACGACGCTGGCGGCGATGGAGCTGGGCCTCGAGGCCTACGACGGGGGGCGGGTCCACGGGAGCGCGCTCACGGCGGGTGCCCTCCGCACCTGGACGGATCGGCTGCTCGCCGCGGATCCCGACGCGCGCCGCGCCTGGGCCCGCCCCAGCCCCGAGCGCGCCGACACCCTCCTGGCCGGCGCCGTGATCCTGCTCGCGGTGCTCGAGCGGACCCGCCGACCCGCATGGCGCGTGTCCGATCGCGGTCTCCGGTGGGCGCTCGTCACCTAGCGTCACCCGGATGCGAACGGGTGGGTTTACAGCGGGCGGGCGGCCGGGGTATCGTGTCGAGGTCCCCTAGGGTGATGGAATGGCGAGCGTGCTGCTTGGACTGGTTCTCGCGACGTTGTCGGCGTGTTCGAAGCCCGACGTCCCGAAGACGGATCCGCCGGTCTTCGTGTCCGACTGCAGCGACAATCCTCTGTCCTGCGACGCGGACGGGGACGGATTCCGCGGCAACGCCGGCGACTGCAACGACACCAACCCGAACGTGTTTCCGGGCGCGCCGGAGGCGTGCAACGGCCTCGACGACGACTGCGACGAGGTGATCGACGAGGACGTGCTGCGCACGTTCTACGCGGACGCCGACGGGGACGGCTTCGGCGATGCCGCCAACGGCGTGGAGGCCTGCGATGCCCCGGACGGGCGCATCCCCAACGCGAATGACTGCGACGACACCGAGGTGCGCGCGAATCCCGCGGCCGCCGAGGCGTGCGACGGCATCGACAACAACTGCGACGGCTCGGTCGACGAGGGCGTGCGCACGACCTTCTACGCCGACGTCGACAACGACGGCTACGGCGATCCGAACACGTCCGTCACCGCGTGCGAGGCTCCGCAGAAGTTCGTCACCGTGGCGGGAGACTGCGACGACCGAACCGCCAGCATCGGACCGGGCGACCAGGAGCCGGGAGAGGATGCCGACGGGGACGGGGTCCTCGACCCTTCCGAGGACACCAACGGCAACAACGCGCTGGATGACGGCGAGGACCTCGATGGCGACGGCCAGCTGGACCTCGGCGAGGACCTCAACACCAACGGGCAGCTGGACCCGGGCCGGTTCGTCGAGGTGTGCGACGAGATCGACAACGACTGCGACGGGCAGATCGACGAGGGCGTGACCACGCGCTTCTACGCCGACCAGGACCGGGACGGCCACGGCACGGCGGCGCTCCCCGAGGACGCCTGCTCGGTTCCGAACGGCTACGCGACCAGCGCCGACGACTGCAACGACAACGACGCCAACATCGCGCCCGGCGCGCCCGAGTACTGCGTCACGGACTACGACGACAACTGCAACGGCGAGGTCAACGAGGACACCTCGGTCGACGCGCTGGTGTGGCACCGCGATTACGACCAGGACGGCTTCGGCAACTACTTCCAGTTCGCGCCCGCCTGCACGCCGATCTACACGCTCGCCTCGGAGGACGACCCCGATCCCGACCTGGACGTGCGCGCCGAGGAGGACTCCGTTCCTGCCGCCGGCGAGCGCCTGGTGGCGTGGATCGACGCGCTCGCCGATCACGGCACGGATGACTGCAACGACGAGGATGCCGACGTGCATCCCGGTGCCGCGCCGATGGAGGAGGACTTTGACGTCATCTGCACGCGGGACCGCGACGCGGACGGCTACGGCGACGTGGAGACGCCCAACGGGATCGACTGCGTCGGCATCACACGGTATTCGCTGCCGGCCGAGCGCTACGCCTGCGAGGTCGGCGGGACCGACTGCCAGGACGACCCCGCCTGGACGAACCCGAACACCGACGTGCTCTACGCCGTGTCGGCCGCGGAAATCTACCCGGGCGCCCTCGAGGTCTGCAATTTCGTCGACGATGACTGCGACGAGGACGTGGACGAGGGGCCCATCGCGGTGGACGACACGATCACCGACGGCGTGAAGACCCGCTACTACGAGGACGCCGACGACGACGGTTTCGCGACCTACCCGCTCGCGGACCGCACCGGCACGCCCATCAACTACGAGGACACCTGCGTCGGCAGCCAGTCCGAGGGCTTCAAGCTCTACACCGAGCTGACCGCGGACCCCTACGACTTCGACCTGAACGACTGCGACGAGGCGAAGACCGAGGTCAACCCGCAGGGCCAGGAGGTCTGCGCGACCGACTACGACGACGACTGCGACGGATTCATCAACGACGCCGACGTGAACGGCATCGACCAGTTCACGCTCGTGAACGTCGGGTCCGGGGCGCCGCGCACCGAGGGCATCCCCGACCGCGGCATGTTCTACCGCGACCAGGACGGCGACGGTTGGGGCAACCCCGGCACGACCTCCGACGGCAGCCCCAACCCCGTGCTCACGTGCGAGCGCCCGGTCGGCTACGTCGAGGCGCGCGCGACGCCGGGCCCGGAGGCCTACACCGACGACGACGGCGACGACGTGGCCGAGACCACCGACGGCAACGGCGTGTACGACTACGGCGAGCCGTACACCGACGCGAACGGCAACGGGTCCTACGACGCCGGCGAGGGATGCGTCGACGCCAACCAGAACGATGTCGAGGACGACCTCGAGGACTTCACCGACTCCAACTCCAATGGTGCGTACGACTCTGGCGAGCCGTTCGTGGACCTCAACGCCAACGGCGTGCGCGACTGCAAGGGCGACGAGCCGTTCCTGGGTGACGCGGACGCCGACGGTGTGGTCGATGCGGGGGAGTACACCGACACCAACGGCAACGGACGCTGGGACGGCGACGGTTCGAACCGCTGGGACTGCTCGGATGCGGGCCGTGGCGCGTGGGAGACCAACCCGAACAACCCCGAGCTGTGTGACGGGGTGGACAACGACTGCGACGGCTTCGTCGACGACGTCGACGACAGCTTCGTGAGCCGCCCGGAGATCTGCGACGGCGAGGACAACGACTGCGACGGGGCCATCGACCAGCGGGACACGTGGGTCGACGCGAACGCCAACGGCGAGTGGGATGCCGGCGAGGTGGGCGGCATCGGCGGGGAGTACTTCGTCGACGTGAACCGGAACGGCGTCTGGGACGCGGACGTTCCGGAGCCATTCACCGACACGAACAGCAACACCGTCCGGGACCCCGACGAGGCCTTCACCGATCTGAACGGGAACGCGGCCTGGGACGGGCATGTCGCGGAGTGGTACGACGACGCCAACAACAACAGTGCGTACGATGGCGCCGGCAACGCGACGTACCCTGGCTTCGTGCGCACGGGCACGTTGCCGCCGGAGCTCTGCGACACCCTCGACAACGACTGCGACGATGCGATCGACTACGCGGACCGCGCGGGCACGCCCGGGGCGGCGGAGCCCTACCTCTCCGGGTTCACGCGTTTCTTCGTCGACGAGGACGGGGACGGCTACGGCTCCGGCGCGGAGCCGTTCACCGACGGCGTGGGGACCGACAACGGGGAGTGGGACACCGGGGAGGTCTTCGACGATCTGAACGGAAACGGCGTGTGGGACCGGTCCGGTGTGGTGTCCGGGGGCGTGAAGGTTGGCGCCTTCTGCCAGGCGGTACCCGACGTCGGCTACTCCCTCGTGGACGGCGATTGCGACGACGTGGATGCCGACAACCCCGTGGTGGTCGATCCCCGGGAGCGGCGTCCGGAGACCGGTCGGGAGGAGAACGACGGGCTCGTCGGTGTCTCCACGAACGTGAAGGACACCATCCAGCTCGGCGTGGCGGCAGCGAACACCGGCGCGTGCGTGTACGTCTACGGCGGCCAGTACCGCGGCACCCTCGTGCTCGATGACGCCGTGCAGCTCATCGGCGTGGAGGGCGCGCAGGACACGTTGCTGGACGCGGACGTGGCCGTCTGCTCGGTGCTGTCGACCAGCGACTGCGGCGGCTCCGCGGTGCGCGTGACCTCGCTCGGGGACGTGCGCATCGAGGGTCTCACCATCACCGGTGGCGCCGGCACGCTCTCGTCCAGCACGGCGAGCACCACGTGCGCGAACTCCAGCCCCTCGCACGCGGGCCGCAACACCTGCTCCATGACCACCTACTCGGCCTACGGCGGTGGCATCCTGGTGCAGGCGGGCGCGGACCTGGCGCTCTCGGACGTCCTCGTGATGAACAACGACCTGCCGGTCTTCAACTCGGGCGTGTCGTTGAGCAGCTCGGCCGCGGACCGCTGGCGCCAGGTGAGCATGCAGAGCTTCGGCGGTGGCATCGCCGTGCGCGGTGGCTCGGGCTCGACGGTGACGAACGTGACGATGGATCGCGTCACGGTGCTCGGCAACTCCGCCTACAAGGGCGGCGGTATCTACGCGGACGGCAACGCGAGCGTTACCGCCGAGGAGTTCCTGCTCGCCAACAACCAGGCCGACTACGGCGCAGGCGTGTTGACGAACTTCGGTTCGTCCGACGCCTCCGTCAGCGTGACGAACGGCATCATCGCCTGCAACGCCGCTGATCTCACGGCGGGCGGCATCCAGGCCGGTTCGGCCGGCTCGGTGAGCCTGGCGGCGGTGTCGTTCTACGGCAACACCGCGGGCACCGGGAGCCTGTCGTCCGACGGCGCGTCGGCGGTCCGGGTGACCTCGGGCGCGTCAGTCACCGTGAAGCGCTCGGTCGTGTATGGCGCGTCGGCGTCCTACCTGCTCTATGGCCTCGGCGCGGGCACCGTGAACACGTCGTACCTGTTCAACGCGAGCGGGACGAACGCGCAGTACGCCGACATCAACGCGGCCAGCGCGCTCGGCACTGGAAACGCGCAGCGCGGTGACATCATCAGCGGCACGTACCCGCCGTTCAGGGCGGCCTCCTGCAACGACAACCTCGCGGATGATGATTACCGCCTCATCCCGCAAAGCGGCTCGAGCGTGCTCACGATGAGCGATACGCGATGGGGAGCGTTCTGCGAGTACAACGCCTCCACCGGCGCGTGCGCGAGTGGCGCGGCCCGGGACTGGACGCCGCTGATCCCGTAGCCGCCGCGTCCTCGTCGCGGGCGCGCCCGCATGAGGATAGGGTCGGCCCGTGTCCACGCCCGACGTCCCCGTGCCTCCCGAAACGCC
>JBDLRI010000014.1:0-21275 GCA_039800105.1 Pseudomonadota bacterium
CCCAGGAATCAGAGCTTGTAGTGGACGGTGCGCGTGAAGAGGTTGGTGGGCTTCTTCGATGCGGAGTCGGCCTTTCCGACGCGCAGCTCCAGGTCGCCTTCCTTCGTGTCGACGGGCGTGAACATCCGGAAGAAGTGGATGGACGGGGCGCCGGCGGCGACCGAGTCGCGCGTGACCTGCACGCGCTGCTCCGCGACCTTCTTGCCGTTCGTCCAGGCCTCGGCGACCAGCCAGAACGCCATGCCGTCGAACCGTGACCGGTCCGTCGCGTAGACGACCGGCAGTTCGAGCACCACCGCGCTCTTGTCGGTGAAGACGACCTGCGGCTCGTAGTTGTCGGCGAGCGCCGACTTGCCCTTCAGCGCGAACGGAAGCTTCGAGGTCCCCTCCACGAAGACCTGCTCCGCGATGTCGGCCTTCGCCTCGACGGAGGCCGTCGGCGCGATCTCGATCTCCGACTTGTCCTCGAAGGACTTCGCGTCGACCTCGTCCTTCTTCTTCGTCTCGGCCGGCGGCGGCGCGGTGAACAGGTCGTCGTCGTCGTCCGCGGCGTGCGCGGGGAAGGCGAGCAGACTGGCGAGGACGGCGGTCAGGACCATGGACACTCCGCAGGGTACGAACGCAGCGTACCGCGGCGCTCCCCTTACACCGCGTCGCGGCTTGTCAAGGCGCGATAGGACCTGCCCGATGCGCAACCCCTACGTCGTCGCCGACCGTCGCGCCGAGTCTGCGCGCGCCCGGGCCGAGGGGCCGTGGCGGCACGTGCGGGCCGGACTTCCGTGGCTCGGGACGCTCGCGGCGCTCCCGCTCCTGCGCGGCAGCGTCTATGGGTTCCTGGGGGCGTCCCCGGCCGGCGAGGCCCTCGGCGCCTCGGGTGCCGCGGTGCGCATCGGGCTGCTGCTCGCCGGCGCCATGAGCCTCGACACCTTCGGGCAGGCGCTCCGCGGGCCGGATCGGGGGGGGGTCGACGTGCATCCGCTTCGGCCCGTCCCGTGGTTCTCCTCGGTCGTGCGCCGCAGCGGGCGGGCCCGCGTGGCGTGGCTGGGCCTGGGGCTGGTGGCGCTGACCCCGCTCGCGTCGCGGCCGTGGCTGTGTGCGTGGGCGGCCGCGGTCGTGGCGGGTGGCTGGCTCGCGGGGTGGGGCGCGGGCCTGGGGGTGAACCTCGCCGCCGCGGCGTTGGCCGAGCGGCCCCAGCTCGCCGGGCTTCTGGACGCCGTACGGGGCGCGAACCCGCGCGCCCACGCGGCGCTGCTCTACGCGCCGGGAGTGTCCCTCGGCGTGTCCGGCGTCGCCGTGATCGCTGCGTCCGCCGGCATGGAGGGGCTGGCCGCCGGTCCGCCGTCCGCCGGCGCGGTGGCGCTCCTGCTCTCGCCCGTGGTCGTGGCGCTGGGCGGGCTGGCGCTCGGGCGTGCGCACGCCGACGCGCGGGTGACCCTTCCAGCGCTGCTCGGGGAGATCGAGGCCCAGCACGCCGCCGCAGAGTCCCCCGAGGAGGCGCGGGCCGTCTATCTCCAGTGGGTCGTCCCGCGGGTGCCCGCGGCGTGGCGCCCGCTCGTGCTGCTGGACCTGCGGCACCTCTGGCGCGCGCAGCGCAGCTGGGTGAGCGGCGGATGGGCGCTCGGGGGGCTGTCTGCGCTGGCGGCCTGGTCGGACGGGCCGCTCGGCGTGTCGGCCCGCGCGGTCGCGTGTGGCGCCGTGGCGCTGCTCGGGCTGTCGGCGTCGCGCCTCGCGTCGGGCAACCCCGCGTGGCTGGACGCGAGCCTGCCGAGCACGTCGCGGACCCCCGCGCGCGCCGTGGTGGCCGGCCTGACGATGCTTCCGGTCGTCGTGTGCGCCCCGGTCGCGGAGGCCGTGCGCCACGGGGTCGTTCCGGCACTCGCGCTGGGCGGCCTCCTCGCGGCGGTCGGTGCGGTGTGCGCCCTGCTCGCGGCCGGCACGGCCGCCCGCTGGCGCGCTCGTGGGGCCGCCCCCTACGCCGCGCTTGCGGTGCTGATCGTGGCGGGAGGTGCGGCGTGATCGCGGTCCACGACCTCCACAAGCGCTTCGGTCGCGTGGAGGCCCTGCGGGGCGTCACGCTGGAGGTGCGCCCCGGCGAGCGCGTGTGCCTGCTCGGACACAACGGCGCGGGCAAGAGCACGCTCATGAAGATCCTCTCCGGCCAGCTGCGCCCCGATTCGGGGAGCGTGCGCGTGGGGGACGTGGACGTGGCGGCCGATCCGAACGCCGCCCGGGCACGGCTCGGCTTCGTGCCGGAGGAGCCGGCGCTCTACGACTACCTGAGCGCGCGGGAATTCCTGGAGCTGGTCGTCGACCTGCGCGGCGCCGGCAGCGTGGAGGAGGGGCTTGACATCGCCGGGCTGGGCGAGGACGCGGACCGCACGCTCCGCACCTACAGCCAGGGCATGCGCCGGCGCACGGCGCTCGCGGCGGCGCTGGTCGCCCACCCGCCCGTGCTGGTGCTCGACGAGGCGCTCAACGGGCTGGACCCGCCGAGCAGCGCCCGGGTGCGCGAGATCCTGGCGCGGCGTGCGTCCGAGGGCGCCGCCGTGCTGCTGAGCACCCACGTGCTCGAGATCGCGCAGGCGTTCGCGACGCGCACGGTCGTACTCGACGCGGGACGCATACGTTAGGGACGCCAGGGAGGCTCCCGCATGCCCTCGCGCACCCTTCGCACCGGCGGGCTCGCCGCCGCGGGCCTTCTCTGGGCCGCGTGCCTGCCCCCGGTCAAGCCCTCGGACGAGGACCCGGACACCGCCGGCGGGACCGGAACCGCCTCGTCGACCTCGACGCCCACGGGCACGTCGACCGGTACCGGCACGCGCACCGGGACCTCGACCGGCACCGGCACGTCGACCGGTTCGGGGACGGGCACGTCGACCGACTCCCGCCCGCGCGTGGATGGCTTCCTGGCGATGGGCGCCACCTTCGCGCTCGGCGGTGACGACCGTCCCGTGTCGGCCACCGGCTACTACCTGGCGATGGCGGGCTCCGACGCGGCCTCCCCGTTCCTGCCGTTGCAGGACGTGGTGTGCGCGGTGTCGGGGACCCTCGCCGACGCGGGCGTGACGGGGCCCGCGTGTCCCGACTGCGCGTGGACCTTCGTGTCCGCGCCGCTCGTCGGCTCCCGCGCGGAGGGGGACTGCGGGTCCGTGGACTGGTTCGACGACAGCGCCGGGACGTGGCGCGCGTGGGACCTCTCGGCGGGCATCGACGGCGTCATGGATCACTACGCCTTCGGCTTCCAGCCCTCGTTGCCGTACGGGGACATCACGCTGGACAACGCCTTCTGGGTCGCCATGCCGAACGAGGATTCCTCGGGGGCGTTCGCGGGAACCTGGGGCGACTGGGGGCTGTGGGCCTACACCTACGGCGGGTCGGGCAACAGCCGCGTCGGAGCGTCCTACGGCTACCAGGACTCCGGCTTCTTCACGCCGACGACCACCGAGCTGCGCGTGCCGCAGCCCACCTCCACCGACACCTCCACCGCCACGGCCGTGGAGGTCGACTCCTTCTGCGGCGTCGACATCTACGCCGCATGCCCCTCCGGCGCGCCGGAGGTCGGGGTGGCCGGTGCCTTCGCCAACCCCGGTCCCATCGAGGTGGAATGGCATCCGGCGGATGGCGCCTGCGGCAGGGACGTGCGCATCGGCGCGCCGATCTACGTGCGGTTGGCGGATGACGTCACCGGCGTGTCCGCCGTGCTGGAGGACCTCGAGGGCGGCGCGCGAGGCACGATGCTTCAGTTCGGCTACGTCGGCAACAACGGGTTCGGACGCAGCCTCACCGCATCCACCGCTGACCTCCTCAACGCCCTTCAGTACACGGATTCCATGGTCGGGACGGCGTCGATGGTCTGGCCTCGGCTGCCCGGCGACGTGCTGGAGCCCGGCTGCGCGGTGTTCGTCCCGTTGGCGTGGGAGGGGCGCGTGGCCGAGCCCCCGCCGACGCAGCTGCGCCTGGGCGTGCGGCGCTATGACGCCGCGACGGGTGGCTTCGTGTTCAACCTCATCCGCTACAACGGTGCCGCGTTGTCCGATACGGACGTGTCGCGCATCGCCGGGAGGCTGGAGGCGCTGTACGCGCCGCTCGGGGTTTCGGTCGCCGTGCGCGCCTGGGACTACGAGGACGGCGCGGGCGCGAGCCTCCTGCCCGGTGGGGCCGGACCCGCGCTCGCAGCACTCCGGGAGGTCGTCGTCGGTGCCGACCCGCAGGCCATCAACGTGTGGGTGGCCGATGGAATCGTCCACGACGAGGGAGGGCTGTTCGGCTTCGCGGGCGGTGTGCCCGGTCCGGTGGCCATCCCCGGCACCGCGAGCTCCGCGGTGGTGGTGTCCGTGGACATGCATCGCCTGTCCAACGGCACCCTGGACGTGCACGAGTTCGCCATGACCGTGGGGCACGAGGCGGGTCACCAACTCGGGCTGAACCACACCACCGAGCGGGCGGGCGGCGCGCACGACATGCTGGCGGACACGCCGGAGTGCCCCGTGTCCGCCGACAACGACTCGGATGGCATCCTCTCCGCGGAGGAGTGCCTGCCGTGGGACGGGCACCACGTGATGTTCTGGACGACCCCGTGGTCCCCCGATGATCCCGTGCGGATCCAGGACGACTGGTCCCCCATGCAGCAGGACATCCTGCAGCACAGCCCCGCTTTCGAGGAGTGAGCCGATGCGTGTCTTCATCGCCCCGTCGTGGATGCTCCTGGTCGCGTGCGGCGGTGCGCCGGCCACCACGCACCCCATGCCCGCGGGCGGCGCCGCGCCCATCGCACGGCTCAGCGAGGGCGGCGTGGTGAGCCCCGCGCCGACGGTGGCGGCCGCACCGCCCTCCCTCGATGCCGTTCCGCCCGACGCGGGGACGCGCGCGCTGCTCTCCGCCTTGCGCGCGCACCACGCCGAGGACCTCCTCTCCGCGCAGGAGCTGGCCGCGCGGCCCGGCGCCGAGGATTCGCTGGCCTGGATCGTCGCGCACGAGTCGCACGTGGGTGTGCAGGCGCGGGCCGTGCGCGCGATGGGGGCGTTCCCTACGGAGGCCACCCATGCGCGGTTGCTGGAACTCTGGCGGGATCCCGCCCGGCACGTGGAGGTCCGGGCCGCCGCGATGCGCGCGCTCGCGGACGCCCCGGTGTCCGTGCGTACACCGCTGGAGGCCGAGATCGCTGACGGGCTGGACGCGAAGGACGTGCGGCTCGTGCTCTCCGCGATCCGGGCCGCGGACGGCCTCGAGTCCCTGGCGGACGAGGTCGCGGAGCTGGGCCGCTCCCATCCGTCGCCGCTCGTGCGCGAGGCCGCGTCGGGCGGGCGCTGATCACGCGCCCGCGACGCCGCCGTCCTGTTCAGTTGGTACAGACGTTGACAAGGCTGCCGCCGACGTAGATGTAGCACTGGCTGTAGCAGGAGGACTCGGCCTCGTCGGTGCTGCCGTTGCAGTTGTTGTCCACGCCGTCGTTGCACATCTCGCCGGCACCCGGGTTGATGGCGCTGCTCCATTCCGCGCAGTCCCCGGTCGCGGGGACGTAGTCGGACGCGGGCCGGGTCATCGCCCACACCCGGGTGTAGCCGCCGTAGCCATCGCCGTCGCTGTCGCGGTACCAGTACTGGCATCCCTCGTCGTACTGTCCGTCGCAGTCATGGTCGTAGTAGGTTCCCTCGTCGCAGACCTCGGCGGCGGCGGGACTGAACGCCGCGCTGCCGTCCCAGCAATCGCTGCTGCTGGTGGACCAGGACGCGCCGGGGCTGGCGCAGGAGCTGACGATGTATTCGCTGGTGTAGGAGGGGTGCACGGACGGATTGAAGCCATAGCCGTCCTGATCGTAGTCGTAGTAATACGACCGGAATGTCAATCCCTCGTCGCTGCTGCCGTTGCAGTTATTGTCAAACCCGTCGCAGACCTCGGGCCGGGCGGGGTTGAAGTTGGCGCCGGACAGCACGACACCGCTGGAATGGGTGTACGTGACATCGTCCAGGCAGTCGACGGCATTGAGGACGTACCCGCTCGGGGGTGCGGAGCATGACATGGACGCGTAGGCACCGCCGTACCCGTCTCCGTCCGCGTCGCGGTACCAGGAGTAGATGTTCTCGTCGTACATTCCGCTGCAGTTGTCGTCGACGGTCCCGTTGCCGCAGATCTCGGCGCGGCCGGGGTTGATCGATGCGCTGCTCTCGTCGCAGTCGTTGCTGCTCGTCTGCCACGTATAGCCTTGGCCGGGACCATCGACGTAGCCCGGGTTTCGGCAGTGCGTGAGAATGTAGCCGGCGGAGGCGTTGGGGTACGCGCTCGTGCTGAAGCCGTAGCCGTCCCCGTCTCCGTCGAGGTACCACGTCTGCGTAGCCAGGCCGTCATCGACGATGCCGTCGCAGTCCTGGTCGAAGTTGTCGCACGTCTCGGCGACGCCCGGGTGAAAATCTGCGCCGTTCAGCGTTTGCGCGCCCGCCGTCGTGTGCGTCGTGACGTCGAGGCAGTCCCCGCCGCTCGGGACCCACGCGGTGCCCGGATCCGAACACTGCGTGCGCGGCTCGTAGCCGGTGCTGGTGTAGGCGACGCCGTACCCGTCTCCGTCCTGGTCATAGTAGAACGTCGTCGTGGCCGCATCGTCGTCGGTCTGTCCGTTGCAGTCCGTGTCGACGCCGTCGCAGGTGTCCGTCGCGCCCGGGTTGACGGACGGCACGTACTCATTGCAGTCCCCGGAGGACAGGACCCACGCGTCGTTCACGCCGTCGCTGTTGAGGTCCGTCGTCAGGCGTGTCGGTGGATCGCAGCTGATCTGCGAGACCGAGGTAAAGCCGTAGCCGTCGCCGTCGTAGTCGAGGTACTGCGTGGTGTACGGCCCGGTCCCGTCGTACCGGTCGCCGTCACAATCCTGGTCAAACGAGTCGCAGACGCGTGTCTCGGACGCCCCCGGATGGAAGTCGACTCCGTAGAGGGTCGTGCCCTGCTCCGTGGTGGTCGATGCCGCGTCGAGGCAATCACCGGTCGCGGCGACCCATGCCGCGCCGGGATCCCCGCAGTCGGTCCGGGTGGCGTAGGTGCCGGTGTAGGCGTAGCCCGCGTACCCGTCGCCGCTGTAGCCGTCCCCGTCGGCGTCGTAGTACCACGCGGTCGTGGCGAGCCCTTCGTCGTAGGAGCCGTCGCAGTCCTGGTCGTAGTCGTCGCACAGCTCCGCGGCGCCCGGGTGGAACTCGCTGCCGGGGTGGAACACGCCCCGCGCGTCGGTGAACCCGCTGGTCGAATCGTAGCAGTCGTGCAGCCCGTCGCCGGACGCGGCATAGCCCGCGGGAATCGACGCGCTGCACGCGTGCAACGGCGTGGCCTGCGTCCCGTAGCCGTCGTTGTCCGCATCACGCCAGTACACGTAGTCCACGAAGGCGCCGTCCGCGTCGTCGCAGTCGCCCGGCGTGGCGATCCAGCGCGCATCGGTCGGCGCGGCGCAGAACGCGCCCGACGTGGCACCGTAGCCGTCGCCGTCCTCGTCGTAGTACCAGGTCACGAAGCTCGCGTCGTCATCCACCGTGCCGTCGCAGTCGGTGTCCACGCCGTCGCAGGAGTCGGTGGCGTCGGGGTGCACGACGTCGCCGGAAGGTCCGTCGTCGCAGTCCCCTCCGTCCTGCGCCCATCCGGTGGCGGCAGGGGCGGCGCACGTCTGCTGCGCGCTCGCGGTGGTGCCGTAGCCGTCCCCGTCGTTGTCGATGTACCAGGTGCGGACGGCGGCATCCTCGTCGACGCCTCCGTCACAGTCGCTGTCGACCCCGTCGCAGGAGTCCGTCACGCCCGGATGCACGTCCGCGGCGCCGTCGTCGCAGTCGCCGCCCGACTGGACATGGCCCGAGCCGGTCGGCGTGTCGCAGCGCGCCTGGCCGGAGCCGATCGCACCGAAGCCATCCCCGTCGGTGTCGAGGTACCAGGTGACGAAGGCCGCGTCGTCATCGAGGCTTCCGTCACAGTCGCTGTCGACGCCGTCGCAGGTGTCCGTCACGCCCGGATGCACATTCGCGCCGCCCGCGCCGTCGTCGCAGTCTCCGGCCCGGGACACCCATCCCGGCGTGAGCGGTGGCGTGCACGCGGCGTTGGCGGTGGCGGGATCCCCGAACCCGTCCCCGTCCTCGTCGCGGTAGTAGGTCACGTAGGCCGTGTCCTCGTCGATCGTGCCGTCGCAGTCCTCGTCCACGCCGTTGCAGTCGTCGGTGGTGCGCCCGGGGTTCACGTAGGGGCCCAGCTCCCCGTCATCCATGCAGTCCGCCGTCCCCGGGACCGGCTCGCCCGTGATCGGATCGAAGGTGCCCCGCAGGAACCAGCCGTCGTTGTCGGTGTCCGGGTTGCAGTCCGGGTCGCGGGCGTCGACGAAGCCGTCGTGGTCATCATCGGCGAGGTTCTCACACGCCGTCTCGGCGCCGCCGCACACGGCCCATCCGGCGCAGTCGGTGTCGAAGCAGTCCACGGCCCCGTCGTGGTCGTCATCCGTGGCGTCGTCGCAGGCGTACTCCAGCGCTGGGCACCCCGACGTCCCGCGACAATCCGGGTCCCAGCAGTCCGTCACGCCGTCGGCGTCGTCATCCACGCCGCCGGCGCAGGTGGTCTCGACGCCGCCGCACAGGTGGAGCGGGGCGCAGTCGGAATCAGCGCAATCCGCGGCACCGTCGGCGTCCTCGTCGAGACCGCCGACACACGCCTCGGGACACGCGTCGGTGCCCTGGCAGGCTGGATCCGCGCAGTCGGCGAGCGTGTCGGCGTCACGGTCATCCACGCCGTTGTCACAATCCTCCTGGCAGGCCGCGTCCGCGACGCAGTCGGAGTCCGCGCAGTCCACGTCGCCGTTGCCGTCGTCATCCACGCCGTCGGCGCAATCCTCGAGGCAGGCGGGCGCGCCGTCGCAGTCCCGGTCCGCGCAGTCCACGTCTCCGTCCGCATCCTCGTCGCTGCCGCCGGCGCAGGCGGTTTCGATCCCACCGCACGTGGAAAGGTGCGCGCAATCGCTGTCGGCGCAGTCCGACACGCCGTCATGGTCGGCGTCCACGTCATCCGCGCAGTCCGTCTCGGCGACCGGGCACGCCGCGTCCGCGTCGCAGTCCGCGTCCCAGCAGTCGACGCGGCCGTCGCCGTCGTCGTCCCCGCCGTCGGTGCATGCGGTCTCCCGACCCCCGCACGCGGCACGCGGCGCGCAGTCCGGGTCCGCGCAGTTGGCGAGGCGATCGCCGTCCTCGTCCACGGCGCCCGCATCGTCGCACGTCTCGGGAAGCAGCACGGTCTCGCAGGACGGCAGGGTGTCGCAGTCGGGGTCGTCGCAGTTCGCGAGTTGGTCCCCGTCCTCGTCGTTCGCGGTGGCGTCGTCGCAGACCTCGCGCGGGGGAGGGCCGTCGGGGCACGCCACGTCCCCGATGCAGTCGGAATCCTCGCAGTCCACGTCGCCGTCGAGGTCCTCGTCGACGCTGCCCGTGCAGTCCTCCATGCAGGCGACCGAGGCGCGGCACTCGGAGTCCGCGCAGTCCGCAAGACTGTCCGGATCGCCATCATCCACGCCGTTGCCGCAGACCTCGACGCACGCGGGACCCGCGGCACAGTCGGAGTCCGCGCAGTCGGCCTGCCCGTCGTGGTCATCGTCCGCGCCGTCCGCGCACGCCGTCTCCGTGCCGGGGCACGCCGCGTCCTGGGCGCAGTCGGGATCGCGGCAGTCGGTGTGCCCGTCGAGGTCATCATCGCGTCCGTCCGCGCACGTCTCGGGTGCTCGGCACGCGGCCGCCGTCGCGCACTGGGCATCGTCGCAGTCCACGGCCCCGTCGAGGTCGTCGTCGACGCCGTCGGCGCAGTCGGCCTCGGTGGCGGACGCGCTCACGATGGCGAGCGTGACGGTCGCGGACGTGCCTGCGTCCACCTCGAGGACGAAGGCCTGACCGGCACGGGCGTCCAGCTCGATCCAGGACGCCGCGGAGTCCGTTCCGGCGGCGCAGCCGAGCTCCTCCGCGCAGGTGTCGGTCCATGCGGTGACGCTCGCGTCGAACGCCGCGCCGAGCGCCGCCACGCGCCAACGCCCCTCGGAAGGCGCCGTCCACCGCAGGCGCGCGTCGGGCCCGTCGTTCAGGGCGCATGCGGGCGCGTGCAGGTCCTCGGCCAGGCCGGGGTCCACGTCGTGGGCGCGCACGCCGATGGCGTTGCCGATGTCGAGGTCCCAGCAGTCGCCCGCACCCCCGGTGTCCGCGGTGCCCGTGTCGTCGCCGCCGGTGTCCGCGGTGCCCGTGTCCCCGCCGCCGGTGTCTGCGGTGCCCGTGTCGGGCAGCGCCGTGTCGCCCGTGCCGGTGCCCGTGGCCGTGCTCGAACCCGGAGACGTCTGGGTCGACGTGCCCGAGTCGCCCGAGTCGTCCGTGCCGGTGCCCGTGGCCGTGCTCGAACCCGGGGACGTCTGGGTCGACGTGCCCGAGTCGCGCCGGGCCGTGTCCGGGCCGGGCGGCGGCTCCTCGGGCGGGATCTGCGAGCACGCGACCGTGACGCCGCACAGGAGGACCGACAGGAGATGGCGCGTCGACATGGTCGCAAGCGTCGCACGCGCGGTGGCCACCGGTCAAACCGCGCGGACGTGGATACGGCGCCCGGGCCGTTCGGAGGCCTCGTGACCCTGTTTCTCTCCTTCACATCGCTGGCGCTCGCGGGGTGGACCCCCAACGGGACCGACCACGGCTGCACGTTTTTCCTGGGACCCGCCAACGGCGCCGTCCAGCCGGTGCGCGCGGAGTGCGACTGGCCGCTGCCGCCCGAGAAGGTCCACCGGTTCGTCGCCGCCACGGCGGATCACGACCTCTACTTCTCCAGCGTGGAGGCGTGCGAGGTGCTGGGGCCGGCCTCCGGTGGCGGGCAGCGCGTGCGGCAGGTGCACGTCGCGACCGGCATGTCGGCGCGCGAGGCGACGCTCGTGTTCAGCACGGAGGCCCTTCCCGACGGGGTCCGCTACGGGTGGACCCTCGCCCCGCGCCAGGAGCCGACGTCGCGGGTCCCCGTCGCGGTGGACACGGGGAAGTGGGAGATCACCCGCGGACGCGGCGGCGGGACGCACGTCGTGTACGAGCTGTCCTACGATCCCGGTGGCAGCGTCCCGGGCTTTCTCGTCCGCTGGTTCCAGGGCCCGGGCGTGAAGACCCTCGTCGGTGAGCTTCGTCGGTGGATCGAGACCCACTGAGCGCTGCGCGTGCTCAGGCTCCGCGCCGCGCCCGTCGGGCCCCCAGGCGCGCCTCCAGCGAGGTGAGGTCCGCGTCCGGCGCGGGTGCGCGCTCGAGGGCGACGAACGTGCCGGCCTTCACCTCCAGCCCGACGTCCCGGTAGACCTCTCGGAACGGTCGGCCGGACTCCCGGGCGCGCCGGAAGGCCTCGGCGGTGGCGTAGAGCTCGGCGTCCATCGTCGCAGGGCGTGGCGTCAATCCCGCGGCGAGATGCGCGGCGATCCGCAGCGCGTCCCGCCCCGCGTCCAGCCCGCGGGCGAGCGGTGCCTTGGTGTGCTGCAGATCGCGATGGTAGCCGCCGGGAAGCCCGCCGGAGATGTCCTCGATCTCGCGCTGCGCGGCCCGCACCCGGCGCGCGGACGCACGCAGCAGCTCGGCCACATCGGGGTTTCGCTTCTGCGGCATGATGCTGCTGCCGGTCGTGAACGCCTCCGGAAGCGCCACGAGCGCGAACTCCGCGGTGGCATAGAGCGTCACGTCCCACGCCCACCGCCCGACGAGGTGGCAGGCCCCGGCCAGCGCCCCGAGGGTGGCGGACTCGACGAGGCCCCGCGTGAGCTGCGGTGCCGTGACCGGGGTCTCCACCGCGCCGAAGTCCATGGCCCGTGCGCCGACCGCGCGGTCGAGCGGCAGCGGCGAGCCGTACCCCGCGGCCGACCCGAGCGGGTTGCGGTCGACGAGGGCGCGTGCGGCGTCCAGGAGCGGCAGGGCGTCGAGCAGCGCCCCGGCGTAGCCCGCCGTCCACAAGGCCCAGCTGCTGGGCATGGCGCGCTGCAGATGGGTGTAGCCGGGCATCGGGTGCTCCCCGTGGGCGCGCGCGCTCGCGAGCAACGCCGCCACGAGCGCCAGCCAGTCCGCCTCGATGCCGTCGAGCTCGTCGCGAAGCCACAGGCGCACGGCCGTCAGCACCTGGTCGTTGCGGCTCCGGCCCGTGTGCAGGCGTCCCGCCACGGGCCCGAGGCGCTCGGTCAGCAGCGATTCGACGGCGGTGTGGACGTCCTCCTGCGCGAACGGGATCTGGAAGCGCCCCGCGGCGATGTCGTCGAGCACGCCGCGCAGGCCGGCGCGCAGCGTTTCGGCGTCGGCGTCGTCGAGCAGGCCCGCGGCGTGCTGGACCTCCACGTGCGCGAGGCTCCCCAGCACGTCGTGGCGCGCGAAGCGAAGGTCGGTGAGCGGGTCGTCCCCGACGGTGAAGGCGGCGATCCGGGCGTCCAGCGGCGCGCCCTTGTCCCAGAGGCGTGACATGGCTGCGCGCCTAACGCGCCTCAGATGGGGCCGCGCCGCATGCCGGGCGCAAGGCTCCCGAGCAGCTGCGTGCACGAGGGCGTACCCATCGTGTGGGGGGAGCAGCGGAGCGTGACGCACGGTGACTCCACGCCGAGGCAGCCCGCGATGTCGTGCGTCCAGCCTTGCACCAGGTCGTGCACGTCGGGTGGGGCTGCGCGCGCGACACGCAGCAGCGCCTCGGCGCCGGGTTTCGTCGACGCCATGCGCTCCAGGGCGTGGCCGATGCAGTCGCGGCGGAAGCGGTGGGTGTGCGCAGTGCACGCGTCGATCTGTGCGACCGGGTCAGGGTCCGGAAGCGAATCGAGCACCCGGAACCGGCAGGCGTCGGTGAGACACGCCGCGATCAGGTCCGCGCGCGGGTACTCCACCTTCGGGTGGCCCGGCAGCACGCCGCTGGACATGACGGACACGACCCAGCGCTCGCGGCACTCGGCGTCGCGGGTGCCCGCCAGGGCGCACCATCCGGCGATCTCGGCCGGCTGGATCCGCGGGTGCACCATGTGCGTGATGCAGGCGCCGAAGACCTCGGCGTCTGCTGCGTACTTGGCGCACGGGGCCGCCTGCGGCGGGATGGTCGAGGGGTCGACGGCGGACGCTGCTGGGGCGGAGGGGGGCCCGCCCCCCTCCGCAACGCCTCCCCCGGCCTCGCCGGGCGGGAGCGCGCAGGCCGCGAACAGGAGCAGCGCGGCGTTCATCGCAGCAGGTGGGCGGCGGTCGCGTGCCGCACGCAGGCGCGCTCGTCCTCGCCGGGCGGGAGGGTTTCGCACATCACCAGCAACTGCGCCTGCGTGACCCGCTTTCGGTTCCGGGAGACCCAGTCCATGGCCGTCAGCCCGCGCACCAGGGGATCCTCCACGGTCAGGAGGACCGCGTGCGCCCGCGGGGCGTCGGGTTCGGCGAGCACGGCCGCGCGCAGGCACAGGTCGCGGTCGGTGCCGGCCTTGGCCGCGCACGGATCGGAGTCGGCGCAGGCCAGCGCGAGCGAAAGCAGGAGGGGGAACATGCCGTGGGCCAGTCTACCCGGCCCGCCGCCGGTGCGATCACGGGCGGCGCACGCGGCGGTCCCGCGCGTCCGCAGCGCGGTGTGTTCACGGGGTCGCGAGCGGGGCTGCGCTCCCGTCCCCGAGGGTGGAGCTCATGATCCGGGTTCCATCTGCGTGATCGACGCTCCACGCGCCGTCGGAGTACCACCGCAGCACGGCGGCGGGAACGGGCCCGTCGTCCAGGACGACGTCGATGCTGCCGTCGGGCTGCGCCTGCACGCGCGGCGCGCCGGGGGGCGGCGCGCGGGAAGATGAACGGCCTGGCGGCGAGGGCACGCGGTCGTGCGGGATGCACCGGGTGTCGCGCACCGTCCAGCGGCGCCGGAACCCGTCGTCGCCGTCCGCCACGACCTGCATGCTCCCATCGGGGACCGATGCCAGCTCCACCGTGCGCAGCGGGACGCCGAACGTGCTCGCGGCCGCCCGGTCCACGCCGGTCGCGGCCTCCCGCAGCCGCACGGTGCCGTCGACGGACGTGCTCGCGACCAGGTCGCCGTCCCACGCCAGGTCCGTCACGGGCCCCGCGTGTCCGACCCACAGCGCTTCCTGCGCCCCGTCGCGCATCCGCACGAGGCGCACGGTGCCGTCGGAGAGACCCACGGCGATCCGGTCGCCGTCCGGGGAGCGCGCCACGGCCGGCCTGCCCACGACGGGCGTCACCGCGCCCGGGGGGCGCGGCGTCTCCGCGCGCGTGCGCCCGAGACGCCACGCCAGGCGCACCGGGGGTGCCCCGTCGCACGCGACCTCGATCACGGAGGCGTCGTCCTCCACGAATCGCAGCGCCGTCGGCACACGGCAGCGGGTCGCCTCGACGCGTCGGCGCGCCACCACGGTCCCGCGGCGGGCGTCCGTCACGGTGATCGTGCCGTCCGCGACGAGGCCGGCGCGCCACAGGCCGGTCGCGTCGTCGGCCACGGCGGTCGCCGGCGCGCCGAGGTCCAGCCGCGCCGTTTCGGCCCCCGCGGCGTCCCGGGCGGCGGCACCTTGCGCCGTGGCGAACCACCGCCGGTCGCGCGCAGGGTCCTCGTGCAGCGGTCGTGCCCCGCCGGCCACCGCGCCCGCCTGGGGATCGTCGAGATCGAGCCAGCCGCCGTTCGACAACGCCCGCCAGCGGCCCGGTGCGCCTCCGGGAGGCGGGTCCATCGCGCGGTGCGCGGCGATGCGTCCGTCCCGGGCGTCGATCGCCAGCAGGTTCGCGCCCGTCTCCAGCCGCACGTGGGCCCATACGAAGCGGCCCGACGGCGACCAGGTCATCCACGGCAGGGTTCCGTTCACCGGGGCACCCAGCGCCACGCTTCGGACCACCTCGCCGCGGCGAAGGTCCACCAGGTCGAGCACGTCGTCCAGCCGCCACACGGCGAGGTCGGCCGCGGTCGCGTCGGGTCCGACCGCCACGGCCCGCGGGGCGGCCCCGAGCGCCGGCAGGCGACGGAGGGTGCGTGCCGTGTCGGCCGCGTGCAGCACCGGCACGTCGCCCTCGAACGTGACGGCGCGCGCGCCATCGGGCGAGGCGTGCACCGCGGTGGCCCGGGGCGCGTCGGGGAGGGGGTGGTCCGGTACGCGGAGGTCGTGGCGCCGCCCCCCCGCATCCAGCGCCTGCAGCAGGCCGGAGGGTGTGCGCGCCGCGCCGCGCCAGTCGCCGCGGATCTCCAGGCGTACGCCGCCGGCGTCGTCGTGCACGGCCAGGTGGCGCGGCCCCCCGGCGCGTACGCCCACCGCGTCGCCCGAGAGCCATGTGACCGGGCCGGGATGCCACGCCGGCGCCGGCAGATCGGCGTCCTCGGCGCCCGCCGGCGGCAGCGCGCGCACCACGTGGCCCTCGCCCTCGTCCCCTGCGACGAGCCATGCTCCACCCGACCAGCCGAGTGCCGTCACGGGGCCGTACACGACCTGCCAGCGCCCGCCGTCGTCGCGCTCGCCCGCGAGCGCCACCGTGCCGTCGGGATGCCCCTCGGCGCGCGTTCCCCCCGGTCCGGTCGCGGTGCGCGCCGGGGCCGCGGGGAGGGTGCCGGCCGGGGGCCCGTCCTCGGTCGGCGGCATCGTCACCGGGGGCGGCATCTCGCCGGGTCGGGCCGCGCGGTGCCGCGGCGCCTCGCGAAGCGGTGCCGGGTGGGGCAGGGCACCGAGATCCGGCCATGCCAGAAGCTCCGTGCGGGTTGGCGTGGTCCAGCGCAGGGCCGGGGTCGCCTGGCGCAGCGACGCGACGTACGCGCTGTCGTCGTCGGGACCCTCGTGATCGAGGGCGAGGGCCTCGCGTGCCAGGTCGATCACCTGGAGGCGTCCACGCCCCGTGCCGTCTGGCGACGCGCGCAGGACCGCGAGCTGCCCGCCGTACGGAACGATCGCGCGCACCGCGCCGTCCGCCGCCCGGGGCCGCAGCCACGCGGGGGTGTCGTCGCGGCCGTCGGCCAGCCGGACGCGCCGGAGCTCCCCGGTCGCGGTGCCGACCCATGCGTGGGTGCCGTCCCAGGCGGCGTCGCGCGTGCCGGGGACGAAGACTGCCCGCAGGAGCCGTCCGGTGCGGGCATCGAGGCGCGCCGTCCCGGCATCGCCCACCACGACGACGGAGTCGGGTTGGACGTCGGCATGCAGCCTGTGTCCCGTCCCGACCGGGGCGTTGCGCCGCCACCGAGGGCGTCCGTCGTGGCCGTGCGCCTCCAGGCTTCCGTCGGCGAGCAGCCGTACGACTCCCGCCGACGTCGGGCGCGCGTCGATGCCCCGGCGACCGCGCAGGCGCGTGGCACCGGGGCTCGCGGACGGTTCGGCGAGGCAGACCGTTCCGTCCCGCGCCACGAGCACCACCCGACGGGGGCCGTCCAGCGCGCCGCGGACGGGGCCGTCGCCGCACGACAGCCGCGCGCCCGGCATGCCATCCGGATCGCGCAGCACGGCATGGTCGCTCTCGGTCACCAGCACGAACCCGTCGGCCGCGTCCAGCACGGTGTCATCGAGGGAACCGATCCTCTCCGCGACGGGTCGGTCGGGCGGCGCGGCGGCCGCAGTCCCCGCGAGGGTGGCTGAGAGCGCGATCCAGTGCATGACGCGCCCCGTAGCGCGAACGTCGGGCGGCTGCCGTGCGTCGTGGCGAGCGTCCGCGCCGTGGGCTACGCGAGGGCATGCGGTGGTGGGCGGGTGTCGCGGCGCTCGGACTCGGGATGCTGGCCTCGGTGGCGCTCGCCGCGGGTCCCGCGCGGGTGCGGCGCGCCGAGACCGCACGTGTCTCCGCGCGTGCGCGCGGCGCGGAGGCCGCGGAGCCTGCCGTGCGCGCCGCCCGACGTACAGGACGCCGCCACAAGCCTCCCCCGTTGCCGCGCGTGTGGACGGACGTCCATTGCCCCGGGGTCGGTGTCTGCGGTCGTGGTCGGGTGGTGGAGCTCCCCGAGGCGCCGTTTCCGTTTCGGGACCGGCCCTGGCAGGACTCCTCGGTGTACCTGTTCGTCCCGGAAGGCTTCCGGGATCGCGGTCGCACCGATGTGGTGCTGCACTTTCACGGGTGGTACACCGATCTGGCCGATACCCTCTCGCTCCACGGCTACGCGCAGCACCTCTGGGCGAGCGGCCTCGACGCGGTGCTGGTGGTGCCGCAAGGGCCCACGGACGCGGCGAGCAGCGACATCGGGCGGCTCGAGCTGCCCGGAGCGCCCGCGGCGCTGGTCGATGCTGCGCTCGGTACGCTCGCAGCGGACGGCATCGTCGGCGGTCGCGCGCTCGGGGATGTCCTGCTGACCGCGCATTCCGGCGGCTATTACGCGGCCGGGCGTGTGCTCGTCGCGGACTCCGGGCTCCCGCGTCCGCGTCTCGTCGGCCTGTTCGACGCGTTCTACGGGCTGGAAGAGGCGTTCGGCAGGTACGCGGCGTCGGGAGGCCGCCTCCGCTCCAGCTGGATCGAGGACGGCGGCACGATCGGCCCCAACAGCCGCCTGCCCCGCAGCGTGGAGGTCGCGGGCTACGCGACCCGGGCCCTGCGCGATGCCCCCGCCGTGTCGTGGAAGGTGCGCGCCGACCACTGGGCGGTCACCTGGGCCGACGATTCCTACGCCGAGATCCTTCGGTGGGGAGGGCGGCACCATCGGCGCGGGCCGCGCGTGGAGCTTCGGTCGGCGGCGTGCGAGGTCGTGCCGGGTACGGCCGGGGGGGATCCCCGCGCGCGCGTCCGTTGGCTGGCCCCCGAGGACGAGGACGTCGTCGGATGGAGGATCGAGCGCTGGCGCCGCGCCGCCCCGGACCGCTGGGACGTCGTCGCGGAACTGCCGCCGGAGGCGACCGAGGCGCGCGTGCCGTGTACCGGGGAGGAGCGCCTTCGGGTGCGGCCGGTGGTCAACGGTGTCTCGGACCCGCTGGGCAGCGATGTCGTGGCGGTCGCGCCGCACCCCGACGTGCTCGTCGTCGACGGGGTCGATCGCCTGCTCGACGAACCCACGCCGGGATTGGTGCACGATGCCGCGGCGCGCGTCGCGGAGGCCGTGGAGCGCGCGGCCGTGGCCACGAACGAGGCCGTCGTGGAAGGAGACGTCGCGCTCGGGGACTGGGAGACGGTCATCTGGCTCGCCGGCCCGGACGGTGGGGCCGACCGTGCGTTGACGCGTGCGGAGCGGGAGGTGCTGTCCGCCTACGTCGCGCAGGGCGGACACCTCGTCGTCAGCGGCTCGGACGTGGCGTGGGAGCTGGGTCGTACGGACGGGCGTCCCGCCGTGCGCGCGGGAGAGCGGTACATCGGCTCCGCAGCCGACGGGTCGGGCACGCTCGTGGAGCTCTTCGGCGCCCGCTGGATCTCCACGCGCCGCAGCGTCACGTCGCTGCGCGCCGGCCCGCTCTCCTTCACGGTCGGCGAGCGCGCCCCCGTGTACGCCACCCCGTCGATGGACGCGCTCGGCACCGCGCGGCGCGGCACCGCCGTGGCCTGGTACGCGGACGGCAAGGCGGCGGCCGTGGGCCTGCGCGGGCGCGCCGTGCTCGCGGGGTTTCCCCTCGAGCTGATCGACACGCCCGCCGCGCGGGCGCAGGTGGTCGGCCGGCTGGTGCGGTTCGCGCAGGGGAAGTGAGCCGCGGCGGTGGACGGGTGAGGGGGATCGCGTAAAGGTCGGCCCGATGGCTGGTCTGGCCCAACGCACGCCCTCGGTCGCGGCGCCCTCCGGGTTCGGGGTGGGGTCCGGCGTCGGGCTCGTCGTGGCGAACATGGTGGGGGCGGGCGTCTTCCTCAGCATGGGCTTCATGGCCGGCACGATGGGGCCCGGCGCGATCCTGTCCGCGTGGATCGTGGGTGCCGCGTTCGCCCTCCTCGGCACGCAGGCGTACGGCGCGCTGGCGTCGGACTGCGGGCGGAGCGGCGGCGAGTACCAGTACCTCTCCCGCTACCTCCACCCCGCGGTGGGGTGGCTGGCCGGATGGGGCTCGCTGCTGCTCGGCTTCTCGGCGCCGATCGCGGTGGATGCCCTCGCCGTGGGTGCCTACACCCAGGCGCTGGTCCCGTGGGGTGTCGACGCGCGTGTCGTGGCCACGCTCGTCGTCGTGGGCCTCACCGTCGCCCACGGCGTCGATCTCAGGGTGAGCCGGGGCGCGCAGGACGGCCTGCTGGCGCTCAAGGCGCTGCTGCTGCTGGGGTTCCTCGTCGCCGGACTCGTCTGGGGGGCTCACGCGTGGCCAGGATGGCAGCCGGCCGAGGGCGGGACGTCGGGGTTCCCATGGGCGGCGCTGGTGGACAACCAGTACTGGATCGCCTTCGCGTTCTCCGGATGGAACGCGGCGGTGTACGTGGCCGGAGAGTTCCGCGATCCGCGCCGGGACGTGGCCCGCGCGATGGGCTGGGGATGCCTCGGCGTCGGCGCGCTCTACCTCCTGCTGAACTTCGTCTTCGTCGCGAACCTGACCCCGGCGGAGATCGGGAATCCCTTCGAGCTCGGGCCCGGAAAGGCCATGCTCGGGCATGTGCTCGCGGTGAAGCTGCTCGGGCCCGCCGCGGGCGCCGGCATGAGCGTCGTGACGCTGCTGGTGTTCCTCTCGGCCACGAGCGCGATGGTGCTGGCCGGACCGCGGGTCGTCGCCTCCATGGCCGAGGACGGGGCACTGCCCCCGGTCTTTCGTCAGCACGACGGACATCCCCCGCGTGCCGCCGCGTGGTTGCAGGCGTCCGTGGCGCTGGTCCTCGTGTGGACGCAGACGCTGCGTGAGGCGGTCCAGAGCACCGCGGTCGTGCTGCTTCTGTTCACCGGCCTGGTGGCGCTCAGTGCCGCCCGGTTGCCGTCCGCCGCACGTCCGGCGCGCGTCGCCGGTGCGGTGTACGCCGCATTCGCAGCGTTCCTGTTGTACAAGGGAGTCGCGATGGCGCCCCACGTCGCGTGGATTCTCGCGGGGGCCGCGGTCGCCCTCGCCACTCGTCTCCTCCTCACCCGGTCGTCCCGATGATTGCTGCATTCTTCGCCGCCGTGTCCTTCCTCGCTCCGGTCGTGCAGGCCGCCGCCCCGGTCGACGACAGCGCCCGCGTGCTCGCGGGACTGCTGCCCGCCCAGGCGAGCTCGCCCCTCGCGTCCGTGACACGCAACGCCGGCTGGCAGGGTCAGCGCGCGCGCGCGGAGAAGTCCTGGCGGGCCTACGTGGATGACGACATGACGAAGATCCGCGCGTGGTCGGCCAAGGAGCTGGCGGACATCCCGCCGCGGACGGTGTTCTACCCGTTCTCCGGCCCCGACATGCTCAACGCGGTGAACTTCCTTCCGCAGGGCACGGACTTCGTGCTCCTGGGCCTCGAGCCGGTCGGGCTTCCCCCGGACTTCAAGGCCGGGGACACGGCGACCGTGATGAACAGCATGAACACGGTCATGGGCGCGCTCGACGAGATCCTGGGCGTCAACTTCTTCCTCACCAACGGCATGCGCGACGAGCTCGCGAAGAATCCCTACGCAGGCATCGCGGGGATCATGGCGTGGTTTCTCGTGCGCACCGACCACGAGCTGCTGTCCGCGCGCGCTGTGTCGCTGGCACCCACCGGCGAGGTGGTCGACGGCAAGGACGGGGTGGAATTCGTCTTCGTCAAGCGGGGTTCGACCGAGCGCCACCGTGCGTGGTACTTCCCGGGCGACATCTCGGACGCCGGGCTTGCGGCGCGGCCCGGACTCGTGAAGTTCCTCGTCGCGCGCGGAGAGATGGTCACCTATCTCAAGGCCGCGTCCTACCTGATGTTCCGCGCCAGCTTCGACGATATCCGGAGCATCATCCTGTCCCGGAGCGCGGCCGTGATCACGGATGACGCGGGCGTGCCCTGGCACTACTTCCCGGAGGGGGGGTGGGAGACACGGCTGTACGGGCAGTACCACGACCCGATCAAGCTGTTCGCGCGTCGCTGCCAGCCGGATCTCAAGAAGGTCTACGCGGGGGGCGCGAGCCGTGGCGAGGTCAACTTCGACTTCGGCTACACTTACTTCCGCCCCCACCTGGTGTACGCGCGTCGCCCGGCGGGTCAGCCCATCACGCAGCCGGTGCTCGACGGGAGCATGACCGTCGGCGATGACACCTACTGCGAAGGCGGAAAGCTCGTGGTCAACCGCACGCCGGCGACGTCCGCCACGAAGCCCTAGCAGGCTGCTGAAAAGCCATCGCCGGCTGCGGCGGCGCCCCGCGCTGCTGCGTCCGACGTGCTCGCCTACGACTCGCTCGACGTGGCTTCGGCCACGCCTTCGCTCGTCTCGGCTCCGCGCGCCGCCCTCGTGACGCGCCGGGCTTGCCTCGCTCGGCGCTGGCAGGGAGG